>NZ_JAVFHZ010000003.1:0-374178 GCF_033052755.1 Idiomarina solivarensis | reverse complement strand
AATCACTGTCCGGATGATACCGAAATGCTTGTCCGGCTCAGACCGAAATCAATGTCCGGATGACCCCGAAATACGCAACGTTGCTTGATTGAATGGCAACTGCATACCATGGTCCGTCCAGGTGAGGCCGTGCAAGCCCGCTGGGAAGAAATCGATTTCGATAAAGCCATATGGGCGATCCCCGCTGAACGAATGAAAATGGCACGCCCTCACGAAGTACCATTAACTAAGCAGTCACTAGCATTGCTGGAGTTCATGCAGCCATTGAGTGGCCATAGAGAGTTCATATTCCCTTCCGATAGGGCTCCCCTAAGGCATGCTAATAAAGAAACCGCTAACAGGGCACTCAAGCGCATGGGCTTCGAGGGACGCCTGGTTGCTCACGGACTAAGAGCACTAGCCAGCACAACTCTTAACGAGCAGGGCTTTGACAGAGACGTGATTGAAGTTGCGCTGGCGCATAAGGACAAAGACAAAATTCGAGCGGCATATAACCGCGCCACTTACATGAAGCAGCGCCGGGAAATGATGGAATGGTGGTCTGGGCATATTGAGGAAGCATCTCAAGGAACACTATCTATAGGCTCTAAAAATTAGGTTAGTAAATATTTCTTTGATTTTCATTATTTATTCGAGAAATTGAATTATTTGCTACCCCGTGTTGATTCGTAGGTACTGAAAAAGCCTTTTTGGGCAATACAGTACTCTGTCATCTGATAATCTCGTCTCATACGCTTTTTTAAGGTGCTCATTATAGTTTGAGCACTTGCCGCTGAATCACCGCTATTCCAGTCTTTTCTATAGTACTCTAATAGTTCAGGGTGAGTTTCTGCGAGCTCCTTAATCAGTGAGCTTATTATTCCCCCTACGGTATCATTTTTGCCAGGAGCTTTAGTGTGCTTTGCAACACTTGACTTCAGATCTTTTGAATCAACCTCTTGAGATAAACTCTCCGAACGAGACTCGGCAACTCTATCCCAAATTCTCAGGCCGATTGCACGTCGAACATTACTCTGCTCAAGGCTTAGGTATTGGGTAAGAGCTTCATCCGTGAGCCTTAGCGCGTCACTATACTGTTGATTTTCACGATTTATTTTTCGACTCCATTGTTCAATCTTCTTATACTGCGTTTTCTTGTGCACAAGCTTCGGTTCCGAACCAATAATCTTCTTGATATTAGCCTTATAGGGATGCCTTTGCTCCCGCTTTATAGCTCTTCCTCTTGGCTTTTCCTCGTCAATTAAAGGAAAAAAACCTTCGCAGTTCAGAGGTGCAAGTCCGATAATTCCGGCTTTTAAATATTTTAAAACGTACCTACGGGAGCAAGATGGTCGGTTTACATACATTCGAAATTTATGCGCTAATGGGTTACCGATCTCAACAGGAGACTCTTGCTCCCATCTATCCTCTATTTGGTCTTTTAGCTCACCAACCTTCGACTTCTCACCGTAATAAACAATCATATCCCAATTATCCGTCACCTCACGTTCGTGTGCGGCATAAACTATATCAACTCCCCTCACCTTCAAGTGATACCTTGGATATGGATACAGCCGGCTCCGTCTAATTCTCGAAAGTTCATCACCATTTCTCTCCACAAATGCCATCCAAGACGTCTCTTTATCTGGCTCCAAATAAAACGGTATAACCAGAAAGCCTAACTCCATGGTCAAATCATGAAGAACTTTTACTGTCTTTACTTCATCACTATGCAGCCTATCGAATAGAAATCCATAACCGGCAACCAACTTTTCATAAACCGGGTTTACTTCAGCATCAACTTGATTGCGCTTGTGATAGCTGTAGACCAGACAGTTAGCCATTTCCAGCAGCGCCGCTGTGTAGTGAGAGCGAGTGAGGTTCTCTCGTTTCTCTATTATTCCGTACTTATATGCAACGGTCTCTAACCACTTAAAGGTTGCTATGGACTCACTTTCCCACTTTTTCAAACGAAGCAATGTCTGAATTACATAACGATGAGCATACTGGTAACGCCACCATGCAACACAACGGAATTCATCTCGAAAGTCCTTAGCTGTAGTGAATTCTTGTGCACGTTTGACCCTTAAAATTCCATTTTTACACATTTTTGTCCCCATAGAATGCTAGCCATTTATTGCCATCATGCGCTGTAATTACTCGTGTGTTCCGCAGTTCTATTCAAAAGGAGGAAATATGCAAGAACACAACAGAGCACAGTTACCTGGAAAGGTACTGCGATTACAAGAGGTGCTTGATTTATTGTCGATTTCGAAATCGTACCACTTTGCGAAGTTAGATAAAAACTCGAAACAGTACGATCCCACTTACCCAAAGCCGATCAGCCTAGGAGAGCGGTCGGTTCGTTACATTGAGCAGGAAGTTATTGAGTGGCTTAACGCACGTGTGGAGGAACGAAATGCAAGTTGATGACTCGATCAGTTCTCGTCTGCAGTATACGTACCTGCATGATGGGTTACCTTCTTGTCCGAAAACCGAGAAGCTAATTCATTCTTTAACAGCCATCACTCAAGCCCCGTGGGAGATTAGCTTATTAGCAGCCTTAGGCAACTACTCCACGTTAATCCAGGGATTGGCTAATGTAGAAAAAATTCAGGGGAAAGGGGGAGCCCTTGGTTTATTTATTTTAATCATTGCTGCATCAGGAGAGAGAAAAACTACGGTCTTTGACCTTTTGAACCAAACTATTATTGACTTTCAGCAAGAGGAGGCTAAACGACTTGAAAACCAACTGATTGAGTACGAGATAGATAGCGAAATTATTGATGAAAAGATTAAACACCTTAAAAAAGCAATTGTTACCGCAGTTAAATCTGATAAGGAGTCTTCGCTAAATGACTTAAAACAGAAGCTTAAAACCGCTAAATCTGGATATCCCAAAAAGCCAACCGAGCTAAACATTGTATTCGAAGATATAACCCCCGAAGCTACCTTACATCAGCTGGGGCATGGTTGGCCAAATGTTGCCCTGATATCTAATGAAGGAGGAACAATTCTTCAGGGCAGAGCTATGCAAAAACTACCGTTGCTTAACAATTTATGGTCAGGCGAACCTTGTTCTGTTTATAGAAAGTCATCCCCTAACTATACAGTAACGGATGCGCGATTAACTCTTGTAATAGCCGGACAGCCAAGTGCTGTCGAAAAGTATATGCGGAAGAAAGGAGAAGAGTCTGTCGGTATTGGCTTTACCGGACGCTTAATTGTTAGTAATCCGCAAAGCACTCAGGGACAACGCTTCATCAAGACTAAAGAACCAGACATCGAGGAGGGTCTGCACGAGCACAATGAGCTGGCTAGAGAACTTCTACTGGAAATATCTGAACGTCATAAATCCGACTGTAAGCGGGACACTATTCGCTGGTCTCATGAGGCGAAGGAGTTAGGAATGAAAATTTATAATGATATTGAGCTTGAACTTGGTCCTGGTGGCTGCTTTGAACATGCTCGGGAGCACGGAAATAAACTCTTCGAAAACATTGGACGTATAGCTGCTTTACTAACCTACGTAGAGCTGGGTAAAGATAAAGATATATCAGTAGGCATCCTACGCGACGCTATAAATATAGCTTTTTATTTTTCAAGGACGTATCTGAACCATTTTAAAGTTCTTCCTGATCACATATCAGATATTCATAAGCTTGACGTATTTTTCAATACCCAAAGATCTGAGGGACAGAGATACATCATGAAAAACAAAGCTCGTCAGAACGGTCCAAACCCTTTAAGACCCCCTGGACGTTTCGATGCCGCATTAGAGGCATCAGCAAATAATGGGAATATACGTGTTTATCGAGTAGAACGAACAGGGCTAATTTTAATCGACCTATACCCGCAATATGATGTGGACTATCCGATGTTAGAGCAGTTTCAGGTCAAGAATAACTTGTCGCCCTCTAACGCTACTGACTTGTACACCGGCCGAGTTGTTCAAATATTACCTAGACCTCGGTCAAGTCTTTAACTTGTTAAATATAAAAGCGAGGTGATGCCCATTTATCACGATACTCTGTAAAAGCCCGCTATTTCTGCCATCGTAGCAGAAATAGCAGAGGTTTTGACTTTTTTCGTCAAGAGTCTACCTCATACGGCACTCGCTACGAGGAATTGATCAGCCTCGTAGCATTGCCCAACCGGCAATTTTTTTGCCAATCAAATACTAACTTCCGAACAACGGAGATTAGTCAAAATCGTCGAGAACGCTGTCACTTGAGATCCAAAAGTGCAGCGAATGCCGACAGGTGTTTTCTCGGTAATAGTAATACTTATAACTACCACTGTGTACATCATTCATTGGTACGTCTAGTAACCAATGCTTAGCCAGTGATAGGTAAGCCCCCAAGCTTACCGTCTGACTCATGGTTAACTATTACAGGATCAGATCAGTTATGAGTATTCAATGATCATGGAGCTAATTATGAACAGACCAACACGCAACCCAATGAACCATAACCAAACACTGTATTACGACACTTCGTACAAAGGCTTTCCGCTATGGTCTCAACACGCGCCATATATTAAGGAAGATTTAAGTGGTCTGCATGACACGATGGAAAGAGCGCTGAATGAGCATTCACGGACGTTAGCGGTTCGCTTTGATTTGAAAGTGCCTGTAGCCGGTATGCCTTTGCATCTTGAGCCGCCAATGGAGCATTTCATCAGAGCTGTTAACCGGAGAATTAAGGCTAAGTATGACAGAGAAAGGTTACTTAAAGGCTCTGCGCATCATTGCACTGTCCGATATGCCCGTAAAGCTGAGCAAAACATACAATCACCATACGAGCATTACCATGTTGTTCTTTTCGTCAACAACGATGTCTTCAGGCAGGTAGGCAACTTGGGACCTGGTGATAACTCAGAGCTGGGGAAAATCATTAGAGATGCCTGGTATAGCACGGGAGGCGTTAACGCTGGCCCTACTGAGTATTTAATTCATGGGTCAACGCCGTCATACCGTCGCTTAAAAGGCCCGTTTAATTCATTCAGTCAGGAAACTCGAGAGGCTTTTAGGCATTACAGCTACTTATGCAAGGAGAGTACAACGCTTTATCAACGTGGTCGCCCTGCGTTCACCACAAGTCGTAAATAAGGCAAAAAATAAAGCGCCAACATAAGGCACCAAGCAACGCAGAAGAGGCCCAGGGAAAACCTCTTCTACGCGCCTAGCGGCATTACAACTACAACAATCCCCTTTCAGCAAACGAAACCGTGTCTTGGCCTACTACAATGTGGTCAAGCACGGGGACGTCTATGTGATTGAGCGCGTCCTTGATACGCGTCGTCACACGCTTGTCAGCTTCCGATGGCTCAGTCACCCCCGATGGATGGTTGTGCGCCAGGATGATGGCTGCAGCGTTTTGCTGAAGCACTTCCTTCATCACTTCGCGGGGATACACCGGGGCGGCGTTAATCGTCCCAAAGAACAACTCCTTATACTCAATCAGCCGGTGCTGTGAATCCATCAGCAGTATTGCGAACACCTCACGTTTTTGATGCGCCAGCTTGTACCTAAGAAAGTCTTTTGCGGCCGATGGGCTGGTAAAGCCCTCCCCCTTCAAAAACTTCGTCTCCAAGATCTCAGACGCTTTATTCAACACATCAACCTCAGTCATCGGCCCATTCGTTACATACTCAGCGTTTTGCTCGTGCATTTTGTGTCTCCATGTTTTCGATTCTTCAATGCACATGCGTGATATAGGCCTGAGATTTGATTGATTCGTCGTTCGCGTTAATTCATCTCAGTTCTTACTAATCCTATGACACAAAGAAATGGAGAAGCTAATGAGGTTTCTACGATTAAACGAGGTTAAAGAACGCGTCGGGCTGGGGCGCACCTCAATTTACAAACTGATTGGGGAAGGCAAATTCCCCAAGCCTGTTCATGTACTCGGCAGAAACGTTGCCTGGATAGATTCTGAAATCGATGAATGGATGATGGACCGCATTGACCATGAGCGGACCAACAGCGTTTATCCCCTGCGGTATTGAGGAATCACCGCTTACAAATACAACTATTAACTAACGGATGAATCACTATGGAACTTGTCTTTCTCACGTCGGACGACATTGTTAAAGCACATTATGCTTTCCACGGTAACATTGAAGCAGAAGTTAACACTTCTGCTCTAATTAAAATCTGTATCATAGTCAGTCGAACGTATGCAGGTTTTGAAGCAAACCTTGAAACTGTCTTTCAGGTTGCCGCCGAGTATGGTGTGCAGCTGGCGCAAAGTAACTGGTCCCAAAAGCCAGACAAAGCTGCTGAGACCGCATTTCTAATATGCATGTTGCATCTAAACCGTTATGGCATAGCTATGAAATGCGATAACCAGTCACTATTCAACATGATGCGCGACACATGGACAAAGCCCGATAAGTTCGCGGCGCACATGTTTAATAAATATCTTAATGATATCGCCGCTAAAAATAACGACTACTGCCGTAGCGACTTACAAAATAATTTAGCGGCTCGGGCCATGTGTGACCCACGAAACTGCAACGAGCTAATGGATATTGGGGCGAGATTATCTGAAACATTTAATGTAGTTAGTGAGAAGCCTACCTAGCCATGCGGAAGCAAAAGGAAAGGTTAACGGTTATGAGCTGAAAAGAGTTTAGACCAAATCTAACATTTGACCTAAAAAACTGGATAAAACCGGAGCTTAGATAGTCTAATTAAAGCGGAATACATTCTCTAGCCTAAGTTTGTTCAATCAAGCTAGTCAACCTTAAAAAAACTCGATCACTTACAAGGTTTGCATCTGTATTTTCAATGATGTCAAGTATTTGGGCCAGTTCATACGGAACACCTTTCGGATTATTAGGAACAATCACATCGAGTAAATTTAATACATCAGCAGGATACTTTATTGTAAGAGGCTCTTTTCCCCTAATGCCCCTACTAAAGGAATGAAGCCAATGATTTCCGCTTTCTACCGGTACTAAAAACTTTCGAACTGAGCTGAGTACTTCAGGAAATTTGTCGTCAGTATCGTCTAACAAAGACACCCACGACGATACTAGTTTGGATGTTCTAAGCTCACGCTCTCTTGGCCAAACTGTATTGACGAAAGGAATAACGTGTTCAGACCAACCGCTCTCTTCACGCTTACCTATCAAACGTAGCCGAAATATTGCATCTTGACGGTTTTTTTCGTCCATATTACGCAGACAAATACGAGCTTCCTTGCCGTTCAACCCATCCTGTTTTCCACTTCGAAATATTGAAAGTTCAACCACAATCTGAGCTGCTACAGTTGAAAAATGTTGAGCCCAACTCCATTGATAAATTCTTGGAAATAGTTTCAGCACTAAGGGCTTAAGCAAAACCCCAATTTCATAAGGTGGAAGCTTTGCTGCAGACAAATATCCATTCCACGCGGGCTCTGATAAATTATGCTCAAAACTAAACCAAGGAATGACCCGCTCCTTAACCCATTCAGGATCTAGATAGTGCAGCCAGCATATCTGCCGAGTTAAAACTGCAACAGCGTGATCTTCACCCTCCCCAGGTGCGGAAGTTAAATGCTCAATTCGAAATTTGAGTTCTTCTGGTATTCCTACCCCTTGCTTTAGCTTCAACGAGTTCAGTGTATTAAGTAACCCTTCCATCACTTGGCCAACGGGGCCGTTTATAGCATGCTCAATAGTTCGCCTTGATTTTTCAATAACTTCACCACCTCTACGAACTTCTCCTAACCCACTGCGTGTAGCCTGCCCTTCTTCAGAGATTAGCCCAGAAACCAGATGATCAAAGGTACTCCATGCGAGTGCTTCATCAAATTGAAAAGCCATAGTTAGCTTTTTTTGAATCCATCGCCCGACGGGGTTTCTTAACTCACGAATAGCGTTATAAGGTAAGTTACTTAACCTGTGAAGGAATACACAGAATAGCCGAGGGGTGGTTTCGTCTGGCCAATCACTAATTAAAGTAGACCAAAAAGCTTGGGGATACTTATTCCGTCGGCTCATGTGTGACAGAGAGGCAAGTGCCTTCCGTGGATTAACTTTCACTAAACCAGTAAAAGGGCGTCTTTCTGTGTCGCTGTCAAAATCTCGTTCATATACAGCCTGTGCACTCTCTACTACTTGTGTAACTGGTAATTCTATAACTGTATCAGGCGCTTCATCCGTACCTATACTTCTAACGGAACTAACAGATTCTTCAACAAAACTCCCCGCCAAGCCATCATTCCATCGAGGTAGCTCTGAAAGCATATTGTCTAAACGCGATGTTTGACTCTTTGACAGCTCTTTACCTTGTAGAGTAAGCCAGCGCGAATAGCGACACGCTATTTCCTTACTGAGAGTCGGATATTCTTCATCTGACTCGTCTGGTCCGTCAAGTAAGCGCTCAGCTAATATCTGTCTGCTCTTAACCGAAAATCCTTCCCATCTGTCTCTAAGTAGAAATAACAGCTCTCTACGTGCATCGTGATCCCAAAAGCTTTCCTGCGAAAGCGCCATTAAACTGTCGACAACCTCTTCAGCCCCAAATAACTCTGCGTGGTTAAGTGCGAAAAGTCTGAGCTTTCTGAAGTAAAAACTCTCATCAATGGGCCAAGTAGTTACATATGCTTTGGCCTTTTTTGGATCGTATGAGATCATTCGAACAAATAATTCAACGTACCAATTAAACATTGCATGAATGTCGTTTTCTTCAACGTCGACTTTTCGCTCTGGGTAACATGTAGGAACTAAAAAATAGATTGCCTGCACATCCAATAAAAGCCCTTCACTTCGACGAAGATGTGACTCAACAATACGCAGGACTGGCTCCAAAGTTTCATCAGGTAGCTTCAACTCATACCTATCAGGAAACTTTACCTCAAAGCGAGCAACTTCCTGTGTACTAGTTTCTTCCCAGTCTCCTGACGGAGGCTTCGAAGCTCCAATGCCTAGAGGTCGTTGTAAGAATAATACTGGTGCTGTTGCGGTTTCGAAATCTCTTAGCACACTTTGAGTCCAACCCTCATTCTCAATTCTATCTTTAATTTCATACCAGTCACTATTCCAACAAAAGTTTCGGCTATCGGATTGATATTCGAGAATAAGATTCCAACTACGACGCGCCTCAGGATGAAGCTCATGATTTCCTCGCAACTCTCTCTTAATAATATTCTCAAGTCGCGGGTGAAGTCCTTGTTGACGGGCGGCCCACCACGCAACAATAGGGCTATCTATATGCTTCGCAAGCCAATTGGAAAGATGGGCTAGCCTTGGGGGCATACTTTCTAAACCTGCAATTTGACGGCCTCCAAGTCTATGGGCATTGGTGGGATTGGTGTCGCCTCGTCGCCACTCGAAAATATGGTCATGCTCCCAATTCGATTGCTTATCTAACTCCGAAGATCTAGGAGGGTCATCATCCAATCCATATTCTTCAAAAGGGTCAAACTTTTCAGCGCCTTCGCCGTACCTCCTGCTTTCTTTGGCCACGCGACACAGAGCATCAAAAACGCACAGCCATTCTGGCGGCGGCGAAGGCTCTGCCATGGCAAACAGTCTAGCCCCTGGTGTCGTGCGTACTAAATGTGTAACCTGACCTCGCTCGTGGGCAAACAGCTTACGAGGTCCTTTCCTTGCTGTATCAATAACATTGGCTCTCCATTGCCGTTGGTTTTCTGCTCGTTCTGCCCATGCTGTGAGACTTTCCCAAAGACTAGGATAATCTTTGCAAGCTATAGGGGTAATGCCTCTATCTCTCCATTTAGCTTCAATATCTTCAGGTTTTCCTTTATCAAAAGCATAAAGATTTGATCTATCCGACCGCCCATCGTGATTTAACCCCTGGAGGAGATACTTCACCGGTGGATCTTCGGCTTGATAACCTATTAATACAACTGTGTAGCTTTTAAGCAGCGAGCGAATGAAATTTGTAGCCCAACCCTCTGATAAATATGCTCGCCCGAAGTCTGCACTACTAAGGATATATGGATGGTTCTCAGTCTTCGGATCTTGAAGTCGTCCATGTAAATAGATGATCCCTGTTAGCGGAACACCAAGACTTATGTCAGGAAAGGCAGGAGGTTGATAGATCTCTAGTTCTCCGTCGTTAACTGATTTCTCAAACAAGAGATCAAAGTTAGTAGTGACGATTTGAGGCTTACCCTCTTGGTCCGACGAAATTCTAGCAATTACACTATGTTCTGTACTTTTCGCTCCATCTACTCGATAGTTCCATAACCGCTCAGCAACCAACTCATTAACTTCATCCCGACCATATTCCTGATGAAGAAGATGAAAAATCTGGTCGAGAGGAGTTTTTGAGCGTTTGCTTCCGCTCTCATTTTCCTCTATCCATGGTCTAAACTCTGACTCTACAGCCGACCCTTTAGGCGGATCGAAAAAATCCATCACATACTTTGCAAGATTGTAAAAGTCTGGCATGCCAGCGCTTAGAGAGACTCCGGCCCCGCACAAAAAAACTACTTGCCCCCGATCTCGTCTCTCCAGCAACAAGTCGGGAATGTTGGGTCCTTCCGAAAAAAAGCGCATCTACTAATATTCCATTTTCTAAGTAAGTCACCTGCTCTATATTTAGCCAAAGTTTCATAGAACGACATAAATCATGTACTAAAGACATGAATTCTAGAGCTTTCTCATCATGTCACTATAGACTTGCATGCAGCAATCGCAAGAAATATTGGTCCTAAGCTTAACCTAGCTGCAGTTAGCTTAACTTGATGGAAAAGGACTTCACAGTACCCATTCTAAGCCGCATGGGGTTCGTGAAACTCACAATAGGCAACCATATAACGGTAGACATCCGAAAAAGCTAAAGGATGGTCAAGTCAAGTTTGGTATCGAGGCGCCAGCAAATGTCCCTATCATGCGTGATGGCGCTGTTAAAGGAGCCCCTAAGACAAAAAATAAGCCCAGGGTTAACCTACCCTGAGCCTATCCCTTACAAACCAATATCGAGCATCAGCTGGCGCTTATAATGACTTCCCAACGGAAGCACGGTCTCATCAGCTAATTCCACTTCCTGGTATCGACCTAACTCTGATAAGAGCTTTCTCAATTGGTCTCGCTTTACGATGTGACTGCGATGGATGCGAATGAATCTATCGTCCAGTAATTCCTCCATGTCAGATAGCGTTGCTCGATGCAGCACTCGCTCGTTGCCAAAGTAGATCTTTACGTAATTACCAAACGCTTCCACACGTTCAATCGACGCAACAGCAACAAAGCGAACCTCACCTGGTCGCATTTTAACGCCAATAATGTTTCGTTTCATGCTAGCCATAGTTAGTCCCTCTCCATGACCAAATCCGCATCAATGCTGTTACCACCAGCCAGCTGAATCGATGTTCGCCCCTTAATCGAGTAATCGTTGTAGATAGCGAATAGCAATGTCGAGCTGAGACCAATCGCGATAATTGCAGTGATCAGCGACCCTGTAGATAGCGTTCCGATAATACCTGAGCCCCAGCCCAGCGGATTCCAGAAATTGGTAGCAAAGACGCCTGCAGAGCCAATAGCTAAAGCAAAAGCTCCAGATGAGGCTGACTTAACCGTTTTCACATCATCAGCCAGTGACGCGCTTTTTACAGCAATTGTTTTATCCCGCCTTTCGATGGCTAGCTCTAGTTCCGACTTGGTATGAACCACCGTTACATTCGACATAAATGTTCTCCTAATTGACAGTTAATTAACTGCAGCCGTAACTGCCATTAGGTGATATAGGTTTTAATCTCGCTTGATTGGTACTTCGGATGGACGACACAAAAAATAGGGGCCCTCAGCCCCTATAGCTCTAATTCAGCAAAGTCACGGTCAACATCCTCCTGAGTAATGCCAATATAACGCAGCGTCACAGCCTCAGAGCTATGACGTAGCATCTTCATTACCCTGGCGATGTCGTTTGTGTTCTTATAAAGGTGATAGCCTCGGGTCTTTCGCATTGAATGAGTTCCAAGTTTAATGCCAACCTCCTCTCCAATCGCCGCGAACGCCCGCGAAACGTAACGGCGGCTAATCGGGGCCTCGTCCAAGCCTTTAGACCATTGGTTTCGATAGGATTGAAATAGGTAAGTATGATCTGGATGCTCCTCTTTAATGCGAGCAATAATCGACCGTGCTTTGTCGTTCAATTTAATCGTTGCTTGTTTCGACGTCTTCCCTTCAACCAGGGTCAGACGCTCATCGTTTATGTTTTCAAACTTGATAGACAGTAAATCTGAAATCCGTAACGCCAGGTTCAAGCCGATATCCCAGACGTCGGCAATTTGCTGACCGTAGGTTCGTTTGAGAAGGTAGCTAATGAGCTTCACGGTATCCAGATCTTTAACCGCTTGTACTTCGGCCATGATCGAGTTCCTTTTTTGCTGTAAAACGTGATTTTGAGTACTTAAGAGGGTATAAAGGGGGAAATAGCCCGTTTTTAGTGAGTTTGCTTGTTCCCGTTATTGCATTTTGGGAACATCGTCTTTCCTTGTGCTTTACGCCCAACGAGATGATGTATGTTTCAAATATTTAGAGGCTGATTCGAGAAGGACTCCTAACGTTACTAATTCTAGCTAAACGAATAAGGAGCTTTAATTGGCTGACTACATAAACAAAAATATTCTAAGCCAAGCATTCATTCACGTTGAACCGACTTCTCTTTACTCAAATGAAGCTATAGTGGCCTAATTAATTAGGTAGCCAAATCAACTATGCCACTACAAACCAATTAATTTCAAAAACTTCTGCATCAATGGTACGGAAGTGTTAGCCAATTGATTGACCAGTCAAACTCGATGACTGTGGGCATGCCTAACGACATGCTCCTTTTTTAAATTATTATTGCTCAGAATTTACCAGATATTCAAAAGTAGCTGCCAAGATGTGTATCGCCAGTAAAACAGGCAGTAGATACAAGCCAAACAGTTTGTGTACTTCTTCCGCAGGTTCATGAATAACTTTTAGTGCCGTTAAGTCAAACTGAACGCTAAACCAGTTAAACACGACTACCGCTTCATTTTCAGTAAAAAGATAAAGCGGACCAGTTATAACTAATACCACCAAACTCAACAGAATAAGATAATGAACACCGCGCGCAATAATTCCTTTTACATCCATCGAATGTGTTTTCGGAAAACCCTGTTTTAGGCGGTAAGTTGTTCGCCACAACAAAAACCAGAACGCAAAAAAACCGATGCTAATATGGACTGCTTTTAAAAAACCTTCGGTACTTTCTTCAGCAGCAAAAAGCATCATATAGCCGAGCGTGAGCATAACGGTCACAAGAATAACCGTGAACCAGTGATTAATCTTTGATAAGCCAGAGTAGTGGGTATTCATAAAGCCCCCTTTTGATTGTCAGGAATCATTATGAATACCCTTTATTAAGAAAATCTTAAGCGACCAGACTAATAAGCACTCTAGTTGAGACCTTCCGGCACAAAGTAAGCCCGATTTTGATACAGCCAGGATGGCAACAACGCATGTGCCAGTGCCTCTTCGTGTAATTGGCTATTCGTCTTATCATCTGCGACAAAGCGGTTTTTCTGAACGTCGTAATGACCCGTCATATCCTCGCCCGGCGTTAATATGGCCACGCCCTCGTTAGTCATCCACGCATAATTACTACCAAACTGCATCATCGCACGATTAGCGGGTGGTACATCTTTTGCTGATAGATCCTGCCCTATTGCCGGGGTCCAGGCAGAAATACCCGCAAGCGATATAACGGTCGGTAATAAATCAATTTGACTGGCTATTGAGTCGATTTCCCTGGGTTGAATCGACCCACCCAAAATAAGTCCGGGTATACGGAATTTATTAATGGGCACTAATTCGTTGCCGTAGACACGCGTATCATGGTCAGCAACAATCAGAAAAATTGTATCCTCCCAATAGTCACTATTTTTAGCCTTTTCAATGAACTGACTCAAAGCAAAATCAGCGTATTTCACGGCATTCTCAACCGTATTTTTTGGCTTTGAATAAAGCTCAATTGCATTGTCAGGAAACTCAAACGGCTCGTGGTTTGAAGAAGTGAAAACTAAACTAAAGAAGGGTTGTCCGGCTTTTCCCAGTTCTTCCAAGCGCTGATGCGCGGTATTAAATAAATCGCCGTCACTTACTCCCCAACTACCCAAAAATTGTGGATTAGTGATGTCACTTTGCCCCAGTGTTGACTGAAAGCCGTTGCCGATGAAAAAGGTTCCCATATTGTCAAAATGTGTTTCACCACCGTAAATAAACTCGGTGAAATAGCCTTTACGCGACAGCAAATCAGCCGCTGTGTAAAAGTTTTGCTGCGACAAGGAGAGTTTTACCGTGCTGCGTGCAGGTGTCGGTAAAAAGCTTGAAATGACCGCTTCAATGCCACGAACCGAACGCGTTCCCGTCGCGTATAGTTGCTTAAACCACCAACCTTCCTGCCGCAACTGTTCAAGGTTTGGCGTCACACCAATGCCACCTAAATCTTTAACAAAAGTAGCCCCCAGACTTTCTTCCAGAATAACAACAATATTCTTCGGTTTATCGTAGTTACGGGAAGCGGTATTAAAATGCACCGTTGGGTATTGCTCTGACGGAAAGGTCTTCGCGACTAAGTGAGGTTGTTTTTTCGCGGTATTGAGTATTTGCTCGATTGAGGCACTACCATAAACACGGGCAGCACTCCCCTCGTGGCGTATATTATAAATTGCGTATTCCACCGAATAAGCTGAACTAATAATTAAACTATTCACCAATGCATCAGAGGTCACCGCGAAAAAGGCCGGGTTAGCCGGCCGATGCGCCAGGGTTGAACGAACCCCCGCAAAAACAAGAATCACCAATACCGGCCAGACAATCAGCGAACTGACAATGTGTTTGTGCCCAACGCCGGTTGATCTATTCAAGCACTTTGCTAATTTAGTTAACCCATATAAAAAGCCAATCACAACCACACCGCTTAAAAATAACCAGGGTTTAAAACCGCCCCAGAGCGTACTAAACACTTCTTTGGGGTATGCTAAATATTCAATAAACAAACGGTTAGGCCGCAAATCGTACTGCATAATAAAGGCAGGCGTTGATATCTCCATAAACGCAATATAGGTAATAGCAACAATCAGCCAGATGCCCTGAATTTTCTGCCAAAGCCCGACACCCCAGCGGTTTAGAAATAGCGGCGCCAATAACAATAATGGCAGTGTCAGATACCCCATCTGAACAACGTCAGCCCTCAATCCCATCATCATCAGATAGCCAATATTTCCGGCCTCTGTTACGCGCTCATGCTGCCAGATAAAGAGCAGTAGACGGCTGACACTCAAAATAATTAACCCAAGCCCAAACCCGGTAATCAGCGTGCGATAGTGCGCTAACGACCTTCCCCCTCTCTTTAGCAAATAAACATTATGCATTAACAATCCAACCCAGTTTTGATGATGGTTTGGATAGTAAACGGGGAACCTTAAGCTGAACTTAATATTGGTTGCTTAGGATGCAGTTTTTATCGTGACAGGAATCATCATGAAACCAGGTAAAATCGGAATAATCCGAATACTTCATGCAACTCGGTATTCCATAAAAGGGCTTAAGGCTGCATGGCTTTTTGAAGCGGCGTTCCGTCAAGAAGTGGTACTGGTCATTTTATTAGCGCCTATTTTAATTCTGGCACCGCTGGCGCTAATAGAGCGACTAATAATGTTTTTGTCTCTGTCCGGCTTGCTCATTACTGAATTGCTTAATTCCGCTGTCGAAGCTGTGGTCGATCGCATCGGTGAGGACTTTCACGAACTTAGCGGGCGCGCGAAGGATATTGCGTCGGCTGCCGTATTCCTTGCCATCCTTCAGTTCATCATCGTTTGGGCAGCGCTATTATGGCCGTTTTGAAAATGACAACGATCTGGCAACGTTGGCTGTTTACGCTACTAATTTTTATTGCTGTATTAACAACGGCAGAATTATTTGATCTCAAGTTTTTAGTTGCCAATAAACTCTATCAACTCGAGGGTTTTCAGTGGTCACTTAAACACCACTTTGTTACTGAAACTATTTTTCATGAAGGTGTGCGCAACCTCAATCTAATCGCAGTCATTTCGCTATTAGCCTTGACCTTAGTCCAGTTTTTTCCGGGAAAAAATCACTCTCAGCGGCGTCGCTATGTGCTGCTGCTCTTATCCCTTTTACTGTCTTTTGGCTTGGTTAATTACCTCAAGGCCACTCTGGGTATGGACTGCCCCTGGGATCTGCGTCTATACGGCGGCACTAAACCCTACGTTAATTTGTGGTCGTTAAGTGACAGTCACTTTAGCTCTGGACGATGCTTTCCGTCGGGGCATTCGAGTATCGGTTTTGCGTGGATCGGACTTTATTTTTTCTGGCGTAAAAACCGCCCCGACCTTGCTAAGACATCGGCCGTTTTGTCACTTCTTGTCGGCTTCATCCTCGGCTTTGCACAACAACTGCGTGGCGCCCACTTCTTCGTCGACGATATCGCCACAGCCTTTATTTGCTGGAGCATCGCGTTATTCATTTTTCATATAGGTGAACAGCATGAAACGACTAACCCTTAATTTTTCACTACTGTTAACGGTCGTTGCGACCTGGTTAACCTTTGCCTACTCCGGCCCATTGTTAAGCGCTTTGGAGGCTTACGGTGTAAAACCATTCACACAGTTTAAGTTAATGGCATTCACACTCTGTTTTTATGCCTTTGTGCTAGCGTTAAGCCGGTTCGTTAATGCGTTCAAGCCACTGGCGATTATTTTAATGATTGTGGCTGCACCAGCCTCATTTTATATGTTGCAATACGGCATTGTTATTGACCCCGACATGCTTATCAACACCATAGAAACCGATCCGGCAGAGGCAGGAGACCAACTTTCTACCGGTTTTTTTATCACATTAATAGCACTGGGTATCGTCCCTTCTTTATTGCTGGTGTACATAAAAATCCCCAAAGCAAGACCGCTAACACAGATTAAACAGAGTCTTGTTGCAACAGCCTGCTTCTGCTTTTTAGCGGTTGGTATTGCTTATACAAGTTATGACGACTTTGCCTCCTTATTTCGTAACCATCGGGATATAAAATATCGGATCGCACCCTTCAATGTCGTCTCTGCGAGCGTCTCAGTTGTAAGACAAAAGCTCGAGAAGCCGGCTCAGTTTACCGCTTTGGGGCAGGACGCAGTGCAAACTAAAGCCTCGGAAAAACCAAGAATCATGGTGGTCGTATTGGGCGAAACGGCACGTGCCGATCACTTCTCACTCAATGGCTATGATCGGCCGACAACCCCCATGCTCTCGGAACTGGCAACATCAGAGCAACTCTTGAGCTACAAAGATGCTATGTCATGCGGCACAGCCACGGCTGTCTCTGTTCCCTGTATGTTCAGTTTTTTAACGGCTGATAATTATTCCAACGCCGCCAGAAGTTCGAGTAATGTATTAGATGTTTTAGAAACCGCCGGTATCAATGCGACCTGGATTGAAAATAACTCCGGGTGCAAAGACGTCTGTAACCGTATTAATACCATTGTAATGAATGAAAATAGGTGTGGAGAAACGGGCTGCTACGACTTTGATATGCTTGATGAATTGAAATCCTGGTTACAAAACATCACTCAGGATTCAATCATTGTACTTCACCAAATGGGCAGCCACGGACCAGCATACTACGAGCGTTCACCAGAAAAACTCAAACGATTTTTTCCGGAATGCAAAAGCCGGGAATTAACGAACTGCACAAAAGACGAAATTATAAATGCCTACGACAACAGCTTATTGATAACGGACCGGCTCGTCAGTCAGGTCATTAGGTTGTTGAGGAGCCACAACGAGCTGGACAGCAGCATGATGTATGTATCCGACCACGGTGAGTCCCTAGGTGATAACGGTATCTACCTGCATGGTTTACCGAACTGGTTAGCCCCTAAAGAACAGCGTCATATTCCATGGATAACCTGGCCTACAAAGACATTTGAAATGACGAAAAATAATTCAGATGCCGATATTAGCCATGATAATTTCTCGCATACTGTATTGGGTTACTTTAATGTAGAAACGTCACTTTATAATGCAAACCTTGATTTAACGCAGATTAACGAGAGATATGCGAATGCGTCTACTACTCCTTGAAGATGACAAAACCTTGGCAGAAGGTATCATTAAAGGCCTGAACCGTATGGGTTATGTTGTCGAACTAGCTATGAATCTGTCACAAGCGGAAAGTGCTCTCAAAACCGACCAATTCGAACTCGCAATCTTTGATCTCGGCCTACCCGATGGTAATGCGGTATCCCTCATCAAAAAGCTCCGCAAGGCAGGCCAACAAGTTCCTATTGTCGTGCTCACCGCTTGGGATGACATTGATACGAAGGTGCTGGCACTGAATGAGGGAGCCAATGACTACGTTGTAAAGCCATTTGAACTGCGTGAGTTAGAAGCCCGTATTCGGGTTCAGGTACGAAAAGCAAACCAGCAATTAAACGATGTTATAATCTGCGGTGAGCTCAGTGTTGATATCGCATCACAACAATGTCGTTTCCGCAATAAAGTCATCAATTTGACCCGGTTAGAATGGTTGTTAGTTAAACAATTAGCATTACATATGGGCAGAATAGTGAGTAAAGAGCAACTAGAGAGCGCATGTTATGGTTGGAATGGTGATAACGAAAGCAATTCGTTAGAGGTTCACATTCACCATTTGCGCAAGAAACTGGATCCTAGCCTGATAACCACCATCCGGGGTTTAGGCTATCGATTAAAAGACGAATCATTATGAAACTTTGGTCGCTTCGCCGCTCATTGGTTATTGGCATTAACTTAGCTGTAATTGCGGTATTAGCGATTACAGCCTGGACCAGTTATCGGGATATCCTGCACGAATTGGATGAAGTTTTTGATGCGCAACTCGCACAAACCGCAAAGTCGCTAGCAACATTTTATACACCGTCCCCGGAAACTCACTCAGTACCCAAAAGAATCCCGATATCAAACTATGATGATACCGGTGAAGACGAGCCCGCTAATGAGAGGGGCCCTAGCGGCCATAAGTACGAGTCAAAAATCGGCTATCATATATACAGTGCCAATGGTGAATTGTTGGCTTTCACCAATCAGCTCCGGGTACTACCACTTAAAAATTTAGAGGCTGGCTACCATACGTTAGAGAATGATGCGCAAACATGGTTTATTTACAGTTATTTCTCAGAATCTAAAGGCATCTGGGTGCGCACTTTTCAACGACAGGATGTACGCAGTGAGCTAAGTGGCTACCTGGCTTCAGAACAACTATACCCGCTATTATTGATGTGGGTTCCTATCAGCCTAATTATACTCTTCATTATTTATCTTGTACTGAAACCCGTTAACAGATTTGCCTTAGACTTAAGAGCCAGAGCGTTAAATAACCTGTCTCCAATTGAGTCCGACCTGCCCAAAGAGTTGATCCCGATAAAACAGGCAATTAATAAACTATTACATCAAATTAAGATGTTTTCAGAGCGGGAAAAGCGCTTTATTGCTGATGCGTCACATGAATTGCGCACACCGTTAAGCGCCATTCAGGTACATGCGGAAAATATTATTCATGCTGAATCTCTGGAGGATTCTAAACAGTCCGGTAAAGCTATTTTTCATGCCGTAGAGCGGATGTCGCATTTAGTTAATCAACTCTTGCGTTTAAATCGACTGGATAGTTTGGATAATTCTGCCGACTTTGATGAAATTGAAATTAAAACCTTGGTTTCCTTAGCGATTGATAGCCTACCCATCAATCAAGTCGAGGACTACCAATGGCAAATCGGTGTTCCCACAATAAAAATAACGTGCAATAACGCGTTAATAGTCAGCGCATTGACCAACCTCTTATCCAACGCAATGAAATTTTCACCGGCAGACTCCACTATACAAATAGAAGCGGTTGATACATCGGCAAGCATTATTATCAAGATAAGAGATCAAGGCAGCGGTGTGCCCGCCGAAATAACTGAACAAATGGGAGAGCGTTTTTATCGATTCCGCGAACACACTAATATCGCCGGCTCTGGTCTGGGGCTGTCCATCACCTCGAAAATAATACAATTGCACCATGGCAAGATATCATTTAACAATATCCAGCCATCTGGGTTTGAAGTGCAGATAGAGCTACCAAATTCAGATTAGACAGTGAAATTATAGCGTTATCCTAATAAACTCTTTTCTTATATGTGGCTTAACAAGATCCAAAAACCCACTCCAATTAAAGTAATCCCGCCGAACATTTCTGCCCAATGACCTATTACCGCTCCAACAAAGCGCCCTAACATCACTCCCAAAGTAACCATAAGGGTTGTAGCTAAACCGATAAGCACCGCGGCAAGCCAAATATTCACATCAATAAAGGCCAGGCCTACACCAACTGCCATGGCATCAATGCTGGTGCCTAACGCCGTAAGAGAAACTTTAAAAAACGATTGTCTGGAGGGTTTGTCTACCTCTTCTCCGCCGGGTCTAAAGCCTTCATAAACCATATGTAAACCAAGGGCCAGCAATAAAAAGAAGGCTACCCAATGATCCCAGACTTCAACATAAGAGGCTGCTGATTTACCGACCAACCAACCAATAACAGGGGTTATTGCTTCAATCGTCCCGAAAATCACGCCCATTCTTAGTGCTTCGAAAAAACGAGGACGGTTAAGACTTGCCCCTTTACCGACAGCCGCAGAAAAAGCGTCCGTTGACATAGAAAAAGCAAGTAAAAGAAGAGCAATTAGGTTCATTGAGTTATCTCCGGCTGTGCATTCTGAGTCCACGATATACCCACACGCCCAACCTTCAGCATGGATATATCGATGGTCTCGCCAACCGAGAGGTGTTCGCACCATGGCATGTGGCCAATTATGTTGACACGAACGCTTCCAACTATGGAAACAGGCTACTCCCCAAAGATGAGCTATATTACCAATCAACCTAAGATTTCACAAACTTTGCTCAGCCTCTAACATTGGGAACTCAAGTAGATTCTTGTAAACCCATATTAATTACGTTATCGTTTAATAGCTTTACAAACCAAGGGCTATAATGTTCAGACTGGGGTTTATCATAGTGATTTTGTTTGCGGTTCTGACTCAAATTAGTCAGGCAGTCGCAGACGTGCACCAGTCTCACCAGTCTTCCTCCGAACAGCACCTCAGCTTTGAGCACGACGAATCTCATATTGATAAGGAGGAGCTTCCTCTTAATGGCGATATCAGTTTTGATTGTCATCATTGCTGTCACTGCCACGGTTCATTCCATCTTTATGCAATGAAATCAGAAAAAGCTATGGCGCTCCCTCGTTTCAAAACGTCTCGCTCTGGTTATATTGAAGTTTATTCTAACCCTTTATCTTTACCGCTATTTCGGCCTCCAATCTCCTCATAACTGTTTTAAACGTTGCAACGCAGCGGATCAATTCGAATTATTAACGCAGTAAAATGACCGAGGAGTCTCTCTATGGGTCCATTTTCGACACATAGCAAACGCTTGTTTGTTGCCGCCAGCCTGGCAATAAGCTCAAGCTATGCCCATGCACAGGATCTGTCCGAGCAGTGGCAACAAACTGTTCAGCAACACCCCAGTGTTGAAGCAGCTCAACAGCAGGCTGAAGCACTCATTCAACAGGGCAAACAATTAAGTCAGCCTTTGTACAACCCTAGCTTATCGTCACGCTTAGAGCGTGAGGGTGACATCAATAATTACGCTGTTGGTCTAAGCCAAACGCTGGACTGGAGCACTCGCAATGAAGCAAGAGCCAGTCAGAGTGACGCCATGACGGCTATGGCAGTGAGTATTTATCGCCAGTCGGCGACATCGCATGCTAAAACTCTGTTGAATGTCTATGTGCAATGGCTGGATGCAAAACAGCGTTACGCACTGGCCGAGCAGCAAGAGAAAATCGTTAAACAGGCGATAAGCCTGGTTGCCGAACGACGTAAAGCCGGTGACTTAGGTGCCGTCGACGAACAACTGACGGTACTCGCACTAAGTCGGCAACTGCAACAAACGGCAGCGGCTTATCAACAACTGCAATCCGCTGAAGCAGAGTTGAACGCTCTGCTAACCACGATTGATGTCGCTCAACTCTCCGTGAATGAGGAGCTATTTAACGTTGAACCTGCGTTAACGGCTCGCTGGCAACAACATCCGGCGTTAAAAGCTGCTTACCTGCAATGGCAATTAAAGCGCGCCGATGTCGACTGGAAACGCTCGTTAACCTCCGCCAACCCAACCGTAGGCGTCGAAGCGGGCGAGAGCGATAACGAAACAGTAATTGGCTTATCATTCAGCATTCCACTACAGGTTCGCAATAACTACAGCGATGCGGTGCGCGCAGCCAATAGCGAAGCTGTTGCTGAAGAAAAACGTTTGATTGCACTAAGGCAACAATGGCAAGCAGCACTGAAATCATCTCTTAACAATTATCGCTTTGTGAAAAAACAGTGGCAAAGCTGGCAAAAAGACTTTCAATCTCGGCAGGATGAGTCGATGCAGGTGATTGAACAGTCCTGGCTCGCCGGTGACCTATCCACCACAGACTACCTCACCGCTGTGCAACAGCAGCTCGATAGCCAATTTGCAGGGATAGCGCTGCAAACACAATATCGGTTGGCCGCCATTGAATGGTTGTACCGTTCGGGCGAACTCAGTAAAGCGCTGACGTTATCGCCGTTAAGCCAGCCAACAAACGCAGAGATTGGAGAGTAAACGATGTCAGTAAAACCTTTATACGCAGCAATAGCACTTGCGCTGAGCTTTTCGGTTATGGCGCAGGATGAACACGGACACGACGAAAAAGAAGATACCCACAAGGAAAAAGGCAAACACGAGCAAGGTGAACATAAGGAAAGTGCAGGCGTGGAGCTATCCAGCAAGCAGCTGTCCATGGCGTATATCACCACGCGAACCTTGCAAACTCAAGTTATTGAATACCCGGTTTATGCTCCGGGCGAGGTGGTTGCTAACGACTTTAACAGCTACATCGTGAGTCCGCGCATCGACTCGACCGTGCTCAAACGTTTTGTCAGTATTGGCGACCACGTCGAAAAAGGTGAGCCGCTGGCAACCCTCTTCAGCGCGACCATGGCGGAGGCGCAAAGTCAGTATTTGGTCACACTTAACGAGTGGCAACGCGTGCAGTCACTCGGCGAGTCAACGGTGGGTGAAAAACGCTTTGTCGAAGCGAAAAACGCCTTTACCTCAGCGCAAGCGCAACTCAAAGCATTTGGTATGTCAGCCAGCGACATTAAGCGTTTAAGTAAAGCTAACTACCCTATCGGCGAATACCAACTGACCTCAGAAATTGGCGGGATTGTGGTTAGCGATAACTTCAAGCAAGGCCAGCAAGTTAATGCCGGTAATCACTTGGTTGAAGTGCTGCAAGAAGAAACCTTGTGGGTTAATGCTCGTCTACCAGGCTCAGCTGACCTTAGTGTGCAGTTTGGTGATCCTGTTACAGTGAGTGTCGACAATCAGCGCTTTGCGGCAAAAGTCATTCAGGAAGGCCACACAATAGACCATAAAACCCGCACCCGAACGGTACGACTTGCGGTAAATAACGAAAAGGACCAATTACACCCTGGTTTATTTGCGGATGTTTATTTCTCAGTCAAGTCGGATGGACCGGTGCTTGCAGTTAAGGACTCAGCCTTAATGCGGGCCCCTGATGGTGACTGGCAGATATTCATTGAGCACGAACCCGGAAAGTTTGAACCGAAGAAAGTCGAATTGGTTGATGAAAAGGGTCCGTGGAAAGTTATTCGAGGCGTTAAGGAAGGCACAAAATACGTAGACAACGGCGCGTTTTTCGTTCGCTCACAAATCGCTAAAGGCGGTTTTGACCCACATAACCACTAACAGGAGGTTGTATGTTTCAGCGCATTATTCAGTTTGCTGTCGCCAATCGCCTGTTATTGGTATTGGCTTTATTCAGCATCAGCATTGCGTCATTTTTTGTTATTCCCAAACTTAATCTGGATGCCTTCCCCGATGTTACCAACGTTCAGGTAACGGTAAATACGGAGGCCCCCGGGTTAGCAGCGACCGAAGTCGAGCAGCTGATTACCTATCCGATAGAGTCGGTGATGTATGCTCTGCCCGACGTCAAAGAGGTTCGGTCAATCTCAAAAACAGGTTTATCGGGCATTACCGTAGTGTTTGACGAGAGTGTCGATATCTACTTTGCCCGGCAACTGGTGTTTGAACGACTGCAGGCGGCAAAGGAGTTGATACCCGAAGGCGTAGGTACACCCGAAATGGGTCCTAACTCTTCCGGCCTCGGCCAGGTTTATCAGTATCTGCTACTTGCCGAACCGGGCTCCGGTGTCAGCAGTATGGAGCTACGCAGTCTTAACGACTATGTGGTTAAACTGCTACTAATGCCCGTTGAGGGAATTACCGAAGTCTTGTCCTTTGGCGGTAAGGTTAAGCAATATCAGGTTAACCTAAATCCCGCGAAGTTACTGTCTTACGAACTCACACAGCAAGATGTGATGAGCGCGGTCAACAAGAATAACGGTAACGTTGGTGGTTGGTATATGCCCCGCGGTCAGGAGCAGTTGGTTATTCGCGGCACCGGCTGGTTGGATAGCGGTAAAAAAGGCCTGCAACAAATACGACAAATACCGCTCAAAACCGTTGACGGCGTTTCCGTAACACTGAGCCAGGTTGCCGACGTCGAAATCGGTAGTGAAATTCGCCAGGGGGCGGTCTCAATGTCGCGTAAAGTCGACAGCGAGGTTAACCAGCTGGGCGAAGTGGTGTCGGGTATTGTGCTCAAACGCATGGGCTCGAATACCAAAGCCACCATCGACGGTATTAAAAAGCGCATTCCGCTTATTCAGCAAGCATTACCCGAGGGTGTCACCTTTGAGCCGTATTATGATCAGGCCGATTTAATACAAAAAGCCGTATCTACGGTCGCGTATTCACTGCTCATTGCCTTTGTCTTTATTATCGCAGTATTAGCACTGTTTTTGCTCAACATACGCGCTACTTTTTTAGTGTTACTGTCCATTCCCGTTTCTATCGCCATTGCCCTGATGGTAATGTCCGCAATGGGCATGTCAGCTAACCTGATGTCGCTGGGCGGGATTGCTGTTGCAATTGGTATGCTGGTCGACGGCTCCGTGGTGATGGTTGAAAACATCTTTAAGCACTTAAGTCGCCCGGATAGTGAACACCAAGACGACGCCGAGCAACGCACAGAGCACCGCGACCCAGATCCTCAGGCAGCCAAACTCGATAGCCATGGTATCAAGCTGCGAGTTAAAGAAGCAGCTAACGAAGTGGCACGACCGGTGTTCTTTGCCGCCATGATTATCTTGGTGGTCTTTATGCCACTGTTTAGTTTTCAGGGTGTTGAAGCTAAATTATTTGAGCCCATGGCTATCAGTATTATGTTGGCCATTATCTCCGCGGTTTTTGTGGCCATTATGGTTGTACCGGCATTAGCCAGTTACTTTTTCAGTCGGGGTATTAAGCCTCGTGAAAATAAACTACTTAAACCACTAGATAATGGTTATAAAAGACTATTGTCGGTCGCTTTACGCAGTAAAAAGGCCGTTATTACCCTGGCCGGTGTGCTGTTTGTCGGCGCCTTGGTGTTAGTGCCTCGTCTCGGCACGGAGTTCGCTCCCGAACTGGAAGAAGGCACGATTAATATTCGCGTGACATTAGCCCCCTCCTCTAACCTTGAAACGGCCTTAGAGGTGGCACCTAAGCTTGAAAAAATCTTGATGTCGTTCCCGGAAACCACCTATGCACTCAGCCGCATTGGACGAGCCGAGGTGGGCGGTGATCCAGAGCCTATCAGCAATATCGAGATATACGTGGGTCTTAAGCCGCAGTCTGAATGGACAACAGCATCGGATCGCTACGCCTTACAAGAAAAAATGGAGGCAAAACTCGATGCTCACCCAGGCTTGTTGTTTAATTTTTCACAACCTATCGCAACACGGGTTGATGAACTGCTCTCAGGTGTAAAATCGCAACTAGCCATCAAACTATTTGGACCCGAGATTGACGTGCTGGCCCGTAAAGGCCAGGAAATAGAAAGTGCCGTCAAGCAAGTTGACGGGGCCATTGCGGTAGCGATGGAGCAAATAAAAGGTGAAGCACAACTGGTGGTTTCGCCGAAACGCCAACAACTATCACGCTACGGCTTAAATGCCTCCGATGTACTAAGTGTTGTCGACAATGGCTTAGGCGGCGCTTCGGCAGGGCAGATCATTCGCGGTAATGAGCGCTATGATATTTACGTGCGGCTGGCCAAGCAATTCCGCGATACGCCGGAGTCTATTCGCTCGCTACGCCTGTTAACCCCCTCAGGGGCCTGGGTAACCTTAGGCGAAGTCGCCAACGTTGCAATTGAATCAGGACCACCGCAAATCCGTCGTGATGATGTCCAGCGTCGCGTTGTGATTCAATCAAACGTTCAGGGTCGTGACATGGGCAGCGTGGTTGCCGATATTCGGAAGGCGATTGACGAAAAGGTGGATTTACCAACCGGTTACTCAGTCGACATTGGTGGCCAGTTCGAAAGTCAACAACGAGCACAGGAGCGCTTGTCCATTGTCGTTCCCATATCGCTGGCACTCATCGCCCTGCTGCTTTATTTTGCTTTCGGCACCATGGGTCAAGCCATGTTGATTTTGGTGAATGTACCATTGGCAGTCATCGGCGGTATTGTGGCTCTCTATGTGTCAGGACAGTACTTATCGGTGCCCAGCGCCGTGGGTTTCATCACACTGTTTGGTGTGGCGGTACTAAACGGTGTGGTTCTGGTCGAGAGTATTAACCAGAGAATAACCGATGGGCATGCGGTTAATGATGCCGTGTTTGATGGCGCATGGTCGCGACTCCGCCCAGTATTGATGACTGCAATAACCTCAGCGTTAGGACTCATTCCCATGCTGTTTGCAACCGGTGCAGGGGCTGAAATTCAACGCCCACTGGCTACCGTCATTGTTGGTGGTTTGGTATCAGCTACTCTGCTGACATTGGTTATCTTACCCGTGCTCTATCCTTGGTTTTCGAAACAAAAAATTAAGGATTTAAGCCGTTAGGGTTCAATAGCATTTAAGGGGACGGTTATTGTCGCCCCCTTTTATTAAAAGAGGAACGTATTATGGGACATCACCATAACCATGATCACTCAAAGGACATGCCGTCCAACCGATTAGGTTGGGCATTTCTGCTTAACTTTGTTTTTACCATTATTGAGTTCATTGGTGGTTTTCTTACCAACAGTACCGCCATTTTAGCTGATGCCGTTCATGATCTTGGCGATAGCCTGTCGTTAGGTCTCGCGTGGATACTAAATAAACTTGGCAAAAAACAGGCTAACCAACACTTTACCTACGGTTATAAGAGACTGAATCTTGCCGGTGCATTTATTAATGCCGTTGTGTTAATCGCAGGCTCTGCCTGGGTACTTGTGGAAGCAATTCCCAGACTCTGGAACCCTCTGATGCCCGTCGCTGATGGCATGATTGCTTTAGCCGTCGTTGGCATTACAGTTAATGGATTTGCTGCTTACAAATTGTCAGAGGGCAAAACGTTAAACGAACGCGTTATTAACTGGCACTTGCTGGAGGATGTTCTCGGCTGGGTCGCTGTACTTATCGTTGGTATTGTTTTGCTGTTTGTGGATTGGCCAATTCTCGATCCGCTACTGTCGATTGGTTTTACTATGTTTGTTTTAGTGAATGTGCTGCGCAACCTGTGGGCAACGCTGAAACTCTTCATACAAGCAACTCCGGACAAAGAAACCTACAGACAAGTCGCTGACACTTTACTGGAGCTACCTCATGTTGCTGACCTACACCATCTGCATTTTTGGTCACTAGATGGCGAGGAGCATGTATTAACCGTTCATTTGGTGTTATCTAAAAACCTTGATATCGAGGCCCGTAGCGATTTAAAACAGCGCATCGATGACGTCCTTGCGCCCTATGCTTTAAGCCATACAACGGTAGAACTAGAAGATCCTGATGAAGCCTGTAGGGACAACTGATAATGAGTGCATTATTTTTAATGAAAACATTGGGCTTATTTATTGCCACCGCAATTGCTGAAATTGTCGGATGCTATTTACCCTACCTATGGCTCAAAGAGGGCCATTCGGTTTGGTTGCTCATTCCGGCGGCAGTGAGCTTAGCCTTATTTGCTTACTTGTTAACACTTCATCCGGCGGAAAGCGGGCGGGTCTACGCAGCTTATGGTGGTATTTACGTGTTAACTGCCATAGTCTGGCTGCGAATTGTCGATAAATCGCCACTATCCAATTTCGACCTGATTGGCACGGCGTTTGTGCTAACCGGTATGGGGATTCTTGTGTATGGCTGGCGTTAGCTATAAAGCAATTCAGTTAAAGAACTCCGCTCAAAAGTTTTACTACACAGACTAACGCACCTTATGTTTGTCCGTGGTAGCGTCCTCAACCCCGTCATTAAGCGAGGCCATCAGTGGACAATAGACATCTCCGTGTCCGGCGCTGCATTTTTGCACCAGCTCATTCAACGCTCGTTCAATTTGCTGTAAGTGCGATATCTTTCGACGAACACTGGTGAGCTTTTGCTCCCCAAGCTCCCGTGCCTCATCGCAATGAGCGCCATCTTGCAGAGTTAATAGCTCACCAATTTCATCCAGACTAAATCCAAGCCATTGAGACGCGCGAATAAAATGAAGCCGAGCAAGCGCTTGTTCGTCGTAATGTCGGATCCCCCCATACGGCTTTTCCGGCTCGCTCATTAGCCCTCGGCGCTGATAATAGCGCACCGTTTCCACGCCCACGCCGGCTGTTTTGGCCAGCGTGCCAATTGTCATTACGTTGCGTTTTTTTAACATAGCTATTGCTTCCGTAGTGAGGTACGGGTTTAAGATTAACACATTAAAGCAAAATGCCCGAAGGAGTTACTCTTATGTCAAATTCAAAATCTGGTCGGGGCTCTCTTCTCGCGGGAGGGATCGCAGCGACTCTGGCATCTGCGTGTTGTCTGGGTCCCCTCATATTACTTGCACTCGGTGTATCCGGGGCCTGGATTGGGAGCCTCACAGCACTTGAGCCTTATCGACCCATTTTTATTACCATTGCATTGATTGCCATATTCTTTGCCTGGCGTCGAATATACCGGCGTGCTGATGACTGCAACCCTGATAACACCTGCGCAACGCCAAATGCTCGTAAGAGCTACAAAGTGATGTTTTGGCTCGTTGCGGTGCTTACTTTAACAGCATTGGCTTACCCCTATGTTGTTCCTTTGTTTTACTAGGAGGCAATACACGATGAAAAAAACAATGATAACAACCATTTTATTTTTACTGTTTAGCATGCCCGCATTGGCGGTTGAGAAAACGGTTACGCTATCAGTACCCGGTATGACATGCGTCACCTGCCCAATTACTGTCAAAGCTGCACTTGGCCAAGTTGCAGGTGTGAGCGCCGTCGATGTCCGTTTTGAAGAGCGGGATGCAACCGTGACATTCGACGACGAAAAAACGTCAGTTAAGCAGCTCACTGAAGCAACGACAAATGCAGGATACCCATCAACACTGAAAGCAACGGCACCAAAAAATCAGTCATGAAACATCACAATGCCTTATAGCTGCTGTAAAACTGAAAGACCAAGGAGTAACCGTTATGAGTAATAACAATTTACACATTGCTGTCATTGGTAGCGGCGGCAGTGCGATGGCTGCGGCACTCAAAGCGACCGAGGGAGGTGCCCGAGTGACGCTCATTGAGAGAGGTACTATTGGCGGAACTTGTGTCAATATTGGCTGTGTCCCGTCTAAAATCATGATCCGAGCGGCTCATATCGCCCAACTGCGGCGAGAAAGCCCTTTTGATAAAGGCTTAAGTACCCATACTCTTAAGGTAAATCGATCAGCTCTCCTCGAGCAACAACAGGCTCGGGTAGAAGAACTCCGTGAATCCAAATACCAGAGTATTCTTAGAGAGAATTCCGCCATTACCGTTATTAACGGCGAAGCCCGCTTTATAAACGATGAAACTCTTTCCGTATCACTTTGCGATGGCGGTGAGCAAACGGTTCACTTTGACCGTGCTTTTATCGGCACCGGGGCCCGACCCGCACAACCACCCATCCCCGGCTTAGCTGAAACCCCTTACCTTACTTCGACAAGCGCATTAGGGCTAAGTAACATTCCTAAGCGCCTCGCTATTATTGGAGCCTCGGTCGTTGCTCTTGAATTAGCACAGGCCTTCGCGCGTCTCGGTAGTGAAGTTACTGTTTTGGCTCGCAGTCGGGTGTTATCCCAAGACGAGCCTGCCATTGGTGAGGCAATAGCCACTGTTTTTTATCACGAAGGCATCAATGTGCTTGAGCATACAGAAGCCAGCGAAGTGCGTTACGACGGACAACACTTCATTCTCAAAACCAATGCCGGAACATTAAAAGCAGAACAACTGCTCGTGGCCACAGGCCGCACGCCCAATACGGAAAACCTCGATTTAGAAACCATCGCCGTACAAACCGAGCGCGGTGCCATAACGATTAACGATCGCATGCAAACCTCTAACTCAAGAGTATATGCGGCAGGCGACTGTACGAATCAGCCGAAGTTTGTCTATGTCGCCGCCGCAGGCGGCAGCCGAGCCGCTATTAACATGACGGGCGGTGATGCGCATCTTGATCTCAGTGCCATGCCCGAGGTTATCTTTACTGATCCACAAGTCGCCACGGTGGGTTTATCAGAAGCTGATGCTAAAACTGGTGGTTACGTCACCGAAAGCCGCACGTTGGGCCTTGAAAATGTCCCACGGGCATTGGTTAACTTCGATACCCAAGGGTTTATAAAAATTGTCGCAGAAAGTGGCAGCGGCCGGCTGCTCGGTGTTCAAGTCGTCGCAGGAGAAGCTGGTGAGTTGATTCAAGCTGCTGTAATGGCGATAAGAGCAGGAATGACAGTCAATGAGTTGGCTGATGAGCTCTTCCCATACCTTACGATGGTAGAAGGCTTAAAATTATGCGCTCAAACGTTTACTAAAGATGTTAGCCAATTATCTTGCTGCGCTGGGTGAGATAACCTAGCTTAACTTCACTGGACAGTTACCAATATTTCGGGGTTAGCTGCTGGTTGGTGATAGGTTAAGCTAGTTCAGGAGTGATAATAGTTGTTATAAGCACTTTTTTTTCATTCATATTAGCTCTTATTTGTCTCACTTATTTGACAATAAGTTTTCCTAGATACCTTTGCATCTGACAATGAAAATCGTATTCTCCGGTCTTTAATACTGGCAATTCGATCAACTTTAACTTATTGGTCGGTAAAGTATCGCTGATCCCCAGATCAGGAATAAGCAAAGTTTCAGAGCAACAGATTTAAAGGCTTCCAGTTTGACAACAATCTCATTTAGCCGTTTTCATTTGTTTATTATATAACGTTACAATTAGCCAGCCAGTAATCATAGCTCCCAAGGACCACCCGAATAATCCCGTAACAAATCCACTAAAACTCAAATGCCACTCGAAACCAGAGAGTTTTCCGTGAACCATGCCTTCTGTTAAAGCCATCATGCTAGAGGGCATAATAAGCACTAGCAAGCTACAAACTCCCCATAAAACTGCGAAAGCACCGCCAGCTGCTAAGCCAAATTTCTTTGCATTAAGTTTCATAACTTCCTCCTTAAAAATACCGTTGTAAATTAGATATATTGAAAAAGTACCGCTACTTGCACACTGCAAGTAGCGGCATTTCCAACGGAGAGCTTAATCTCTACTACATTTCCTTTTTTTCTTCACTCTGATGTTCCATCATCTGCTCCATCATCATTTGCATCATATCCATTCTATGCTCCATCATTTTCATTTTATTCATCATATTCTCTTTGCCCATTTGCTCTGCTTTGTCTCCCTTTTTATGTTCTCCTTTGTTCATGCCTTTATCCATCCCATGGTTCATCATTTGCATTCCCTTCTGCATTGACTTCATGTGTTCTTCCATTAGTTTTTTACGTTTCTTGGGATCGGATTCGCTTTTTATTTTTTCCATAGCTTCGCGCATTTCTTGCATGTGCTCATTCATTGATGTCATTTTTTCATGATGCATCATTCCACTCATTGAACCTGTTTTATCATCACCATGTTTATGCTGTGCATCAGCAAAGACAGGAGAGGCCATTAAAGCTGTGATAGTTAAAGCTGAAAGTACTTTTTTCATTTTATTACCCTCTTGACTATGACCAAATTGTATTGGTCTCATTAATTTTACTTTGTTTCACTATCGTTAAATCTTGGAGCCCACGCTGACGTAGACCTCATATAACGGCGATATTTATTGCCGAATCCTTCAATGCCTTCGATGAAATTGAATTTCATCGAATCTAACGGGAAACTTTTAAAGCTCATATTGTGACCTGGACGTTTTAAGCCATTTAACCGACAACTAGCTTTCCCCGATACATTTGCATCTGGCAATGAAAGTCGTACTCTCCGGGTTCCAGCGCTGGTATTTGAATTTGCTTTAATTTGTTAGAAGGCAACGTTTCACTTATTTCTAGCTTGGGAATGAGCAAAGTTTCAGAGCAAGGAGATTGATCCTTTCGCAGAAATTTAAGCTCAACAGGCTTGCCTTCTCGCACCTTTATACGCGAAGGTGAGTAGGTACCGTTTTCTACAGTAATTACAATCTCACCTTCTTCCGCCTGTTTCTCAGCAGGTTCATAAAGCCAAAACCACCAGACAATCAGTGCAATTAATGTTAAGCCAGCGATATTAATAAATAACATTTTTACTCTCCTGAAAGAGCTCTAATTAAAAGAGGAATCAGTGACTCTTCGCTTTGAAAAAGCGCAACCGATTAGCGTTACTCACTACCGTGAGTGACGAAAAAGCCATGGCTGCACCGGCAATGACAGGGCTTAATAGAATGCCGAGAAACGGGTACAGTACACCTGCGGCAAAAGGTATACCTGCCACGTTGTAAATAAAAGCACCGAATAGATTCTGCTTGATATTGCGCAGAGTAGCCTTACTTACAGCTACTGCATCAGCTAGACCATGTAACGACCCCCGCATCAAAGTAATGTCAGCACTTTCAATGGCTACATCCGTGCCCGTACCGATGGCGAAGCCCACGTTGGCAATAGCCAGTGCTGGCGCATCATTAATACCATCTCCCGTCATGCCAACGATTTCGCCTTCCATCTGCAGCTCCTGAACCTTTTTTGATTTTTCTTCCGGCAGAACTTCAGCGAAAAATTCTTTAATTCCTACTTTTTCAGCAACTGCTTCTGCTGTCGCGCGATTATCACCAGTAAGCATCACTACTCGCACACCGTTATCTTGCAAACGTTTAATGGCGGCTACGGAGTCGTCTTTTATCGGGTCGGCAACTGCAATAATTGCAGCTAACTCATTATCAACGGCAAAGTACATAGGCGTCTTAGCTTCAGCAGCTAAGCCTTGGGCTTTTTCAACAAAGTTACCGAGCTCAACTTGACGTTCACGCAACAGCTTTTCATTACCGAAAAGGAGGGACTTCCCGTCAACTTCTGCCTCCACGCCATGACCAGCGATGGCGTTGAAGTTCGAGACCTTACTTGTCTTAATCCCTCTTTCCCTGGCTGACTCAACTATCGCCTGTGCTAGCGGATGTTCAGAGCCAGACTCAAGTGTCGCTGCAAGTTGCAGTACGGTTTGCTCATCGTACTCACTCGCTACTAATACGTCGGTGACTTTAGGAGAACCAAGTGTAATGGTGCCCGTTTTATCCAGGATCATAGCCGATACTTTCGACGCTGTTTGCAATGCTTCGCCATTGCGAATCAGCACACCTGCCTCTGCGGCTTTTCCTACACCCACCATTACCGACATAGGCGTCGCCAGGCCTAATGCGCAAGGGCAAGCAATAATCAAGACAGTGGTCGCTGATACCACAGCAAAGGCCAGTGCCGGCTCAGGCCCAAAGTTAAGCCAAGCTAGAGCACTGATAACAGCGATAATCATAACGACTGGCACAAAGTAAGCTGAAATAACATCGGCAAGACGACCGATTGGGGGCTTAGAGTTTTGCGCCCGTTTCACCATGTTAATAATTTGAGCAAGTGCTGTATCTTTTCCGACTCTTGTCGCTTGAAACAAAAAGGAACCACTTTTATTTATCGTGCCCGCCACAACGTCATCACCAACTGATTTTTCCACGGGCATGGGTTCACCCGTTAGCATAGATTCATCAACGGTGGTACTTCCCTCTATAACTTTTCCATCAACAGGGATTTTTTCTCCGGGACGAACACGTACTACGTCCTCCTCGAGTACGTCTTCGATGGCGATATCCAATTGTTTATCGTCACGAATCACCCTAGCTGTTTTGGCCTGCAAACCAATGAGACGCTTTATGGCTTCGGACGTGCGCCCACGAGCTTTCAGTTCAAGTGCCAACCCCAGATTGATCAAACCGATAATCATCGCAGTCGCTTCAAAGTAAACGTGACGCGCCATTTCCGGAACCAGGTGTGGAACGATTACAACCACCATAGAATACAACCAGGCTGTACCAGTACCAAGCGCGATCAGCGTATCCATATTAGCGGAATGATTTTTCAGGGATTGCCAGGCACCAACAAAGAAGTGTTTGCCAGAGAAATAAAGTACACCTAACGTTAGAATACCTACGACTAACCATGTCACACGTTCTGAGGTAGTGGTAACCGTCATTTCACCAACAAAAAGGCTATAAATCATTAGGGGTACACCTAACGACAGCGCGACGGTCATCTCACGCATCAGTCGCTTATAGTAAGCCCAGTCGGCTTGCTCTTTTTCTGCCAACGCATCATCGCCACTTTGGGAAGTGGCTACTTTAGCGCTATACCCCGCCTTCTCTACCGCTTTCACTAAAGCGCTCGGACTTGCTGTTCCTGTCACACTGACTGTTCGCTGCGCAAAGTTCATCTCTGCATTTTCCACACCGGATACAGACTTTAGTGCACTCTCGATTTTGCCAACACAACTCGCGCAACCGGCTCCCTCGATAATGAGTTCCTCAATGGAACTACTAACGTCCTCAGTTTTCACACCCATACAAGTGCTCCTTATTTATGGAAAATTAACCAAATCAGGGCTCTTTCCCACAAAGTACCAACGATAAAATTTTCACTAACTACATATCCGAAAATCGGTTCGCAGTTTGCACCATTCGTTTAATTTCATTTTCTTCAACGTTTTTTACTGTTTCTAACAGCTCTTTTGCGCTGTCTATATCAACACGGGAATATAGGTGTTCATACAACTCAATGACTTGCTCATGATGGTTTACAATGTTCTCCATAATGTGATCAGTATCTAACTCTTTAAAAGGCGAATCACAGTGTCCATGCTCAACGATGGGATGTTTCCCAATATAGTCATAACACCAAGTGTCTAATGCATTTCGGTTTGCTGTACTCAAAAAACCTTCGACCATTCGCTCTAAGCTAGCCTCATGACCCGACACGTAGCTTAGAATCATCCGAGCTCGTTCATCTTGGTTTTGTTTAGAGCAGTGAGTCACACACTCCTTCAGGTTTTTGTGGAAATCAACGGTCCAACTCAGTACATCTTTGATTGTTTCTATTTGCATTTTTTACTCCTTACCTATAATTAATTGTTACTTTCGTTTGCTTTTGGTACGTGGCGGGCTTCTGTGGCAACTCCACGGTGTATGCTCTGCATTATCTTTAATATTTTGATCAATAAATTTGTAGTATTCCTCTTTCAAGTGAGTCCACCAGCCACTATTTATTTCAACACCAAATATTCCGAGCTTTTCCTCTATCATAGTCAGATCGACTTTAGAGGCATCATAAGCGACCGATAACAAGTTCTGGTCAGAGTCGTAGGCAACGCTATCAAGACCAACCAAGCGATCGATTTCGTTAATCGCTTCGCGAACTTTTTTCACACTCTCAGTGTTTAGCTTTAACGTGCGATTGACTAAGTTAATTTCCCGCACTCCGGCTCTATGATCGTTAGTTGACATCAGTACTGTCCTATTTATTAAAACTACCAATATGCTTCAGTCGACGTTGCCGCGATATTAACGTTGTAACGAGAGTTCTTTATCAGTCGCTGCTCGTTTGTCGTGAACCCAAAGCAATTCATCTATTGGCGAGATACAGACTAAGCCCTCGTTAGATACCCCGGTATGGGCCGCTTCAACTACCAAAAACGCAACGTCACGCGCGTCAGCACTGTTCACATAAACTTCGAGCTGTACGTGCTCAACTAAGTGATCATCGTTATAACTATCGAAGTAATAGCCTCGACCTCGAACAGGAAACAATGTAAAGCCGCTAACGCCACACCCAACCAGAGTCTCCTCCACTGCGTCTTGCCGAAGTTGATCAAAAATAGCGGTGATTTTAGATAGGTTCATATATTCTCCTACAAGCCTTAAGTCACTTAACTTAAGAGCTCTATCTAGCATGATTAAATTTCGAAAAAAGTTTTAATTGAAATTCAGCAGGAGCTATTTCGGAGGATAAAAAATATCAAAAGACATTTGCTTAACATTCCCTTCATATGAAAGAGGATGCTGCAAGTAACCAATTGACTTTATTGGCAAATTGAACGGAATTAATACTAAAGGTGAGCTTGCAGAGTTGCACCCCGCATCCATTAAACATGTATCAGCAGAGTCAGTTAAACAATAACAGCACGTTTTACTGGCAGGTTGTTCGTCGTCATCACAATGAATGTTGCTTTTTCTCTCGTTTGCAACATCTGCCTGATTAACGTTGATTACGTGCTCTGCGCTGGAGGCAGTATTATGGACAGGAGCAGCTGGGAAGGATAGTTGAATTACTATTCCTAGCATAAGCACAACTAAAAATTTTGTTTGAGCCATATGTGTGTCCCCAATCCCGAATTTTAACCTAGCATACTTGTTAGCGCACATCATTGATCAAGATCAATGATGTGCGTCTCTTAACTAAAATAATTGGTCTTATACACGCTTAACCTTTTGCCCACGCCACAAGTAGTAAACAGCGGGTAACACGAGCAAGGTTAGAATAACCGCACTGATCATTCCTCCAACCATCGGGGCGGCTATTCGGCTAACCACTTCAGCACCAGTTCCTGTGCTGAACATAATAGGCAGTAGACCTGCAATTGTAGAAACAGCCGTCATCATGACAGGACGAACACGAAGCCCAGCCCCTTCCATTACAGCGCGAGAAACACCGTCTTTAGTCAAAGCTTTACCTTGCTCTAGTTGGCGTTGTTCGTATTCGTTATAGGACTGATTAAGATAAGTCAGCATTAATATCCCTATTTCTACGGTAACCCCCGCTAGTGCTATAAAGCCAACCGCTACAGCAACTGAGAAGTTATAATCTAAAAGATACATCAGCCAAATTGAACCGACCAACGCAAGAGGTAAGGTTCCCAGTATGATCGCGATTTCCGTGGCATTTCGAAAATTCATGTACAAAAGAACGATAATAATCGCGAGCGTTAACGGAATCACGTAAGTCAGTTTTTCCTTTGCCCTTTCCATATATTCGTACTGCCCGGACCAGGTAACTGAATACCCTGCTGGCAACTCGAGTTCTTGTTCTACAACCTTCATTGCTTTTTCAACATAAGTGCCGACATCAACTCCCTCAATGTCGACAAAAGTCCAGCCATTAAGTCTTGCGTTTTCGCTTTTAATTGCCGGCGGTCCAAGTTCAACGTAGACATCAGCCACATCCGCCAAACTAATACGCTGCCCGTTTGGCGTAACTAAAGGTAGCTTCTTTAATTCTTCCGGCGAATCACGGTAATCTTGAGGGTAGCGCAAGTTTATTGGGTAACGTTCAAGCCCTTCAATGGTCTCTGAAACATTCATTCCACCAATAGCCGTGGCAACGACCTGCTGCACATCCTCAATGTTCAAGCCATAACGTGCAGCCTGCTCTCTTTCTATGTCAACTTTGACATAGCGTCCACCTGCCACTCGCTCTGAATAAACAGAAGCCGTACCATCGACATCATCAAGTATTGCTTCAAGCTGCTGCCCTATCGTCTGAATTTCATTAAGATCGGCTCCGGCAACTTTTATACCTACCGGCGTTTTGATACCTGTCGATAGCATATCAATGCGAGTTTTAATGGGGTAAACCCACGCATTGGTCAGCCCCGGAAACTTTACAAGCGCATCCAGTTCTTTTTTCAACTTCTCAGTGGTCATACCGTCTCTCCACTGATCTTTCGGTTTCAGTTGAATAAAGGTTTCAATCATCGTTAGGGGTGCCGGATCAGTGGCGGTATCCGCTCGACCAATTTTGCCAAAAACCGTCTTCACTTCCGGTACCGTTTTTATGAGCTTGTCGGTTTGCTGCAACAGCTCCCTTGCTTTACCAATTGATAATCCGGGATAGGTAGTGGGCATATACATCAAATCGCCCTCATCCAAATCTGGAATAAATTCACTACCAATTTTGTCAATCGGCCAGACACCAACGGCCAGGATAACAAGCGCTCCGACAACTGCTGTCTTGGGGTATTTCAAAATGCCTTTTAAAAGCGGTTTATACCCGGCGATCAATAACCGATTAAGCGGGTTTTTCCCCTCAGGTGTTACCTTTCCTCTGATAAAATATCCCATCAACACGGGGATAACGGTAACCGCTAAGGCTGCACTGGCTGCCATTGCGTAAGTTTTCGTGAAAGCAAGCGGAGAAAACATCCGCCCTTCCTGGGCTTCTAAGGTAAATACCGGCATAAAGCTGACGGTAATAATGAGCAAGCTAAAGAAAAGAGCAGGGCCCACCTCTGAAGCAGAGGCGGCAACCACCCGCCAGCGGTTCTCTGCTGTCAGTGGCGTTTTTTCCATATGCTTATGCATATTTTCAATCATGACGATGGCACCATCGAGCATAGCGCCAATAGCGATTGCGATCCCTCCAAGTGACATAATATTCGCGTTAATTCCTTGCCAATACATGACAATAAACGCGGTTAAAATACCCAAAGGCAAGCTGATAACGGCAACCAGCGAGGAGCGGACATGGAAGAGAAATATCACACAGATAAACGCGACAATAGCGAGTTCTTCTATTAAACTTTTCCAGAGACTTTCCACGGCATCCGAGATAAGCCCCGAACGATCATAGACAGTGACTATATCGACACCTTCTGGTAGCCCAGACTTTAATTCTTCCAACTTTTGTTTAACGCCATCAATCGTTTTTTGGGCATTTTCTCCGAAACGCATTACCACAATACCACCCACGGCTTCTCCCTCACCGTTGAGTTCGGCGATACCGCGTCTCATTTGGGGGCCCACACCCACATCAGCAACGTCTTTAAGCAATAATGGCGTGCCATTTTCATCAACGCCAAGCGGGATACTCTCTAAGTCTGACACACCATCAATATAGCCTGAGGCCCGGACCATATACTCAGCTTCCGCCATTTCAACCACCGACGCCCCCACTTCCTGATTACCTCGCTGGATAGCATTTTGTATGTGAGCAAGAGGAATATCGAATGCGCGCAGCTTCTCCGGATCCACTTTCACCTGGTACTGCTTTACCATCCCGCCGAGGGCGGCAACTTCCGAAACCCCCTCGACCGTTTGCAGTTCATACTTTAAAAACCAATCCTGCATACTGCGTAACTCACTCAAATTGTGGTTACCCGTACGATCAACCAAGGCATACAAATACACCCAACCAACCCCTGTTGCATCAGGGCCTAATTGCGGTCTTGCATTAGAAGGCAGTGTCGGAGCAACCTGAGACAAATATTCCAGTACTCGCGAACGCGCCCAGTAAGCGTCTGTATCTTCGTCAAAAATGACATACACATAGGAGTCGCCGAAAAACGAATATCCACGGACGGTTTTAGCGCCGGGGACAGACAGCATAGCGGTTGTTAATGGATAGGTTACTTGATCTTCTACCACCTGCGGCGCTTGACCCGGATAGCTGGTTTTAATGATCACCTGGACATCCGACAAGTCCGGCAGTGCGTCTACGGGCGTATTCTTAACCGCAAAAGCACCAACACCCACGAGGATTAATGTCGCCAGAAGAACGAAAAAACGGTTACTCACTGACCATCGAATGACTGACTTAATCATGGTTATGCTCCTGCTCTGTCACTTGTTTTTGCTCGGGAATATGAATCGATGTGAGCTGGTACTGTTGCTTCCCGACTTGCGTTATTTCCGCATGCAAGGATAACCCCGTGCTAAGCTGAGAAAGTTCAACATCCGAAGCAACATCGAAGTCCATCGTCATTGCAGGCCAGTCCCATTCAGAAATCTCACCGTGCTCCAGCGTAACCATCGAGTGCTGAGGCATAACATTTTTAACGGTTGCTTCAACCCAGACAGCTTGAGCTGCTGCGTCACTTGACATACTGCCATGGCTCTCGTTATCAGCATCAGTGTCATGTTGCATGCGCTTAAAGTCAGAGGATTTACTGGACTCAGAATCAATCAAAAACTGAGCTGAAGTAACGATGTCATCACCTGCCATAAGACCCGATAAAATTTCAACTCGCGAGCTCCCTAACCGCCCAACGTCAACATTAACTGATTTAAATTTCCCATCACCCAGTGCCAGTACAACTCGGTTCGAACCACCCATTCGGATAAGCGCTTCTTTAGGGATGATTAAGTTTTTGTCGCCTAAACCAGCCTTAATGTTAAGATTCGCAAACATGCCCGGTTTTAAAAAACCATCTGGGTTGTCGAAGTGAATTCGAACTTGTCCCGTCCGAGTTTTAGGGTTAAGTGACGGATAGACATAATCAACCTTTCCTTGCCACTCTTTACCTGGAGCATACTCAAGGTTCATTTGAACGTCATTGCCTACCTCAACCTGGTTCAATTGCCGCTCAAAGACTTCTGCAATAACCCAAATTTTATCCAGTTGAGCAATGGTCATTAAATTCATACTCGGCGTTACAAACGCACCTTCACGCACAGTCAGTCTATCCAATACCCCGGACTGCTTTGCTTTTACCGTGATTGTTTTCTGAATTTTACGAGTTTCTTTTAACTTCTTAATCTCAGATTCAGAGACTTGCAGAGCTCTTAAGCGTTCTTCAGCGGCATCAATTAGCACCTGATTACCTCTTTGCGAGGCCAATACAAGCTCCTCTTGCGCATTAACCATTTCCGGTGAGTAAATACTGTATAAAGGCTCGCCGGCTTTAACCGAGTTACCAACCGCTTTTACGAAAAGCTTCTCAATCCAGCCTTCAACACGGGGACTTACTGTCAGCACTCGGTTCTCATCAAACTGAACATAACCGACCGTTTCGATATCTAGGTTGAGTCTCGAAACGGTGACCGTTGCAGTTGTAACCCCAAGGTTATTAATAACGTCGGGATCAATTCTCACCGTACCAGGTGAACTCTCTTCTGCATCATCACCATAGTAAGGAATAAGGTCCATCCCCATTGGAGACTTTCCTGGTTTGTCTCGACGATAATTGGGATCCATCGGAGCCACCCAATATAACGGCTCTTTTTCTGCATTGCCCGATGAACGATCAGACACTTCAGTCGATTGCATTACATAGCCAATAGCGCCAGCGCCAACTGCAAAGCCTACAGCTAAACTTATAAGAGATTTGGTGACTGTTTTCATTTTACACTCCTGAAAGTAATAAGTAGTTTGCTTCGGCAATCAATTTTTGGCGGTTGATGGCGATTGCTAATGCATCAATTTTTGCGTTGACTTCCGCAATCTGTGACCGTACCGCCTCGGCAAAGTCGCCATCATCATTGTTGTAGGCAGTCAATGCGGCTTCAGACTGGGCGGACATTTGTGGAAGTAGCTCTTCGTGATATAGGGCAGCACGTTCATTCAAACGGTTCAGTTGTAAAAACGTACTGCGTAAATTGGCTATTAACTGCCTGGCAACCAATAACTTCTCAGTTTTTTTTGCTTCCGTTTTAAACTTTGCTGAGCGTACCTGCTTATCCTGTTTGTTATCAGTAAATAAAGGGACATCGAACGTAACCCCGGCTGACAGCAAGTTGGCACGGTCATTGCCGCTTGGATCGTCGTTTCTATGGCCATATTTCAGATTGGCTGACCATTGCGGTTTATAACCTTGCTGAGCGAGCTCGACAGACGTCTTCGACGCCAAAATGTCTTGATCGGTCGCTTGCAAAACCGGGTGTTCTTTTATCAATTCGTACAAGGCTTGTTTCGGTATTGTCGAAGGTGATAGCAATGTCTTCTTCAGCGTAAGACTCGGAAGGTCATCCGGTAACCTTGATTTCGCTATAACACCTATCCATTCCGACAGTTCGCTTTGAAGTCGCTCCTCTTTTTGTCGCAGTAATGTCAACCGATCATCCAGGCGTGTAAGTTCAAGTTGGGCTCTAATAACATCTTGCTGCCGTGCTTTTCCCTCGGTACTGGTATAACTCGCCTTAGCGGTTGACACTAACTGTTCAAAAAGCGCTCTATCCGATTCAATCAAGCGGATACTTTGCTGAGAGAAAAAGACATCTAACCACAACTTAGTGACCGTTGTTTTGACTTTAGCAATGCGATCCGCTCTCAAAAGCGGTTGTTTTTGAGCTAATTGGTTTTTCTGCTTACGAGACAACGATAATGTGTCTCCTCTGGGAAATGCTTGTGAAACACCGACGACTAACTGGGTCATCCCTTCCTGTCTTGAACTAAAACTGTCAACCGGGAAACTGGCAGCCGTGAATGATATTTTAGGGTCAGGCAAACTGGAAGAGGCTATCGCTTCACTCGCGAATGCCTCTTGGGTTTGCTTACTTGCCGTTAACCAAGGATCTTCTTGTACAGCGATACTCACTGCTTCTTGCAAATTCAAAAGTGGCTCTTGTGCACTAACAACATTTGGCACTACTGCAGTCAGAACACCTAAATAAGCCATTCTTCTTAAAAGTTTCATATTGTTACTCTCAAAAACTGTGAATTTTTAGATTCAACACAGACCAAGCTATGAATCAGAGCGTAACGAGGACGACGAGCGGCGTCGTAACAACAATGAGCGAACCAAAGCTTATAGCTGTGCTTTTACCTGAGCGATAGACGCGCCAGGATCGAGAAATCCCGTATTTTTAAGAGTGGATTGGGGGGCGGAAAAGCGAGAGTGAGTGTTTTTCTTTAATACTCGTATCTAAGAATGAGGTTGCGTTAAAAAGCAGCTTATCAACAGGCGGAACCGTCGATTGCTCAGAATAAACGACAGTAATTGACGGACTGTAACAATGTCGCATCATTGAATCAGAGCAACAATTATCGGTAAGAGAGTGCGACACTTCGCAATCAGCAAGATCACAAACCTGCTCAGTAGAATCGTGCATACATGCCTCTTCCGTACTGATAGTTTGTGAAAATGACATTGTTGTTACTGCCAATAGCAATAGAGCAATGATTAAACGATACATGCGAAGTTCTGCTGTAAAAACATGCTTGAAGTGTATCTCTTTTGGCTGATAAAGATCAATCAATTAAAGGAAGTACCCATAACGAGGTAGTCAACCCAGGTGGTGATACGACTTCTACATCACCACCCCGATTTATTGCTAACTCAGGCGCTTTCAAGCTCTAAATACCAAAGTCATCGAACCTTACTTGTTCTCGCGGAACGCCAAAGTCAGCAAGAGACTCTAACGTCGCTTTCAGCATTGGTGGAGGACCACACACGTAAACGTCCAATGTGTCTTTGTTTTCATCTGCCAACCATTTCATTGCAGTTTCGTGCACAAAGCCAGTGTGCCCGGCCCACGCATCTGATTTAGCAACCTCTGAAAGTACCGGTATATAATTTAACCGCTCATCTCTTTCGAACTCATCCCTATAACAGAGCTCTTTTTCATATCGTGCGCCGTAAAAACCTGAACAGGAGCAGCACTTTCGGCTTCGATTCGCTGAATTCGCGAACCGGTCACCGTGATTTTCTCAACGTTTTCGGCTTCAGTATCACCAGGCCCTGACTGAGCCCAAACGGTTGTTGTATTAAAGAGTGCCGCAGATACGCCTATAGCGACAGCAGACTTAAGTAACTTTTTGCATTTTGTCACCTCGATTAAATTATAATTATTTTACTTTCCGATTAGACTTCGTACTGCCATCTAAGTTGTTTATACAACCTTCAGAATAGAAACCTTAGGATTTTAGTCAAGCTAAAAACGATTAAAGTTGTATAAAAAACCCTTTAATAGCAAAGCTTATAGAGGTTGTATATTCAACTTTAAGTTATCCTCATGTATCAATAATCTTTTAAAATAAGCTCTTCAAGATAGCTAGAAAAGCAATAAAAAAAGTTGTCCACTTTTTTCAAAATAAAAATAATTTTTCATTTTTAATGAATTTTTACCCTCTTCTGATTATTGATGCTTTTAATCTTTTGCCGACTATAATGCGTACATGAATACATAACTTTTACGTAAGGAACTTGGCTATGAGTCAGTCAACTCAAAAAGCTACGCTTTACAGAATGTCAACGCCTGATCACCAGTGCCCTTTTGGGCTAAAAACCCGGCACTTACTTAAAGCCAATGGCTTCGAAGTAGACGACAATCTGTTAGAGAGTCGTCAAAAAACCGACAAATTCAAGGAAAAGCACGACGTCGATACCACTCCACAAGTGTTTATTGGTGATAAACGTATCGGTGGGTACGAGGAGGTTCGAGCCTTTCTTGGAAAGCCTCTTCCTGACCCTGACGCAACCAGTTACCGACCCGTTATTGCATTATTTACTATGACGGCACTCCTCTCTGTAGCCACGTCGTGGTTGTCTTTTGGTCGCGTATTTACCGTACAAACCATCGAGTGGTTCATCAGTTTCTCTATGGTGGTTCTGGCCTTGCTCAAACTCCAGGACGTAGAGAAGTTCTCTACCATGTTTCTCAATTACGATCTTCTCGCCAAAAAATGGGTGCCTTATGGCCGTATTTATCCCTATGCCGAAGGCTTGGCGGGTCTGTTAATGGCAGCCGAATTCGCCCATGTCATATCCATACCCGTCGCATTATTCATCGGCATCGTAGGCTCTATATCGGTGTTTAAAGCCGTTTATGTCGACAAACGCGAGCTAAAATGTGCCTGTGTCGGTGGCTCCAGTAATGTGCCGTTAGGCTTCATTTCGCTCACTGAAAACCTCATGATGGTCGCTATGGCTGTCTGGATGTTTTTTACAATGAACTAGAAAAAGAGCGCTATGCGCTCTTTTTCTTAACGCTTTTTACGTAAAAACAAAATCTCACCAGCGGCAATCAATGCCATACCGATAAGAGACGCCCAAATCACCAGCGGATCGCTCGTCCATTTCACCCATATAAAAGCGACTAAAACGATGACGTCTAGCGTGATTGCGCTGACAAGTATGTAAATATTGGCATTCACCTTTTGCCTTAGATGCCGTAATACGCCCCAGTGGATCGCAATGTCCATCACGATATAAAAAATAGCGCCCAGTGACGCAATTCGACTCAAATCGAAGAATGCCGCTAAGATCATAGCCATAACAATGGTGTAAACCAGCGTATGCTTCTGAATGGAACCTGGCATGCCAAAATGACTGTGTGGAACAAGCTTCATATTGGTCAACATGGCTAACATTCTTGAAACGGCAAACGCGCTGGCAATCACTCCTGATACCGTTGCTACAATTGCAAAAGCGACCGTCACCCATAGTCCGGTCTCGCCATAGACGGGTCTGGCTGCTTCAGAAAGCGCGTAGTCTTTCGCTTTCACAATCTCATCTATGGACAGGCTCGAGCCAACCGCCAGAGTGACCAGAACGTATATTAACGCGCAGATAATCAGCGAAATAATAATGGCACGCCCGACATTTCTCTTAGGCTCAACAATTTCACCGCCACTATTGGTTATTGTTGTAAACCCTTTGTACGCAAGTATGCTTAAAGCAATCCCCGCTAAAATACCGCCACCCGTAGCTTCTTCTGGAATAGCCGATATCGATTCAAACTGAATGCCTGAGGCCCACAAACCACCAGCCGCTAAAATGACCAACCCTAAAGTCTTAACAAAGGCCATAAAAAACGAGAACGTTTGAATAAACTGATTACTCAAAATATTGATAAAAAACGCAAAGACCAGCAAACCCACCGCCAACAAAGGGATAAGCCACTGCGCTTCAAAAGAAATTAACTGGCTGGTATAAGACGCAAATGTCCGAGCGACTAAACTTTCATTAATCACCATAGAAAAGTACATCAAGAGTGCGAATATCGCCGTCACACTTCCTTTTCCATAAGCTTTACTGAGGAACATCGCAATACCGCCCGCTGACGGATAGGCTTTCGCCAACTTAACGTAAGAGTAAGCGCTAAAGCCGGCAATGATACCGCCGCACACAAACGCCAGGACAAACCACTCTCTTGCCAGCTGAGCAACTTGTCCGGTCAGTGCAAAAATACCAGCGCCAATCATCACACCAGTCCCCAGCGACACCGCCCCCCAAAGACTCAGGCTGCTTTTCTGATAATCCTGATGTCCGTGTTCATGATCGTGTTCTGCCATAATCAGCTCCTGTGATTGAACTCAGTTGGACCAATGGATCCGGATAATTTTCCAGCCAGACTCAGTCGTATTTGATACGGTTACGGTTTCATTCATCGTTAAATCAACCTCACGCCCGTTATACTCCCCGGAAACGCTATACCGAGAAGTGATCACAGCAAGGCCATCGGCTTCTTGTACTGTCCTTTCAAGCAACTGTGAAGGAACCGCCTGGCTAAACTTAATATCTGACTTAAGGTGATGAGCACTGTACTCGGCCAAGGATCGTTCAACACCACCACCTTCAAAGATAAACACATCATTGGAAAGCACATCTTTAACGACTTCCGTGTCACCTTCAGTCAAAGCCGTTCGAAACCTATCAAGCACAACTGTCGGTTCAGATACTTCCTCGGCACTACTAGGCGCTGAAATAAACAGCACCGAAACCATAAAAACACTCATGAATAATTTCATTCTTATTATTCCTTACATTAACTAGGGGAAAACGCGCTGCTTAGCGCAGAGGCCAGGGTAAAAATAGTGACAGCCAATACCATTTCCGCCGTTATGGAGTTTTTGAGTCGCTTGGCGGCCGCGTTATCATTTAATTGCGGTACGAACTTTAATTTATGCAATGCGGCAACAAGGAGAATCAGCGCCACAAACACAAGTTTCGCTAGTAGTACCGTGTCATACGACGTAAGCGGCAGCTCTGGCATCCATCGCCCTGTTGCACTACGATACATAACCAAGCCCGCAATAAGGAGTATTGGAACCGCTGCAGACATATGCACACCAAAACGCTCCATAATGGCTTTCGCTTTAGCAAGCGGTACCGACGTTGCCAGCTTTCGCAATGAGTTAAGACTGCCGAACCAAACCCAAGCGACTAACAAGTGTGTTAAAAGCGCTAGCTTTCCCCACCAGACGGCGTCACTGCCGTGACCAATACTTAAAAAGCTCCATCCCATGAGTCCAATGGCGACAACATATAGCACCCACTTTATACGTTTTAGCTTAACAACGGAGTAAACAATCCAAGCAATAGCAACCGCTATCTGAAGTTGGATGAACAACCCAACAGGGCCGGTCCATATAAACTGCATGTAGGTCGTGTCAATCATGCCGGCAAAGCCTTCAGCAGCAAAACTACCGACTTTCAGAAAAAAATACAGAAGGCTTGCCAGTAATAGAAGCAACGCAACAAGGCTATTCTTTCGTTCAGACTGCTTTTTTAAACCGGACAAATAAACGATATAAGGCGAGGCGGTCATCACCGCGTTAAGCCAGAATATAAAGGCCAACGTTAAAACGCTGGCCACACTCCAAAGGGTCATCATTTCACCTCAAAGCTAAAATCACCCGATATTTTATGACTGTCCCCACCCATTGCCGTCCAATAAACCGTATAACCACCTGACGCCAAATTGTTTTTAACAGCAATTTCGTACGCTGCTTTGGGAGTCATGCTCATCGAAAAGTCCAGCGGATGCATTTTACCGTCATCTGAGTGCAGCATAATTTTAGCCAGACGAACATCACCGGAAAAATTCATCGTAATTTCCGTTGGTGACTCGGACAAAGTCGCACCGTCCTCCGGGCTACTGGATGTTAGGCCGACGTGAGCGCTGGCCCATGCACTAAAAAATAACGTGGTACCGAAGGCTAACTTAAGTATGTTTTTCATGTTGTTTCCTCTTTGTTTATTATCAATTAAAACCAAACTCTGGCCCCAAGGACCACGCCTGTTTCTGTGGTGTCCTCACCCATTCGTTTCATTTCATCTGCCGTGTTGCCTAACGCGCCGTTCCAATAAACACCAATGTAGGGTGCAAACTCACGACTGATTTCGTGACGATAACGCAACCCCACACGCAAGTTGCTCAAGCCACTTTGCCGTTCATATTTGTCTGAATCTGTCAGGTTGGCTGTAAACTCAATGCGAGGCTGTAAGTACGATGTTTGTGTGAGCTGCCACTCGTACTCAGTTTCGCTAACAAATTGGACGTCGCCTTCTTCATTCACCATCAGCGAGTTATCCATTTCGAACCAATAGGGCGCCAACCCCATAAAACTCACGACAGCATAATTTTCCATAGACGCGTCCGACGATAAGGTACCTCGCGTACCAATACCGGCCTGAAACGACCAAAACGGAGACACCAAGTATCCATACAGCAGTTCGGCACTTTCCAAGTCAGTGGGCTCACCGTCGTCTTGAACATTCTCCCCTTCACTCTTGAAAACAGCTCGGTGATAGTCACCGCCATACCAAGCCATCATGTCCCAGACGGCTAGGTTCTCTTCCTCGTTGGTTCGCGTTAACTCCAACCGATCGAACAGTACTTGCCCGGTGTAATATTCTTTGACGGGTTCAGGCCAGTCCTCTTTCGCATGTCCGGCGACTGCTAAACCTGGCAACAACGCCGCACCCACTAATAATGATTTACCGTACATAATTGTCCTCCTTATGCGACATTGACCACACGGAACATACCCGCTTTCATGTGATACAACAGGTGACAGTGGAACGCCCAACTACCCGGCGCGTCTGCCGTTATCAATAACGACACTTTTTCGCTCGGCTTCAGGCTAATCGTATGTTTGCGTGGGCGTGGATACTGTCCGTTTTCAAGTTCCATCCACATACCGTGTAGGTGTATGGGGTGGTCCATCATCGTATCGTTTACCATCACCAACCTCAGTCGTTCTCCATGATGAAACTGAACCGGGCCATCCACTTCGGTAAACTTCTTCCCGTCGAAAGACCACATGTAACGCTCCATATTACCCGTTAAGTGCAGCTCTATCTGTCGTTCGGGCTCCCGCGTATCCGGCCATTCATGCGCGCCGACCAAGTCGGTATACACTAAGACTTTATGATCAACGTCTTCCAATCCAATCCCGGGTTCATGCAAACGGCTTACCGGGTTTGTAGCAATCATAGCCGCCCCGGCGCCATGTCCGGACTCACGGTGTTTGATTTTAATGTTTTCGACCGGGAGCTCTTTTTTGTGTGTCATTTTATGCGTCATATGGCTGTTATTGCCGCCCATATGCTTCATATTCATGCTATTGCCTTTCATATCACCGGACATCGCCATCGCTCCCATGCCCATAGCGGCCATGCCTCGCTCAGGAACTTGCCGTAGTTCAGGCACTTCAGCCTCAAGACCAAGTTCCGGCGTTAATGTACCTCTGACATAACCACTTCGATCAAAGCTCTCAGCATAAATAGTGTAAGGCTTGTTTTGCTTAGGCTGGACAATTACATCGTAGGTTTCCGCCACACCAATGCGGAACTCGTCAACTGGCACTGGCTTCACAGGCTGCCCGTCAGCGGCCACTACCGTCATCTCCAATCCAGGGATTCTTACGTCGAAGAAACTCATTGCCGAACCATTAATGATACGCAGGCGTACTTTTTCACCAGGCTTAAACAATGCTGACCAGTTCATCTGTGAATCGCGGCCATTCATCAGGTAGGTATAAGTACTGCCCGTCACATCCGCAATATCACGGGGGCTCATTCGCATTTGCCCCCACATTTCTCGTTGCTTCCAGGTTTTCTCTAACCCTTGCTGTCGCACGTCCTCGAAGGTCTCAAATATCGTACGTTTTTGATAGTTATAGTACCCCTCCGCAACTTTCAAGTTACGAAACACGGTATCCGGATCTTCGAATGTCCAGTCGCTGAGAATAATGGTATGTTCTCGATCAGCACCAATGTCTCCGTCTTTCGGTTCAATCACTAACGGCCCCAGGTGTCCCAATTGCTCCTGCAAACCGGAATGGCTGTGATACCAATAAGTTCCGTTTTGATCGACATCGTAGCGGTATTTGAACGTTCGTCCTGGCTTTATCCCTTCGAAAGATACGCCAGGCACGCCATCCATATTCTCCGGCAATATAATTCCGTGCCAGTGAATTGACGTGTCTTCCGACAACCGGTTAGTCACATTTAGCTTTGCTCGCTGCCCTTCTTTTAAACGAATCAAAGGGCCCGGCATTTGGCCATTGATGGTTATTGGTGCTCCTACTTTATTTCCCACGAGCAGTGGGGACTTTGCAATGGTCAGATCAATCTCATCGTTTGTCAGGATCTGATCTTTAAAACTGCGTCCCTGAGGAGCAGCCCAAGTTGGGGCTACTTTGGCGATTGCTAAAGCAGACGCCACAGTGAATGCAGATTTAATAAACTTTCGACGCCCTTTGTTAAACTCATTGCTCATTATGACGCTCCTCTTTTGAGGTTAAATTTTGATAACGTTGAACGTCCTGTTCCTTATCAGACGGCTCATCAGAAACCGATGATTTAAACCCTTTAATCGCACTACCAAGATCGGAGCCCAGGGTTCGTAGCTTTTTACTACCAAAAAGAAGAATGACAATAACCAGTAAAACTCCTAACTGAACCATACTCATGCCGCCAAATCCCATAGCTAAAGCCCTCCATTTGAGAGTGCTTGCTGCTGCTCTAAACTTGCTATCTGCTTATAAGGTGTAATTGAACCGTCCTCTTTGATTTCATAGACCGTATACGGTTGAAACCGAGTACCCATTTCCATACCAACAGACCCTACCGGCATGCCAGGAACAGTTAATCCAATGCCATTGGCTGACTTTTTCCCAGCTAAATAATGAGAAACCAATGTAGGAGGAACGTGCCCCTCAAAGACATAGCCATTACTAGAAATAGCGGTATGACAGGATTGGACCTCGGCACTAATACCGGAGTCACGTTTTCGTTGGGTCAGGTTGTTCGGATGTTGTACGGACACACTAAAGCTATCGGGTAAAGCTTGTAACCACTTTTCACAGCAACCGCAGTTGGGATCTTTTAGAACGGTTAGTTGCTGCTCTTCTACATCGGTTGCAGATACAGACACGGAAAACAGCATCGCCAAAACAGCGATATTGCGTTTGATAGACATAATTATTCACCGATTAATAAGTTTTAAGGAAACACGCCGAGCGTGTGTTAAATTTCTAGTAACTTATTAAGCGGTAATTATTGGGGGACGGAATAAATTAGACGCGTGTTTAGCACGAATTGAGGTGTCGATGGGCGCATCGACTTTGGCAGAGAGGTTAACTGCAGCGGCATTAACCGAAGAAGACTGTCCGACAAATAAAACCGAGCCGCCGGAGCAATGCCGAATGGTCATGTCAGCACAGCACGAGTTGTGCTTTTGCGTCTCATGCTCGCAATCGTTTGTGTCGGCTTCGTACATCGTGCTGTGCTGCATTTGGCTGTTATCATGACATGCGTGAGCTTCTGCCGTTTGCGAAAACGACATCGACACCAATAGCACTGTCATTAATAACAGAATTCGAATTAGCACGAGCACCCTGCTTTTTGCAATTTAATAAACTTCAGTCTAACGTCATTTTAACGCATGTCAAATAAGGAGCAGATAATGATGAATCACGAAATGTTCGCAGGTATGGGCTTTCTATGGATGCTGATTGTGGGAGCTATTTTTATTGTTCCCGCATGGCGTATCTGCCAACGAGTTGGCTACCCTGGTCCATTGGGTCTTCTGATTGTTATCCCTATCGCAAATATCATTCTTCTTTACTTTATAGCGTTCGGCCCATGGAAAAATGTTGATAAATAGCTAATTCACTTTAACCAAAGCAACAAGTATAGCTTTTCATCTCTGATCAGAAGCACGAATTTATGGGTATACGGATTTAATGGTTGATGGGGCACCTTCACCCCATCAATCTGATACCACCCTCAGATGGTTGATAGATCGACTCCGTAGTTGAGTTCCTCTGCGAAGTCCGGCAGTCCGTAACCGATGGTTTTCTTGTAGAAAGGAGAGACCTTCGCAGTCGGTGCCTTCTTCTTGTGCTTCGTGGTGTAGAGCATTCGTGCCCGCATCACCTCGAAGGAGTAACCGCGCCCTTCACGGTTCTTGTCCTTGGCCAGTCGGTTGATGGACTCCGTGTAAGCGTTGGTGACGGGCATGTCCGTCTCGAAGTAGGTCATGGTCTCTTCGCGCCAGTTTCCCACTGCCCTGACCAGATCGCTCCAGACTTCCTTTTGGCCCTTCGGGATGGTGGCTATCCACTCGTCCAGGGCGGCTTCTGCCTGGAGCCGTGTGGTGGCGTCCCAGATGCCGTAGAAGCGCTCCTTGTGCTCGTAGGCGGCCAGCAGTTGCGGGAACGCGCCTGTCCAGGTCTCCATGATGAGGCGCTCCCGGTCTGAGACTTCGTGAGCGCGTTTCAGCAGGATTTTCCGGTCTCCCTTGAGAGTCCGGCTCTGGGACGGTTTCAGCTCCTTTCTGAGGCCCTTGCGCACTCTCTCTAGGGCATCGTTGGCCATGCGCACCACATGGAACTTATCGACCACGATACGGGCCTGGGGCAGCACAGCCTTGACCGCTGCCCGGTAGGGGTTCCACATGTCCATGCTGACGATCTCGACCTTCTGCCGGTCTTTCAGCTTCATCAGGTAGTTGGTCACCACGTCCTGGCGGCGGGTGGCCAGCAGGTCGAGCAGGGTTCGCTCCTCAATGTTGGTCAGAATGCAGCGGTAGCGCTTGTTCAGGTATAGCTCGTCAATGCCCAGGATGCGGGGCGTCTCGAAGCGGTGCCAGCGCCCCAGGAACTCGGCGCGGGCGTTGAAGATGTCGCGCACCGTCTTCTCGTCCAGGCCGGTCTGTGCCGCCACAAAGGTGTAGGGGTGGTTGAAGGATTCCTTCTCCACGTACTCATGCAGCCGCAGTGTCATACGGAATCCGTCCACCATCTCCGGTAGCTGGGGCCTGAATGTTGTCTTGCAGGCCCGGCAGGTGTATCGGCGGCGGACCACCCAGAGAGTGACCCGCTTGCCGTGGATGGGCAGATCACGATAGGGAACGTCACGCTTGCCGAACCGTACGAACTCACCCTGCACGCCGCATTCCTCGCAGGCGATGGGATCGGGCACGTCCACCTGGAAGTGCATTTCGTCGTCGGTTGATTTGCAGCCCAGTACTTGGTATTGCGGCAGGTGAAGGATGTTGTCGGGAAGTTCGGTCATGGTGTTGTATAGGCGTAGGTGTCAGTCAGATCCATCCGGCTCGGCATTGGTGTTTGCTTTTTTACCCAACAAGCTGCTGGAAACGAAAAGTAAGGCACCGAGGACAATTGCAATATCAGCCAGGTTGAAGGCCGGCCAATGCCAGTCTCGCCAATAGAAATCAAAGGAATCCACAACATAGCCGCGAAAGACCCGGTCAATCAGGTTGCCCATGGCGCCACCGAGGATAAGACTGTAAGCGATGGCTTCTCCTTTATGACGATTTTCAAGGATCAGCTTGATCAAAAAAATCGAGACCACTACCGCGATTCCGATAAAAAAGTAGCGCTGCCAGCCTCCACCATTCGCAAAAAGACTGAATGCGGCACCGGTGTTCCATAGGTGCACCCAGTTAAAGAACGGGGTCACCGAAACATACTCGCCATAGGCCATTGATTGCTGCACCAGCCACTTTACAGCCTGATCAGACGCTGCCAGCAGGCCCGATATGGACAATAGGGCATACGGCGAGAGCTTTTTGCCAATAATGAGCATTATTTAACCCTTCAACGCCAAAATGCGTCTGGCACCGTTAAGTACAATGCCCCCCGCGATGGTGCCGATAATCAGATCCGGATAATTGGAACCGGTCCACGCGACCAGGGCGCCGGCGGTGATGACCCCCAGGTTGATCACCACGTCGTTGGCCGAGAATATCCAGCTTGCCTTCATGTGCGCCCCGCCTTCCCGATGTTTGGATATGAGCAGCAGACAACTGGTATTGGCAATCAATGCGACGAATGCGATAGCCATCATCACCAGCGATTCAGGCTCACTACCGAATACAAAGCGTCTCACCACCTCTACGAGCACGCCCACAGCCAAGATCAGTTGCAGTACACCAGCAAGATGCGCGGCACGTACCTGCATTTTCACGCTATGTCCAACCGCATAAAGGGCAAGCCCGTACACCGCCGCATCGGCAAAATTGTCCAGGGATTCTCCAATCAGGCCGGTGGACCGGGCGATCAGACCGGCAGTCATTTCCACCACGAACAGAAGTGCATTGATGCCGAGCAACCAGCGCAGGGTCCCGGATTCTTGCTTAGCAGAAGCTGCCGAAAACTCGGCGGCCTTGATGGTCTCCGGATTTGCAGCGACGGTTTCCTGAAGCGAGGCGCCTAGCCCCAAGGTCTTCAGTTTCGAGGTGACGGGCTCGACCTCGCCGTCATGCACGACCTTCAGCCGGCGGTTCGACAAGTCGAAGGACAGCGCCCGAATCTCCTCAAAGCCGTTCAGGGCTAGGCGAATCATTCGTTCTTCTGATGGACAGTCCATCTTCGGCACGGCATAAACACTGACCCATCTCCCTGGCGCCTCGGAGGAGGCCTGTATATCGGTATCCGCTGCGGACGTTGCATCACCGCCACAGGCGCCACCACAGGATTTGCTCATGATACGACTCCACTTGAACAATGTTGTGGTACCATTTTAAACTATAAAGCTACTATAAGGTCAATAGAGTAAAGAATCCGTTGGGGAGGAGGCTGATGCGCATTGGTCAGTTGGCGCAGTTGGTAGGGGTCGAAACACAGACGATCCGCTTCTATGAACAGCAGGGCTTGTTGCCGCCGCCTGATCGGCAGGACAACGGTTACCGTGTCTATACCGAGAAGCATGGCGAGGGGCTGGCCTTCATCCGTCGCTGCAGAATCCTGGGCCTGTCACTGGCTGAGATTCACGAACTACAGAGCTATCAGGACGACCCTCATCAGCCTTGTACCGCCGTCAACGCCTTGCTCGATGATCACATCTCTCATGTGCGGTCGCAGATAACCGCTCTGCAAGCGCTTGAGAAACAACTCGTTTCACTGAGAGCGAGTTGCAACGATGACCGGGAAGTTGAGGCGTGTGGGGTTCTTGCTGGAATTAGCGAAGGAAACATGCACCAGCAGTAGGTGAAGCATCAACCAGATAATCCGATGAGATGCCGGTCTGTCTCACTCTCATGCAAAGGTAAGATCAACCATTTAATCCGCTTACCCGAATTTATTTGCCACTACACGTTCACAAGTTGCAGACCACTATAGCTATGTTCAACGTGTTAAGCGAGTATTGGGCATAGCCAAAAAGTTAAAAGATTCATTTGTGAAAAAGCTTTCAATCAAAAAACTAAAGCTGAAGTTTTAGTAACAAGGTAAGTAACACGCTTGAATCTTAATATTTTTTATCCACTATAAAACAATAAGTTATTAGATCTTATCGATTCCGCCTCCGGCACCATCATTCCGAAAGCCCTGCACTTTGTGCGGGGCTTTTTGCATTTTAGCCATTGTGCCAATTTTGTACCAGTAGCCTGACATAAATGTCAGGCTACATAGTCTCTTACCGCTTCCAGCCGCGCAACGTAATCCTGACTAAATACATTTCGCGCCCGTTCAATATAAGCCTCTAAATCAACGTACTTCAGCGCGTTTTTAAAGTAAAATCGATCAGCGAAGGGCTGCATTTTCTGCGTTTCAAAAATAGCTTTTATCTGCCCGAAATATTCTTCAATGTCATTCACCATAGACACCATATGCCAGTCGCTGCCGTACATCATCTTGTCAGCAAGTCGGTAAGGCTTATCGGCTGTCACTTCACGCGTCAGTTCAATTTCAAGGCGCTTAGCTAAGTTCAATCGAGCCTTTTTGTTGTCGACTACTTCGTGTAAATAAGACAAATCGCAATAAACATGCTCGTAACGCCGACATAGCTCAACCACCTTACGGGCGTAGTTGTCCGGGTCATTCCATTCTTTTTCGGTTGCTGACAACCAGCCTTTAACCTCGCGACCTGTCACTTTTCGCTGGCCGCCTCCGGCATGGCCGAAGCATAGCCGCATTGCCCGCCTATGCTCAGTTTTTGTCAGTGCCAGCTCCCAGAAATCGGGATCCGAGTTTAAACCAGAGCCCGGGTAAGCCTGAAAACCTTCGGGTGTGCAGTGGGTAAAAACAGGAATAGAATACTCCACGCAAAAATCCATGAAGTAATCCACCACTCGTTCAACCTGAGGTTCATTGCCGGCCGGTTTATAACCCATGGGAGGATAAAATTTAAATCCAGCTTTACCATGCTCCAGCGAGGTTTCAACGGCATCGCGAATCACCCGCTCCGACGCAGACCGGGCAACAAAGCGCAGAGGATCAAAAGCAGAAAAGCCCAAAACAACGCCATCGGAATAGTTCTCCAGCGCCGTCATACGCTCTAGCTGCTGGTCGTAATAGTCGTATTTGGGGTTATCATCAAAAGCATGAGCCATATCCATCATGTAATGGAAGAATACGGAGCGTTCAGAGAGGTCTGCGTAATAGTTTTTTAAGCGCTTAAGGAGCCCGACTTCACTACGCAGCATAGTAAACACAAAATCAATTCTATCAGCCGCGTTTTCTATAAATTCGAGCGACTTCCTCAGCATTCGCTCAACCATTTTGTGAATGCCCGAAAACCAGCCAAGTATTGTATCCTGCACCTGAGCTTCTGATTTAAACGTTAGCTTTGTTTTAATGTAATCTAATTCAAGTTCACGCTCCGATTCACTGTCACCGTAGTACTGGTGTATTTCTCTCAGCACCGAGTACAACTCACTGTTAACGAATTTCTCCTGGTAGGCTTCAACCAACTCAGGCTTGCTGTCACCCACCTCTAGTAAACCATGCTCAATTTCAACACAAACCAAGTGAGCAAACTCGTTACAGAGTTTCTCTTCAGCTTTTTCCCTGGAGGTAACAGAAAAGGACTCCAGTCGCTGGGTTAAAGTAGAGCTTGCGGTTAACGAATACACCAGTTTACTGATTAGCTTTGCCGGTATTTTCCAAATACCCCAACTTTCAAGAATCCCCTGCAAGGGCACATAGCGAGCGTTAAAAAGGTGAGTGTGAGCATCAACAACTAACGGGAGTTTATTCATGATGGTTTCCGTCTGAAAAACCTGGTTTTTTGTAAACTTCAGTTAAGTTAATAACGTGAAAAAAATCAACGCCGGTGAATCAGAACACGGGTGCCGGTTGACCCATACAATCGTAAAGAACATGAATAACGGCGGTAACAGAGTGTCGAAGGCCTGGGATGGCCTTCGTCAAGCGCTCATGGATGAGCTCGTAGCGTCTCTGTTACCGCCGTTATTCGTGTTCAAGATAAGTATGGGCCTACCGGCACCCACGCTCGGCTACAACAGGTTAAACGGGTCATCCACTGAACGAGATGGCTCGGTAAACCACGCAGGGCCGGCTGTTGTCATATAGAAGTGGTCTTCCAGGCGTACGCCAAACTGTTCAGGGTTAATCACCATAGGCTCATTGCTAAAGCACATACCGGGCGCTAACTCGGTTTTATCGCCACCCACTAAGTACGGCCATTCGTGCAAATCCATACCAATACCATGCCCGGTTCTGTGCGGCACGCCAGGCAATTGATAGTCGGCTTTCAAACCCTGCTCTTTTAATTTTACGCGAACGGCGTCATCAACGGACTCACAGGTTTTACCTAACGCAGCGGCATCAAAGGCGGCTTGTTGTAAGTCACGTTCGTACTGCCAGAATTTTTGTTGTTCTTCAGTGGCACTGCCAAACGCGTAGGTGCGGGTAATATCCGAGTGATACCCATGTAACTTACAGCCGGTATCAATCAATACCCAGTCGTCTTTTTCCAATTTTTGCTCATAGTTCACGCCATGCGGGTAACTGGTGGCTTTGCCGAACAGAACAATACAGAAAAAAGAACCCGAGGCACCCACCCTGCGATGAGCCTCATCAATAAAGGCTCTGACTTCCGATGCCGTCACTCCTTCATGGAGCATTGCGCCAGTGGCTCTGTGTACGGCCATTGTCATGTCCATTGCGGTTTGAATAAGCCCCAGTTCTTTCGGCGACTTATGCATCCGACAGGCAGCGGTAATGACTTTAGCGTCACACAGGGTTTCAGCAGACTTACCCTCTTCCAGCTTCGCCACCACGCTATAGGGCGTCGATTCATCCAAAGCGAGTTTGAAGTTGTCGGCAAAACGTTCGGTCAGAAAATCCAGCAGCTTTTTGTAAGGCGACTCGTGCTCGTCCCACAGCAGGCTCTCCATTGGCAGTATCATAGCCTGCGTTAAAGAGCCGACTTCAAACGCCGGCGCTATCATAGTGACGCTGCCCTCAGCAGGAAGTATTGCACCAACCAACCGCTCGCTCGGGTACCACTTTAATCCGGTAAAATATTCCAGATTGGTGCCGGCATTCAAATACATGGCACTAATGCCCTGCGCTTGCATCAGTTTCTGCGCCTGACTGACCCTCTCCCGGTACTCTTCCAGTGTTATCGGCTGAGCGTCCTGAGCCATATTTTCCAAAGTATTGAGCGCCTCTTCTGCCCGCGCAATTCCTACACCATGCGTCATATAAAACTCCTATTTCCAAACCGCCGGTTGAGCAATAAACTCTGTTGAATGGTCGATTTTGCTAAAATTTGGCCGATTAAAACAGCACAGTCGAACGGTATTATTTTAAGTTATTGATTTAAAGTGATTTTATTTCTGGCCTAACAATTGCTTTGTTGTACATAATAAGAAGATAAGAACAACAAGGAACCCTCATGACTGTAAAATTTGAAGATCGCCCACTAGAAAAAGTGCGTGAAGAAACCATCGACCAGCTGGTCATGAATTACGGCCACGGCGAGCTGTCTGCCGAAGCCTTTGAACGCCGACTTGATCAAGCAATGGATGCCACTGCTCATGACCAGCTTGCGGAGCTGGTAGAGGACCTTGAGCTAAAGCCGGACACTTCTTACGACACCATGAAAGAACAACAATTTTCGCCACATTATGGCGAGGGGCGCATTCAAGCAACGGAAAACGTCATATCCATTTTATCCTCCAACGAGCGCAGTGGTGTATGGACGGTACCACGCGAAATCACCATATACTCCCTGCTGGGCTCTGCCGAACTGGACTTTACCGATGCCGTATTTCAACACCCCGACGTCACCATTAAAGTTGTCGGAGGGCTCTCAAGCCTTGAAATTTTTGTGCCTGAAGAAGTCACTATTAGTACCAACGTTTTTAGTATTCTCGGCTCCACAGAGAATAAAGCCCCGTCTATGGGCCATCTGAAGCAAGCGCCTCATATACGAATTGAAGGCTTTCAGGTACTTGGTTCGGTTGAAGTGAAAGTAAAACGCACCATTAAAGAGAAGTTTGTCGCCTTTGCAAATAGCTTGAAAGGCACCTTTCAATCTCGATAAAGTCGGAGTAAATTGGAGCTAACACTCAATTTAACAGAGAGTTAGCTCCATGAAACTTTATGAAATGGCTAAAGCACCGAATCCACGCCGGGTTCGGATGTTTCTTGCAGAAAAAGGGTTACTCGATAAGGTCGAGTGCATTGAACTCGACTTGTCCAAAGGCGAGAACCTCACTCCTGAATTCGAACGCAAAAACCCGATGAAAAAGGTGCCTGTGCTGGAACTGGACAACGGCACCTGCATTGGCGAGACCATGGCTATCTGCCGGTATTTCGAAGCCGAATTCCCCGATTCTGAAGCGCTATTAGGCAATACGCCTGAAGAACAGGCCATTATTGAGCAATGGACTCGCTGGATAGACTTCCAACTGTTCCTTCCTATTGGCAACTGCTTTCAGCACACAACCGATTATTTCAAGCATCGAATGACTCCAATTAAAGAATGGGGCGAGGCAAATCATGCCGCCACTCTGACGTTCTTCGATTTTCTCGATAAGCACTTAGCAAATCATCAGTTTATTGCGCTGGAACGTTTTACCATTGCCGACGTTAACGCCTTCTGCACCGTCGATTTTGCCAAGGTGATTCAACTTCGTGTCGACGACCGCTGGCCTAATCTAAAAGCCTGGTACGACCGTATGAAAGAGCGCGATTCATCAAAGGTTTGAGGTAAAGTATGATTGAACTCTACACAGCAGCAACCCCCAACGGGTACAAAGCAACCGTCACACTGGAAGAAATGGGGCTGGACTATAAACTGCACCACGTTCAGCTACAGGACAACGAACAAAAACGTCCGGACTTTCTGAAAATGAACCCCAATGGCCGCATCCCGGTTATTGTCGATAAAGACAACGACGACTTCGTGGTGTTTGAGTCGGGCGCTATTATGCTCTACCTGGCGGAAACCTACGATAAACTGAACCCTAAAGACCCGAAAGAACGCTCACGTATGATCCAGTGGCTGATGTTTCAGATGGGCGGTATTGGACCAATGATGGGACAGGCTAACGTTTTCTACCGGTACTTTCCGGAGAAACTGCCTTCTGCCATTGAACGCTATCAGAATGAAACGCGCCGGTTATTTGAAGTGCTGGACAAACGTCTGGGCGAATCTCAATACTTAGCAGGTGATAATTTCTCACTAGCGGACATTGCTAACTGGTGCTGGGTACGCACCCATGACTGGTCAGGTGTTGGGTTAGATGGTCTGGAGAACTTAAAACGCTGGATGAACACCATTGATGAGCGCCCGGCCTGTCAACGTGGTGTCACCAAACCGGAACGTATGGGCGACCCTGAAGAACTGGTCAAGAGCGCCCAAAAAATGGTGCAGCGTTAAGCAGCGGTCAGCTGTGCCAGATACTCATCATAACTGCCGGCAAAGTCGCGTAAGCCTTTGTCGGTTATTTCGATAATACGGGTAGCCAATGACGACACAAACTCACGGTCGTGGCTAACAAACAGCAAAGTGCCTTCAAACTGCTCCAGCGCCAGGTTCAACGATTCTATCGACTCCATATCCAGGTGGTTAGTCGGTTCGTCCATCACCAGAATGTTTGGCCGTTGTAAAATCAGCTTACCGAAAATCATCCGCCCTTTTTCACCACCGGACAAAATTGATACGGGCTTTTGAATGTCGTCTGAAGAGAACAGCATACGGCCAAGCACGCCGCGAATAGCCTGTTCGTCGTCACCCGGCTTTTTCCACTGATACATCCACTCGTAAACCGTCATGTCCTGTTTAAACCAGTGAGCGTGGTCCTGTGCGTAATAACCGATAGCCGAATTTTCAGACCACTTGATACTGCCTGAATCCGGCGTGTACTCGCCCATCAGGCATTTCAATAAGGTGGTTTTACCAATACCGTTCGCGCCAATAATCGCGACCTTTTCACCCACTTCAATTGACGTGCTTAAGCCTTTCAAGACCGCTTCATCTTCAAAGCTCTTACGTACATTCTCCGTTTCAAGCGCCAGCCGGTACAGCTTCTTCTCTTGGGTAAAACGGATGTAAGGGTTCACCCGGCTGGACGCTTTCACTTCGTCCAGCTGAATTTTTTCCATTTGCCGTTGACGCGACGTTGCCTGCTTAGCTTTAGATGCATTCGCGGAGAAACGACTCACAAAGCTCTGCAGCTCAGCAATCTTCTCTTTCTTCTTAGCGTTATCGCTCATCAACTGTTCACGCGCCTGAGTGGCGGCAAACATGTATTCGTCATAGTTACCCGGATACACACGCAATTCGCCGTAATCAATATCCGCCATATGCGTACAAACGGTATTCAAAAAGTGACGATCGTGCGAAATAATGATCATAGTGCTTTGCTTTTCGGCCAGCACGTCTTCCAACCAGCGAATGGTGTTAATGTCCAGGTTGTTGGTCGGTTCGTCCAGCAGCATAATATCCGGCTCTGAAAACAACACTTGTGCCAATAACACGCGAATTTTCACACCCGGCGCCAGCGCAGACATCAGGCCAAAGTGCTGCTCTACTGGTATACCCAGCCCCAGCAACAATTCGCCGGCGCGCGACTCTGCAGTGTAGCCATCCATTTCCGCAAATTCGGTTTCTAAATCAGCCACACGCATGCCGTCTTCTTCGCTCATTTCGCCACTGCTGTAGATACGGTCACGCTCTTCTTTAACCGCCCACAGCTCTTCATGGCCCATAATCACCGCATCAACCACGCTGTAATCTTCGTAAGCAAACTGATCCTGTCGCAGTTTACCAATGCGAATGTTAGGCTCCAGCGACACATTGCCGGCAGACGGCTCCTGCTCACCACTTAAAATGCGCATAAAGGTGGACTTACCGCAACCGTTGGCACCTATCAGGCCATACCGGTTACCGTTGCCGAATTTAACGGAGATATTTTCGAAAAGAGGCTTCGCACCAAATTGCATGGTGATATTTGCAGCAGAAATCACGTAGTCAACATCCAGGATCATAGGGTAAAAATTGAGCGCGCAATGTACGTGTTTTTCGCGTAAATTACAAAGAAAGATTCACTAATAGGTAAATAACTTATGCAAATGTCGTGGACAGATGTTTCTTCTGGTTTGAGCAAAATTTGGAATACCGAATTATGGAAAACGGGAGATGCTCAGATATACCTAAGCCAAATCATTATTGCTATCGCGGTCATCATCGTTGGCGTTATTGCAATTCGCTGGCTTGGCTCCAGCCTGGTCAAACGTGCGATAAAGTCCGGCCATGCCTCTCAGAATACGATTTATGCCTTTAGAAAGTTATTCTCTTTTCTGGCTTACGTACTGATTGTTTTAGTCGCCTTACCGGTTGCAGGTATTCCTATCACCATGTTTGCAGTACTGGGTGGTGCATTAGCCATTGGTGTGGGTTTTGGCGCCCAGAATCTGCTGAATAACCTCATTTCCGGCATGATTTTAATTGCTGAGCGACCTATTCGTATTGGCGACATTGTCGAATTAGAAAACGAACGGGGTCGCATTGAAGAAATTGGTAACCGCTGTGTCCGCATCAAACGCTTTGACGGCGTACATGTGTTGGTACCGAACAGTTACTTCCTGGAGCAGCGGGTAGTGAACTGGACGCTGGTGTCCACTGAAATACGCAGTACAGTGTCCGTTGGCGTTGCCTACGGTTCGCCCATTGATCGGGTACGCGAGCTCATGCTGGAAGCCGCCAGTAAGCACGAAAAAATTGTTCAGGCGTTGCCTTTTGAGGTGTTCTTTGATGACTTTGGTGACAACAGTCTTAACTTCAATCTACTGTTCTGGACCGAAGTGGAAGCCCCCATGGATATTCGTCGGGTTCAGTCAGACATTCGCTTTACCATCAACAGGCTGTTTGCCGAAAATGATATTACTATCGCCTTCCCACAACGCGACGTGCACTTAGATACGCTAAAACCATTGGAAATAAAAATGACATAGCCTGAGGTTATTTACCTCAGGGGCGATGGTGGTAGCGGGCGCTGAGGCCGCAGGGAGTATTGAGGAGGACGCCCGTAAATACTTCCCTGTAGGGCTTGGGCAGCGCCATCCTTGGCGCTGCACACCTCCTCAATACTCCCTGCAACCGTCCGGCGCGCCCTCAGCACCGCACTGCACCTGACATCAGTAACATCAACCGACGTCTTTTTAGAACTCGTATTTGTAGCTGATACTGAAAACACGGCCCACTTCTTTGCTTCGCACTAGCACATCGGACTGTAAAACTTCCTGATCTTCATCCAGCATGTTTTTGATTTTGAAGCTGACTTTAGAGTTAAAGTCGGGGTAGTAGTTGTACACTAAATCTAACGAGTGGAAAGGCTGTTCGTAGGCATCGCCTCGCCCGCCGATACCCGCCGCCAGAATGCGTTCGCCAAACACGTTATACACCAACGACGTTGAATGCTCACCATTACTGGAATCGTAATTCAGCTGAACGTTTGCCACATACTTAGAGTGCCCGGTCATACGCTTAGTCGTGTTCGTCAGATTACCCGCCAGTGCCGGATCAATCACCGCTTCCGAATCACTGAGCGTTAAATTTCCTGAGGTAAAGAACCCGTTGGAGACATAACCAAGGTCATGTAACCATTCAAATTCAACACCGTAAACTTCAGCACTCTCACCGTTAACGTAGCTCAGCGTGTACTCTTCATCGCCAACACTCAGAACCGACTCAATCGGACGCTCAATGTCTTTATAAAAGGCAGCTAGAGAGTAGTTATCACCGTTATCCGCATAGTACTCAAAACGCGCATCGTAGTTTTTCAGCGGACTGCTCTGCAAACCCGCACGACCGATGGTACGAATGTCGGTAATAGGATCAAAGAACACCACTGGCACGGTTTCACGTAAGTCGGGGCGCACCACCGTTTCGCCATAACCTAAGCGGAACTGGTAGTTGTCGCTGGGTAGGTAGGTCATGGATAACGCCAGAAAGGTGTCATCTTCGGCAATCGCGCTTTCCGCAACCCGCTCTGGGTTAAAAAAGTTATTCAAATCCGTTTCGCTAAAAATCAGGCTCGAGGTTGCTAACGATACTTGTTTAAAATCTTCATAACGCAGGCCACCACTAAAGCGCCAAACCTCGTCGAAAAACACATCAAACTCACCGTAGTAAGCGTCGATTATTTGCGCGGCAATGTAGTCATCGGCATCCGGAGGTGTTGGCTCGTTAAAGCCAATCTGGAAGTTATTCGCATCGATAAAACTGTCAGTGATGTAGTCGGTCACCCCCAATATTTCATCAAAGTCGTCCTCAACAAACTGAGTAATGCCGGACTGATTATTCAATACAAAGCGGCTCGTACTGTAGTAACGCGCTTTATCAGTAAAGTCATAACCAGCCTTTAACTCAATATCCGTCGAATCCAGACTAAACGGCAACGAGAAATTACCACCATAAGACTTAACATGATCCACCATGTCCACGTATGAGAACACCGCGCGGTTATCATCGCCAGTCACTCTCGTCCCTATGTAGTTTTGCTGATTGTCGTACACATCATCGAACCGGTATGACACTTCGGTTGGAATGTTGGTCTCAGCTTTGGATTCCGTATACTGCCAGTCAAAACCCAGCATCCAGTAATCCATGAAGGTGTGCTTACCACGCAGCTGATCAACGTCCAGGGTTCGCTCTTCGTACTTAAACTCATGCTCGCGGTTAGCCAGTCCGGTACCCGCAATGGTTTTTAAGTTACTGCCATTGGGGCTTTGCAAAATACCGAACTCGGATTCGTCTTCTGAATCCTGCAGGTAAATTTTGTTGTAGCTGATGCTATGAGTATCCAGCTCGTAGCCCAGGGTCAAAAAGCCATTCTTTCGCTCAGTTTCTACTGTCTGCGTGGTGTCCGATACCGTGTTGTAGCAGGAGTTAGACACATCTTCTGTCGTTTTGAGTTCAGTGCTGCAGTTCTCAGAGGCATTTTCGCTTAAAACCGCTGAGCGGCGTTTCGACACATCCCACTCATTGTCATATGACACCGCCGCCAAAAAGCCAAAGGATCCGCCTAACCAACTTTCGTCAAAACGGTTACCAATACTGGCTTTAAAGTCAAAGTTAGGACTCAGGCTTTCTTCTTGCAAGGACATATTGCGCGGCAACTGTTTCCCCAGCTCCAGGTTTTTCAACCGAGCCTGTTCGCCGCTAATGCCGTCGGTATTAGCTATATTGCGAACACTGAAGTCGCCTTTATAACGACCAATTGCTGCCTGTATATCTGCTGGTACGGCGGCTTCGTTGCGGTTATAGGTATAACCGTCACGCGCGTTTTCGTTGAGCCCTACTCCGGCCTCCAGACTGAACAAAAACTCGTTAGGAATTGATTTCGTTCTGATGTCGATGTTGCCGCCACCAAACGCCGCCGGCATGGAGGGAGAAAATACCTTTTGCACCGCCATGCTTTCAATAATGGTCGAAGGAATGATGTCTAACGGCACCACATTCCGGGTTAAATCGGGGCTGGGAATATTGGCGCCATTAATGCGTGCACTTGAGTACCGTTCGCCCAGCCCACGCACGTAAATAAACTTGCCATCAACCAGAGTCAGACCGGTCACCCGGCGTAACGCTGCAGCCGCATCGCTGTCACCCGTTCGGGAAAGCTGTGCAGCGCCAATAATATCGGCCACAAACGCTTGTTCCTTGCGTTCCTGTACAACTGCGGCCGCAGTTCCCTGTAAGCGCGTTCCCGTTGTCACCACTTCTTCAATGGGCGATTCACGGTCAGCAGCGTCTTGTTCCGATTGTTGCTGAGCATAGACAGTGGCAGAAGAGCAGAACAAACCAAGACTGACTGCCAGCGCAACGGGCTTGATCTTATGTTGATAATTCATGGTTAACTCCTGAAAGAGAATCAGCACAAAGGCGCAACCTCAGTTGCGCCTAGTTAGAATGGGTTTAACCAAATTAATCTTGTTCAGCTGCGTCCAGAGCAGTCTGAACCCATTGGTACCATTCAGAGCTGGTATCCTCACTGGAGAGCGCACCAATGAAGTCAACCGAGGTGAAAAAGTCATCATTCAGGCTGGTCAAATCATTCGCCGCAACCGTAATGTCTGCTGAGCTCATATCAGTAGAAAATCCGTCATCAGCAAAGACCGTTGCATTGCCGCCGATGCTGGCGTTAACGCCGCCATTAAGGTACCACTGAGAGTAGGTTTCGCCGCCGGCAAAGGTATTATCACCCGTGTTCACAAACTCATTCACACAAGCCATCGCCGAATTGAAGTATTCCAGCTCACCGGCTTCAACGCCCAACTCGCCGTCAGACGTGAAAAGAATACAGCCATCATCCGCAGTCGCTAATTTCTTCACTTTCAGGAAGTTATACAGTTTACCCTGGAAGTTATCATCAAACTTAGTCGCAATAGACGGGTCACCATCGCGAACCGAGGTGCCGTCGGTCGTGCGGATAGTCACGTTTGCAATAACCGGAGCTGAGGTCGGTGCGCCGGAGTATTCAGGGCCTGAGTTTTTCTCGCCATCGGCTTCAAAGCCACCATTACCCATGTAAGCCGTTTCGCCATTTACATCCACCGTGCCGTGCTTAATGTACAAAAATTGTGCTTTGCCCTGCCAGCCAGCATCAATGTCCATTGAGTCATCCTGGGTGTCAGTAAAAACGATATTTTTCAAATTAGCCGCACCACCGAAAAGCTCGACGCCGTCATCGTATCCCTGGTGGATATGAATGTATTGATAAGAAGAACCGCTGCCAACACCATTTAGCGTTAATGAGTTAAGATCATCACCATCACCACCGGTGCGGGGACCTGAGCCAGCGTACCAAATTTGAGCGTAAGTCATTGAGCCGCTGTCATCAGCATTGTCATTGCCACCGTAGTAGCTCACGATACCTTCTGAAGCTACGTTACAGGTACCGGCATCACGTTGCGCGTCGGTACATTGGTTGGTAATGCCGTTACCATTAATAATAATGCCGCCCCAGTCTGCGTAGCGAGGTCCGTTGCCGGCTACGTCATAGCGGGTAAACTCATTCGCTGAGGTAAACTTCACTGGATTCTCGAAAGTGCCCTCGGCATTGAGCTGAGCACCACGTGCTATCTGAATGATACCTTCGCCAGAAGTGAACGCCAGAGTCGCGCCCGCTTCCACTGTCATTACCGGCCCATCCTGCTCAATTGTGCAATCTGTTGTCGTGTCGCAGTCCTGACCAATTTGCAACGCGCCATCAAAAATATGAATGCCGTCTTGCGGCAGGTCCGAAAACGTTAAATCTTCTTGAATTTCAACATTTTTACCGGCGAATTCAGCATTGTAAGAACAATCCAGTCCGTCAAAAGTCCCTTGTAACCCAGAGTGGCTGGCACACGGATTTTCACCACTGTTACCACCGCCAGTATCACCGCCATCAGCACCACCGCCGTTATTCACGGTTGGTGTCACATTAATATCACCGCCACAGCCTGCTAAAAAAAGTGCCGCCGTTACTGCAGAGATTTTGAATAAAGTATTAAATTTCATTGGGTTCTCCCGACTTGGATGTTGTCCAGTTATGATTTAAGTCGGGAGAAGACTAAGACGCTTGCATGACAAGATTGTGACAACACAAAAGTGTCACACAATATTCACCGTACGGTAACCTAACCATTTGTTTGATGATCTTTGCGCTTGTTTAAGAAGTAACCTATATCAGTAATAACAAAAACCACACGAGGAAAATTCATGCGTAAATTTTTACTGACCAGTTTAGTGGCGACGCTGCCCATGCTGGCTCTGCCCGCTGCAGCGGACAAGTTCGAAGAGGTCACTATTGAACACAACGAAGTGGCGGACAACATCTATATGTTGAGCGGTGCTGGTGGCAATATCCTGCTGTCAGCAGGCGAGGACGGCGTGTTTTTGGTTGACGACCAATACTCGCAAATGGCAAAACGCATTGCGAAAAAAGTTCAGGAAGTGAGTGGCGAAGACGTTCGGTATATTCTGAATACACACTTTCACGGTGACCATGTCGGATCGAATACCTGGTTTGCGAACCATCATGACTCCACCATTTTTGCCCATGATAATGTCCGCGAACGCCTGAGCAACGACGACAGCTTTGCCGCGGCAGGTTTACCTGCTATTACTTTTAATTCCGGTATGACCTTTCATTTGAACAATGACACCGTGCATGTGTTTCATTTACCTGCCGGACATACCGACGGCGACAGTGCAGTCTGGTTTGAAAACGCTAACGTGCTGCACCCGGGCGATTTACTGTTTAACGAACGCTTCCCCTTTATTGACCTGAAAAGTGGCGGCGACGTTGACGGCTACATAGCCAATGTTGAAGAGTTAATAAGCCGTATTAATGACGACACGGTCATTATTCCCGGTCATGGTCCTCTAGCTAATAAAGCCGAGTACCAGAGCTTTCTGACCATGCTGAAACAAACCAAAGCCGAAGTCGACACCATGAAACAGCAGGGTATGACCCTTGATGAAGCGAAAACCAAGGGTCTGAGTGATCAATGGAACGACTGGAGCTGGTCATTTATTACAGAAGAACGCTGGATAGAAACCCTGTACTAATCCTCGCTCACACCTTGGTACGCATAATGAGTTTATCATTCGACGGCTCAAGGCAAAACTCCATGGCCAACTCATCGCAGTTGGCCAGTCTTGGGCACAGTTCACAGTCTTTCATCACTTTTTCCGGTAAGCTGTCTTTTGAACAATGGTTAAAGCCTTGCTGTTCAAAAAAGTCAGGCACCCGGGTGAGCACAATGACCCGGTTAAGTAGCAGCACTCGCGCCTTTTTCAATAGATAAGACACCAGCATCCGGCCCTGTCCCCGAACTTCCGTCTGCGGATGAACACCCAGCGAACGAATTTCTGCCAGACCGGTGGTGTATATGTAAAGCGACGCGCACCCCATCACTTTACCGTTAACCTCGGTCACCGCAAACTCGTTAATCGAATGCACAATGTCGTCCTTAGCCCGGGGCAAGTTTTCACCCGCGCCCGCCCAATGCTGAACCAGTTCCAGAATAGCGCCAATATCGCCTAAATTAGCGTCCCGAATATGGATATTCTGTTGCTGCTTCGCGTTTTTTAGCGCCTCTGCAACCCGTTGCGGTGAGGTTCCGCCCAGCGCACAACGCTTCTCCAGCAAAGCCTCAAGTGTCAGCCAGCCGTACACGTCGCTATCAATAACCGGCACAACCGCCTGAAGCGCTTCTATTGGCATTTCTTCCAGCGGCTTTTGTGCCTGTATCGCCCGTTGCACCAATTCACCAACATAGTGATGGGCCCGGCGGAAAGGCTCGCCTTTCGACACCAAATAATCGGCCAGCTCAGTCGCGTTAGCGTAGCCGCCCTGCGCCGCTTTACGACAAGCGTCATGTTTAACCGTCAGGCCATTCAAACTGGCCGTAACCATTGCCAGTGACGCCTGCCAGGTCAAAAAGGCATCAAACAGGCCTTCTTTGTCTTCCTGCATATCTTTGTTGTAGGCCAGCGGCAATGCCTTTAACGTCATCATGAGTCCGGTGAGCGAGCCAACCACCCGGCCACTTTTACCCCGCACTAACTCCAGCGCGTCCGGGTTTTTCTTTTGCGGCATTAAGGAAGAGCCTGAGGTTACGTTGTCACTTAGTTCAATAAAACCCGCTTCGCCCGAGTTGTAGAAAATCAAATCTTCCGCCAGGCGCGACAAATGCAGCATCGACAGCGATGCGGTACTTAACAGCTCCACCACAAAGTCACGATCAGATACTGAATCCAGACTGTTTCGGGTTGCTTCACTAAAGCCCAGCTCGCTGGCGATAGCTTCCCGATCAACTGCATAGGCGGTGCCTGCCAGTGCGCCGCAACCTAAGGGGCTTTTATTGAGCCGATCAGTGGCGTCTTGTAAGCGCTCACTATCGCGCTGCAGCATTTCTACATAAGCTAAGCACCAGTGCGCCAACAAAACCGGCTGTGCCCGCTGCAGGTGCGTGTAACCGGGAATCACTGTGTCTTTTTCACGCTGAGCAAGATCCAGTAATGCCTGCTGAGTCTGCTTCAGCGACTGCTGCAGAACAGCGGCCTGCTCGCGACACCACAAACGTAAATCGGTAGCAACCTGATCATTCCGGCTGCGCCCGGTATGCAGCTTTTTGGCTAAATCACCCACCTTAGCTATCAATGCGGCCTCAACAAAAGAGTGAATGTCCTCGTCGCCGCCAACAGCAACTGCCGCAGGGTCTTCGCGCACTTCACTGAGCAATTCATTCAATGCCTGCTGTAATTGCTGACATTCATCATGGTTTAACACGCCAACCTTGTGCAGCGCATTCGCCCAGGCTTTCGAACCGGTAATATCCTGCTCAGCTAACACGTAGTCAAACGGCAGCGAGTCATTAAATTTCTGAAATGCGGCATCGGGCTCCGCCGCAAAACGTCCGCCCCATAGCGCCATAATCTACCCCTTTTGCTGCTTTTGTAACGCTGCTATTCTGCTCGGTAAGGAGAATAACCGGATAAAGCCTTCGGCGTGTGCCTGGTTATAGACTTCGTCTGCACCAAAAGTGGCAAAGTCTTCGCTGTACAAACTGTACGGAGAGCTCTTCTGTACCGCTGTTACAGAACCTTTATAAAGTTTTAGTACTACTTCGCCGCTGGCGGTTGCACACAAAGACCGGGCCGCAGCCATCACCGATTGCTGCAGCGGGGTAAACCAGCGCCCGTCATACAACAACTGTGCAAACTGCTCGCTCAACTGACTTTTCCAGCTGCGGCTGACTTTATCCAGCACCAGCTCATCAATGGCCTGCAAAGCAGCCATCATCACCGTCCCGCCAGGTGTTTCGTAACAGCCCCGGCTTTTCATTCCCACCAAACGGTTTTCTACAATGTCCACCCGACCTACACCGTGCTTAGCGGCCATGTCGTTCAACACCTCTAAACATTCAAAAGGCGACAGTGCTTTTCCATTCACCGCGGTAATTTCACCATTTTCAACCGTCACCGAGACAGATTCCGGTTTGTCCGGCGCCTGCTCGGGTGACACCGTCATGGTCCAGACTTGTTCACTGGGTTCGCACCAGGGATCTTCCAGTTCGCCACCCTCGTGCGAGATATGCCAGGCGTTGGCGTCCCGGCTGTAAATTTTAGTCGCCGAGGCAGAGCACGGAATAGTGCGCTCGGCTAAGTAATCCAGCAAGGACTCGCGGCTGCTCAGATCCCATTCTCGCCAGGGCGCAATCACTTGTAAGTCGGGTGCCAGGGCAGCGTAGCAAGACTCAAAACGTATCTGGTCGTTCCCTTTGCCGGTACAGCCGTGTGACAACGCATCGGCCCCCACTTTGCGAGCCACTTCAACCTGCGCTTTCGCTATAATAGGCCGGGCCATGGCGGTTCCCAGCAAATACGTGCCTTCGTAAATCGCGCCGGTTTTCAGCGTGGGATAAACGTAATGCTTAACAAATTCCTCTTTTAAATCCACGACATGGCATTCGGAAGCGCCCGACGCTTTCGCTTTTGCCTCTACCCCTTCAAGTTCGTCGGCACCCTGCCCCACGTCAGCAACGAAGGCGACCACTTCACAGCCGTAAGTTTCCTTTAACCAAGGCACAATAGCGGATGTATCCAGGCCGCCAGAATAGGCCAGTACGACTTTTTTAATGCTGCTCATGAGGCTTTCTCCATAGATTCTGGCAGGACCGCTGCCGTGGGATTCAGTAATAAGGTTAACAACGCGTTTTGCGCGTAAAGACGGTTCTCTGCCTGCTGGAAACAGCGGGACATCGGGCCGTCCATAACATCGCTGGTAATTTCATAGCCGCGGTGCGCGGGCTGACAGTGCAGCACTGAGGTGGCACCACTGGCTTTAACCAGTTGCGAATTAATTTGATAAGGGTGGAAAATCTCGCGTACCGCATCCAGAGGCTGATCATCCCCCATAGACACCCAGGTGTCGGTGTAGAGCGCATCGGCTTCTTCTGCCGCAGCAATATCATGCGTTACCGCAATGTTGGCACCGTTTTGAGCAGCTAATGCTTGTGCTTTTTTCACGAGGTCAACATCCGGCTCATAGCCTTTCGGACAAATAACGGTGCAGTCCGCACCTACTGTGGCAGCGGTTAGCATCAGTGAATGCGAGACATTATTACCGTCACCTAGATACACCAGCTTTAGCTCTTTAACCTTGCCGTACTGCTCCTGCAGCGTCAGAAAGTCAGCCAACGCCTGACACGGGTGAAACTTGTCACACAGGCTGTTCACCACGGGTACTGATGCGTGTTCCGCCAGTTCTTCAAGAGTTTTGTGCGACATCACCCGTGCGACAATCGCATTAGCCCAGCAGGAGAGATTACGCGCATAGTCAGCTACTGTTTCACGTACGCCCATACCCTGCCCCTGCTCATTCAGGTACACGGCATGACCGCCGAGCTTCTGCAGGCCAATGTCAAAAGACAAACGAGTGCGCAGGCTAGGCTTTTCAAATAAGGTCACCACGCTTTTGCCTGCCAACGTGTGTTGGTATTTTTCGGGGTGGGCTTTTTGCGCCTGCGCTAAAGCCAATAACTGCAAAGTGTCAGCTGACGATAGCTCCAGCCCGGATAAACAATGTTTCATTATAATTACTCACTAATCTGTGTGCCTGAATGGGTTTGACTGATTAAATTCCAACTGCCTATTCGCACACATCGTCGTAAGCGTTTTGCAGCGTCCAGTGCGCCGCGCACTTTCACTAACATGCCACCCTGAATGACCTTCTCCTGTACCAGTAACTCAATTGCTTTAGTATCCAGCTGTGGAATGGCTCTGCCGTTGCTGTCCAGCACCGCTTCAACATCAGTTAAAAACAACAGCTCCGCATTGTAATTAGCCGCAACGGCAACCGCTGCATCGTCTGCATTTACGTTGAACCACTCTCCTTGCGAACCAAAACCGATAGGGCTTATTAACGGTAAACAGTCATGCGTAAGTAAACTGTCTATCAAACCGGTACCTGAAGTCGCACAGACGCCCACCTGCCCCAGTGCTGCCGATTGCTGCTGACAAGAAATTCCGGCTTCGTAAAGAGTGAGCCCCACAGGCTTTAATCCGGCAGCTATCGCCCGGCTCATTAAGTGCTTATTGGCACAACCAGCCAAAGCGCCGACAATATAGGGCATATGCTCTGGCGGGCTGACACGAAGGCCATCGACTTTTTCACTGACTAAGCCCGCTTTGCTCAGCCATTGCTGAACCATAGCGCCGCCACCGTGTACAACAATCGTTTTCTCGCTGTCCTCAACTAAAGACGCAAATAGCGCATCCAGTGCATTAGGTTGCTCTAATAAGCTGCCGCCCAGTTTTATCACCTTCATAGCAAGCCCTCTTCCATGGGCAAACCCAATTGCAAATTAATGCACTGAATGGCCTGGCTGGCCGCGCCTTTCAGTAAGTTATCGATAGCAGCAAACGCAATAAGCTGGTTCCCCTGCCGATGCCAGCCAATATCCACAAACGGTTGCTGCACCACATTTTTAATGGCCGGGCGGGCCTCTTTCTCAATACGCACCAGGGGCTGCCCGGTATAGCATTGGTAAGCATTAGCTAAGTCTGTATCGGTCACATCAGCATTGAGTTCGGCATAAACAGTGGCCAGAATGCCGCGGGGGAACTGCGCCAGGTGAGGGGTAAACAGCACGTCGTGTTGCAGTTGCTGAGCAATTTCAGGCGTATGCCGGTGTTGAAATAAGCCGTACGCCTGCAAAGAAAGCTCAGCTCCATGGTTGATAAGAGAGGCTTTACGGCCAGCTCCGGTAACGCCCGATACCGCATTAATAATCACTTTACTGTCAGTCAGTACGCCGGCTTGCTGTAATGGCAGCAGTGCCATCAACGCCGCCGTTGGATAACAGCCCGGTACCGCTACTAACTGAGCCTCGGTTATAGCCTGCGGATACCACTCGGCCAGCCCATAAACCGCTTGCTGCAGCCACTTTTCCTGCGGGTGCTCAAAGCCATAGAACTCAGGGTAAAGATCACTGCTGCTCAGACGAAAACCACCAGAGAGATCCAACACCTTTAGCCCGGCCTCCAGAAATTCCGGTGCAAGATTCACGCTGACATTATGGTCCGTGCATAAAAACACTGCTTCAGCGTTCTGTTTAATACTCAGCTTGGTCTTATCCGATAAGGTGTGTAAGGGCACTTTAAGCAAATTTGAATATTGTGGATGCAAATCACTCAACAACTGACCCGCATCACTGCTATGCTCAGAGACATAACAGCCTGACAGGTTAAGCAACGGGTGTTGCTGCACTAGCCGTGTGAGCTCTGCACCGACATAACCGCTGGCACCAATAATGGCAACTGAGTAAGACTGCACGAATTGTTGAGACTGCATAGCACCAAAAAGACCTGTTGCTGTTTCTGAGTAAAAATGCAGAATAACTGAATAAGTATACTTATGCAATAATAGTGAATAATTATATTAAGGATTCATAACTATGTCCGCATCTTCATTACCGTCTTTTTTCTCTATGTACCAACAGCTCATCGCCTTGCCATCCATTAGTGCGACCGACCCTAAGTGGGATCAGAGCAATAAGAAGGTGATTGACTTATTAGCTCAATGGCTGGAAACACTGGGGTTTGCTTGTGAAATTAACGAATTAGAAAGCCAGCGGGGCAAATACAACTTATTGGCGCGCCGGGGCTCAGGCAATGGTGGACTGCTGTTGTCAGGACACACCGATACCGTGCCTTACGATGCCAATCGCTGGAACTACGATCCGTTTAAACTCACCGAGCAGGATGGCCGTTGGTACGGCCTTGGCAGCATTGATATGAAAGGCTTCTTTGCCTTTGTTCTGCAGGTACTGAGTGAACTGAACAGCGCAGTACAAACCCGTCCGATTATGATCCTGGCGACTGCCGATGAAGAAACCACCATGAACGGCGCTCGCGAAGTCAGTCGTTTTGCCAACCTAAAGCCCGACTATTGCGTGATTGGTGAACCCACCGAAATGCGCCCTGTGTACGCCCATAAGGGGCACATGAGCGAAGTCATTCGAATTACTGGTCGCTCCGGTCACAGCTCCGATCCCGGGCTGGGCATTAATGCCATAGAACTTATGCACGAAGTGATTTCAGCACTGCTTAAACTAAAAGAAGATTTTAAGCATAAATATTCAAATTCAAGCTTTACTGTGCCACAACCCACCATGAATTTCGGGCACATTCATGGCGGCGATAACGCCAACCGAATTTGCGGCTGTTGCGAACTGCACCTGGACATTCGCCCACTGCCCGGTTTGTCCGTTGACGAACTTTATGTTCAATTGCATAAAGCGACCGAAAGTATTCAAAAACGCTACCCGGGGTCGGTCGAACTTATTTCACTGCACCATCCGATACCGGGTTTTCAGCAAGCAACCGACTCAGCACTGGTCCAACTTGCCGAAAAAATAGCACAAAACGAGGCACAGGCTGTAAACTACTGCACTGAAGCCCCTTTCCTGCAGGAGCTGGGTTGCGAAACACTGGTCATGGGCCCCGGCTCAATCAAACAGGCACATCAACCCGATGAGTATTTATCCATCGAAAGCATAAAGCCCACTCAAGAAAAGCTAAAAAGTTTATTAAAAAGCTATTGTTTTGAGGAGTAAGTGCCGATAGCCCATTAAGGTCTTGGTTTTGGGTGGCATCAAAACCGTACGCAGTAGACAACATTTGGATACAACAAAGGAATATCACATGATACGACAGCTCTCCATCGGTGTTCGCGCAAGCGCGGCTTTCGGACTCATTGGAATACTGACGCTCATTTTGGGCATTTTTGCACTCAACCGTATGGGTGCCATAGAAACTCAGCTGAATATCATTAGTCACGAACAAGTTCCTTCAGTTGATAACGTGAATGATTTAGACAGAGAGTTTCTGAGAGTTCGCATCCATTCAGCTAACGTCGCCGCTTACGTTGATGACCCTGCCCGGCTGGAAAAATATCAAAAGAGTCTAAAAGACTCCATTAATGACCTTAAACGTAATCAAAGTGAATACGAAAGCACGATTGAAGACCCTAAGGCTAAACAGCTGTTCAACGAATACATGGCGCTCGATGAAGAATATTGGAAGCTGAATGAGCAATTTACTAAGCTCGTCAACGCAAATCTTCCCGATGCCATCGATTCCATACGTGAAAACAACATTCTTCCACTGACCAATAAAATTTCTGCAAAGCTGGATCAGCTTTTAGAAAGAGAAATGGCGCTAATTGAAGAGGCATCCAGTGAGGCTAATGCCGTTGCAAGTGCAGCGAACATAGCCGTTATCGTCGCACTGGTGGTTGTTATTGGCTTGCTCGCATTCTTCGCGATAGTGCTTACCCGAAGCATCGTCAAACCTATTGGTGAAGCCGTAGATTTTGCTAAAGTCATCGCTTCCCGCGATTTGAGTCAGACGATTGAAATTGAAGGTAATGACGAGCCGGCACAATTGCTGCGACAGCTGCGTACAATGCGAGAACAACTGCGTGAATCGATGACCACTATTTCAGAGTCATCAGAACAACTCGCATCAACTTCCGAAGAGTTGAGCTCGGTTACCGATGAGTCTACTCGCACTATTCAGCAGCAGTCTGAAGAGCTTGAACAGGCAGCAACGGCAGTAACCGAATTAACCACCGCCGTTGAAACGGTCGCACAAGATGCGCAAAACGCCTCGGAAGCTTCTGAAGAAGCCAACCGACAAGCGCAGCACGGCAACGACCGTGTGCGTCAAACGGTAAGAGCTATCGAGGAACTCTCACAAGAAATTGGGGACTCGTCGGGTAGCGTTACCGAATTAGCTGAGAAAGTAAAAAATATTACTAAGGTACTTGAGGTCATTCGCGGTATTGCAGAGCAAACTAACTTACTGGCACTTAACGCTGCTATTGAGGCTGCACGCGCCGGGGAGTCAGGTCGGGGCTTCGCCGTAGTTGCCGATGAAGTGCGCTCTCTGGCCCATAAAACGCAGCAATCCACGGTTGAAATTGAGGACATGGTCAAGGCCATTAATGAGTCCAGTGACCGCTCAGTCGCTACCATGGACAGAAGCTTAGAACGAGCAACTAAGACTCTGGATGTGGCACGAGAAGCCGGTGAAGCACTGCAGTTAATCTCAACAGCCGTCGATGAAATCAATAATCACAATACATCCATCGCCAGTGCTTCAGAAGAGCAAGCGAACGTATCACGTGATGTTGATAAGAACCTGCTCAGCATCCGCGACTTATCAAACTCAAGCGCATCGGGCGCTGAACAAACCAGCGCCTCGAGCAAAGAGTTATCGCGACTGGCCGTTGACCTAAGTGAGTTGGTAAGAGCCTTCAGGCTTTAACCGCTATTCACTGATAACGACGAACGGGGCCGCATTGGCCCCGTTCGAATTTTAGCCACAAAATTCACTGCAACTAAAATAATCCTCCTGAATACCGCTAATCAACCGCATAAATTAGACTAATGGTTCGACCAGCATCTACTCTTAATCCGTGTTAACAAACCTATAACAACGGATTTAAAAATGAACAACCTGTTTGATTTTAGTCACCCGCTTAATGACCAAGCCAAAACGCTGTTCAACGACAAAAGCCAGGCATTTCTGGCTGAACTGGTCGATACCTTTCAGCCACGTTTAAATGACTTACTGGAGAAACGTCAGCAACGCCAGGCGCAATTTGACCAAGGTCAGTTGCCTAATTTTGATCCGGCCACGAAAGACCTCCGCGACGCAAATTGGCGCATAGCAGACCTCCCGCACGATTTAAAAAAACGCCGTCTGGAAATTACCGGGCCAGTGGATCGCAAAATGGTCATCAACGCATTGAATGCTAACGTTGACTGCTACATGGCCGACTTTGAAGATTCGCAGTCACCCACCTGGGACGGCATGGTCCAGGGCCAAATCAACCTGCGTGATGCCAACATTGGCGGCATGACTTACACCGACCCTGACAGCGGTAAGCGTTATGAAGTTGGTTCTGATCCGGCCCTGCTGATTGCCCGGGTTCGCGGTCTGCACTTACCTGAAAAGCACGTGCAACGTAACGGCCAGGCCATACCCGGCGCGTTAATGGATTTTGCCCTGTACTTTCTGCTGAACTACCAGCAGCGACTGCAGCAAGGCTCTGGTGTTTATTATTATTTGCCGAAACTGGAACACAGCGAAGAAGCCAAATGGTGGGCCGACGTGTTTCATTTTACCGAGAAGAAATTCAACCTAAAAACCAGCACCATCCGCGCCACCATATTAATTGAAACCTTGCCGGCCGTGTTTCAGATGCACGAAATACTGCATGCACTGAAAGACCATATTGCCGCACTTAACTGTGGTCGCTGGGACTACATTTTCAGTTACATCAAAACCTTAAAAGAACACCCGGAACGAGTTCTGCCCGACCGCCAGGTGGTCAGCATGGACAAGCCGTTCCTCAATGCCTACTCCCGGTTGCTAGTGAAAACTTGTCACCAGCGCGGCGCCTTAGCTATGGGCGGCATGGCTGCCTTTATCCCCAGCAAAGATCCGGCAGAAAACGAAAAGATCCTTGCCAAAGTTCATGCCGATAAAACTCTGGAGCGCGACAACGGTCACGACGGTACCTGGATTGCCCACCCCGGACTGGCTGATACCGTGCGCGAAATCTTTGTTGACGGTATTGAAGGTGATAATCAACTTCATGTGTTGCGCGAACACGACACCGAGATTGATCAAGCCTTACTTCTGCAGCCGTGTGACGGCGAACGCACCGAAGCCGGTATGCGCACCAACATTCGGGTGTCACTGCAATACATCGCTTCCTGGCTGAATGGCAAAGGCTGCGTCCCTATTTATGGTCTGATGGAAGACGCCGCCACGGCTGAAATTTCCCGTACCTCAATCTGGCAGTGGATCCGCCACGGTAAAACCCTTTCAGACAACACCCCGGTCACTAAGGATCTGTTCAGAAAATATCTGCAAGAAGAAGCTGACGTGGTTAAGAGTGAAGTAGGCGAACAACGCTGGAGTAGCGAACCCTTCTCACAGGCCCTGAGCTTACTGGAAGACATTACCACAGCCGACGAGCTGGTCGACTTTTTGACCCTGCCCGGCTACCAACAACTGAAATAACAACGATTAAAGAACAACAAGGACTTAAAGTATGACAACCAAAAACCTTTCTTTCGCACAGCAAGTAAAAGACTTACAAAAGCAATGGGACACCGACCCACGCTGGGAAGGCGTCGAACGTCCTTTCAGTGCCGAAGACGTGGTCCGCCTGCGTGGCACCGTGCAGCCGGAATACACCTATGCCCGCAATGGCGCCGATAAACTGTGGCAACTGATTCACGGCAAAGCCCAGGAAAAGTTCGGTAAGGACTACGTCAACGCGTTGGGTGCATTAACCGGTGGCCAGGCGGTACAGCAAGTCAAAGCCGGTTTGCAGGCCATTTATCTATCAGGCTGGCAAGTCGCTGCCGACAATAACTCGGCCTGTAGTATGTATCCGGATCAGTCGCTGTATCCGGTCGACTCTGTACCAACCGTGGTAGAACGCATTAATAACTCCTTTGCCCGTGCCGATCAGATTCAGTGGTCAAAAGGCGTTACACCGGAAGACGACAGCTACATCGATTATTTCGCGCCCATTGTCGCTGATGCAGAAGCGGGTTTTGGTGGTGTGCTGAATGCTTACGAGCTCATGAAGCGCATGATCCAGTCGGGTGCTGCCGGCGTGCATTTTGAAGACCAATTGGCCTCAGTGAAAAAATGCGGCCACATGGGTGGCAAAGTATTAGTGCCTACTCAGGAAGCCGTACAAAAGCTATCCGCCGCGCGCTTAGCTGCCGATGTTGCCGGTACATCAACGCTCATCGTTGCCCGTACTGACGCGAACGCCGCTGACTTGCTTACTTCCGATTTTGATCCGAACGATAAGCCCTTTATTACCGGAGAACGCACCGCCGAAGGCTTCTACCGAGTTAAGCCGGGCATTGAACAAGCCATTTCACGCGGCTTAGCCTATGCCCCATTTGCGGATCTTATTTGGTGCGAAACCGCGAAACCCGACTTAGACGAAGCCCGTCAGTTTGCAGAAGCGGTACACGCCAAGTACCCGGGCAAATTGCTGGCCTATAACTGCTCGCCATCGTTTAACTGGAAACGTAACCTGGATGACGACACCATTGCCAAGTTCCAGCGTGAACTGGCCAGCATGGGTTACAAGTTCCAGTTTATTACGCTCGCCGGTGTACACAACATGTGGTACCACATGTTTGAACTCGCGCATGATTATGCCCGCAACGACATGTCGGCTTACGTTAAACTGCAGCAACAAGAGTTTGAAGCAGCCGACAAAGGCTATACCTTTGTGGCGCATCAGCAGGAAGTGGGTACTGGCTACTTTGACGAACTCACCAATGTCATTCAGGGCGGCGTTTCCTCAGTCACCGCGCTGAAAGGCTCCACCGAGGAAGACCAGTTTAAAACTTCCGCGTAAAGCGCAAGTCTGCGTCATAAGGAAACACATCCGTGAGCTCACCCTTGCGGATGTTTTTTTGTACCCGGCACCAGTAAGCAGAGTCAGTCAGCTCAGGGTGTCGCTTTAGTAATTTGTCACGGTATTTAGCTTGCGGCACTGCAAACTGCGCCAATTGCTCAGGGAAGACATCATCAGGCGCATAAGACACCTCCCAGTCATTGTCAGGCAAACGGCGAAAACTCATATCGGTTAAATAGCGCACTTCATCGTAGTCATAAAACACCACCCGCTTATGCCGTGTGACACCAAAGTTTTTTAACAGCATATCGCCCGGGAAAATATTGGCAGCCATCATTTCTTTCAGTGCCCTGCCGTAATCATCCATCGCCGCATCCACTTCCTCGTCGTTGGCGTATTCTAAATACAGGTTGAGTGGCGTCATACGCCGCTCGACAAACAGCTGATGGATAATCAGCGTGTCACCCTCAATCGAAATAGAATTGGCAATGGTTTGCTGAAACTCCTCCAGTAAGTCACTGGAAATGCGCTTAAGCGGTAAGGCAACGTCGACAAACTCCAGAGTATCCGCCATACGCCCTACCCGGTCATGCCGTTTGACCATACGGTAGCGATCAATCACGGTTTGCCGGCCAAACTCTTTGGTGCCACCCAGACGGTCTTTAATTACTTTAAACACATAAGGAAACGACGGCAGAGTGAATACCGTCATGACCATACCTTTTACGCCCTGCGCAGCAACTAATTGGTCATCAGTGCGACGCAAGTGGTGTAAAAATTCACGATAAAATTCCGTTTTACCCTGTTTATGAAAACCCACTGAAGAGTAAAGCTCTGCCAATGTTTTATGCGGCATCAGGTCTTTCAGGAAACGAACTAAAGCGGAAGGCGCTTCAGTTTCCACCATAAAATACGAGCGTGCAAAACCAAAAATAGTGGCCATGCGGTCAGAGCGCGTAATAAAGGCATCAACATAAAGCTTGCCCTGCGAGTTGATCAATACCGGTACAATAAAAGGGTAATGATTACTCTCCGTAACCACCCGCCCGACAATATAAGCCGCTTTATTGCGATAAAATGGCGATTTGAGTACATCGATACGTAAGTTATGGGCTTCAATGTCGGTTTCCGTCGCTCGCTCGAAAAACTTATCCCGCAGTTGTTCAATGTCGTTCTCAAAGTTCTCAAACTCACCGCCTAAGCCAATGTCCTCAAACACCCGCGTGAGTGTTTTCTCCAGACCATCGACCACCGGAAAATACGAGTGGCACTCGTTCTCTACCGGCACCGGAATATGGTTTGCCAGCACGGTTTCCACAAAAATGTAATCGTTATGAAAGTAGGCTCGGTCAAACACCCGACAAAACACCGAATTATAAAAGGTTTCTGCCAGCTCCGCTTGCGGATGAAACTTCAGCAGCTGTTGGTAGCGCTGCCGGGTGGCCCGCCAGAGGTTTTCATCCAGTTCATTCGCAACCCGGCGCTCAACTTTTTTAGCCGTTGTGCCCACCTGGTGATCATAATAATGAATACGTTCCGAGGCCGCCGATACGACCGCCTTCCAGTCACGCTGCAAAAAGCGCTCACGCGCACCCTGTGTCAACGCCTGAAAGCGCCGATAGTGGCTATGAAAGCCTTCGAGAATACTTTTTGCCAAGGTTTCAGGGCTGATTGTCATGGTATTTTATCCGCTATAACGGTCACAACTTTCTTCGGTTGCATCAAGTTAATCGCCAATAATGACAGAAACAAGTCTGGCGTTATACATTCACCCTATTTATAATTCTGATAGATTTTTTATATATCACTTATTTTGGACAGTTATGAACACCATCAAAGACATTGATCTGAACCTGTTGGTTTACTTAGATGTGCTGCTGCGGGAAAAGAATGTCACCCGGGCGGCGGCACAGCTTAATATTACCCAACCGGCCATGAGTAACGGCTTAAAACGTTTACGTAACCTGCTGAACGACCCCATTCTGGTGCGCACCAGCGAAGGCATGGTGCCCACTCAAAGGGCTTTAGACATGCAGGAAGCGTTGCGCGGTGTCCTGTATTCGGTGGAGGAAATGATCCAGCCAGTACGTGAGTTTGATGCGGCTACCAGTGATCAAGTCTTTCGTATTATGGCGTCCGACTACGCCGCTTCCACCCTTATGCCCAAATTGCTGGAAAAACTCGACGAACAGGCACCCAATGTATCGCTCGATATCATGACCCCCAGTGACATCAGTTTTCACGATGTGGAAAACGGCAAAGTGGATTTAGCCATTAACCGCTTTGAACAGCTCCCTCAGTCGTTTCATCAAAAGAATTTGTGGAGCGATGAGTTTTCCTGCTTGATCCGCAAAGATCATCCCCTGCTGGAAGGTTACACCCTGGACAATTACTTAAAGGCCCAGCACGTTTGGGTGAGTAAAACCGGTTTTGGGGTGGGCGTGGGCATGGACCCGCACGATGTGCAAAAGCTGGGTTGGGTAGATGATTCATTAGATAAACTGGGTAAACGCCGTAAAATTAAAGTGTTTACCCGTAACTATCATGTGGCCATGTATCTGGCACGTCAGGGCCTGGTGGCTACCTTACCAACGCGCGCTGCTGAACTTTATTCGCAAGACAGCGAACTGGTCATGAAAGCCCCGCCATTTGATATACCAGGGTTAACACTGACCATGATCTGGTCGCCGCTGCTGCAACACGATGCAGGCCACCGCTGGTTTCGACAAGTGGTTGCCGAAACCGCGGCGGCCTCTTAGTCAGTAACGACGTTCTCTTATTCCTTCCAAAAAAAGTCGTTACGTTTGCGTGGCGACGGCAGCAAACGGTTCATGGTGGTGGCGTCATACAGCACGCCATTAACCATCGTATGCGTCACTTTGTCAGTATCACGGATGTCTTGCAGCGGGTTACCGTCAATAACGATAATATCCGCCAGCTTACCTTCCTCCAGCGAGCCTAACGCATGAGCCATACCAAACACCCGGGCCGGATCAATGGTTGCGGTACGCAAGGCCTCCAGCGGCTCCATGCCACCCTGTGCCATCATCCATATTTCCCAGTGCTGGGCCAGACCTTCGCGCTGGCCATGAGCCCCGGCAAGCACCTCAACACCTAAATCCTGCAAGTCTGTAGCAACTTCAGCGTTGTTAAAGTGGTTGTAGTGATTATCGGGCGCTTTTTCCCGGCGCATCGCTTTACCCACCAAGAACTCTTGTGGCACATACTTGGTCAGCTTGGGGTGTTTCCATACATCGGTTTTGGCGTACCAGTAGTTTTCACCCCAGATTCCGCCATAAGCAACACCCAATGTTGGCGTATAAGCCACATCACTCTGGTTCCATAACTGACGAATGTCTTCATAAATATTAGCCACAGGTAAAGAGTGTTCGACCGTCGTGTGGCCGTCCATAATCATGGTTAAGTTATGTTGCAATAGCGAGCCACCTTCGGGCACAACCAACATTTCCAGTTCTCGACCCGCCTGAACCACTTGTTGACGCTGATTACGACGTGGCTGGTTATAACTTTTCACAGAAAACGCGCCCACTTTCTTCAACCGCTGAAGGTGAAACTTAGCGTCTTCCAGACTGTCCACGTGGGAGGTATAACCCGGTCCACTCGCACCGTACAAGATAGTCCCGGTAGAGAACAGTCGCGGCGCTGTTATTTTCCCTGCTTTTTGCAGTTCTGAAGCGGCAAAGAACTCAGTCGTATCGTTAGACGGATCGTGAATTGAAGTGACACCAAACGCCAGGTTGGCGTACTGCCCCCAGTTTTGTTCCGGGATAATTTCCGCTTCACCCTGAGCACCGTGCGCGTGCGCATCAAATAAGCCCGGCATCACTGTTTTACCGCGGGTATCAATCACTTCAGCGCCTTCTGGCACTTCAACGTCAGCCAGCGGCCCTACCGCCACTATTTTATTATTGCGGACAACCACCGTACCCTGCTCGTAGACGGTATCACCCTTCATAGTAATCACCTGACCACCCACAAAAGCAACGGTCGTATCCGGTACCATCGCATCTTGCTCAAAACTGATGTTCTGGCCGTTTTCAACTTTCAGCGAATCCGCTTTGGTGAAGTCGTCAAACGCATTCGCCACAGAGGTATGGTAAAGCTCAGGGCCTAAAGTCCAGTAAAGCTGACGACCATCGGCCGTCCACGACAAGTTTTCACCGGCGCGCACAGACAATTGGCGCACAGGCATTTGTTTGTCATCCGGCCCCACATTGATCACGCTGCCGCGCTCAACTAAAGGTGTTACAAACACTTTAAAACGCTCGGCAAACGCCAGTTGCTCACCATCCGGAGACACCCGGAATTCAGTCGCCAGTTCCGATTGATATAACTCACGCTGTTGCAGAGTTTCTAAATCAATCACACTAAGTGTTGGCTTCTCGGCCGGGGTCATTAAGTACACCCGATCATTGCGGGCACCAAATTGCAGCTGCTGGCCACTCTCAGCTATTTTTTCTGGCTTTTCATTGCCATCAACCGCCAGCCGGAACACACCCGTTTCCAGACCGTAGCGGTCAGAAATCAAATATCCGCCATCAATTTTGCGATAGACCACGTGTTTACCGTCTGGTGAAAACGTCGGTTCAACAAAGTTACCGGGACCGGTATTTAACACCTGCTCTTCTCCAGAGCGTAAATCTCGCACAATGACCTGAGCCTGAGTCTGGTCATCCCAACGAACAAACACCAGCTTTTCGCCGTCACGGGAGTATTGCGGGTACAGTTCAAAGTCATCGCTTTGGGTTAACCGCTTTGGCTCACCTTCCGGTAACCCGCGCTGGTAAAGGTTCCCCAGGGCTTCATAAATGACCTGGTTGCCTTTAGGCGACACCTGCGCCATACGCAGCATTTTGACGTTGAATTCATCTTTATCCACGTCTTGTTTAAAGCGCAACGCTTCCTGAATTTTTTTCTCGGTTTCCACTTTAAACGGGATAATACGGGCGTTACCGTTTTCAATGTTCAGCTTCTGAATATGACCACCAGCCCAGAACACCAACTGGCTGGAATCCGGTGTCCAGTCCATAGTGGGATACACACCGTGAATCGCCCAGGTTTCCTGCATGTCGCGTTCCATCTGCCCGTAAACTCGCTTGTGTTCACCCGTTTTCAAGTCCAGCAGATAAAGCACGCTGCTAAAGTCTTCTCGTTTAATATACGCCAGGTAACGTCCATCGGGTGACGGAGTTGGCCGAATGGCACCACCGGCACCAGCAATTAAGGTTTCTATTTCTCCGGTTTGACGCTCAAACCGCTTAATTTCATAGATGCCTTCCATCGAATCTTTGCTGTAGTGGAAGGTTTTTCCTTTGGTGTCATCCTGCGAGAAATAAATGTACTTCCCGTCGGGAGAAAATGCCGGCTCGCCCAAATCTTTCTGGTCATTGGGACGCTCAGTCAGCTGGATCCCTGAACCACCTGAACGGTGGTACATCCAGACTTCACCAGCGCCCAGAGAGCGGCTGGCCGTGAAATGTTTCCGGGCCACAAGAAATTCACCGTCCGGGCTCCATGCCGGGCTGTTCAGCAAACGGAAGGTTTCTTCAGTAACGGCCCGGACATTGCTGCCGTCGGCATCCATCACCCAAATGTTGTCGCCACCCCCCTGATCAGACGTAAACGCAATGTAGCGACCATCGGGCGAATACACCGGCTGCATGTGCCAGGCAATACCACCTATTAGTTTTTCGGCTTCGCCACCAGCAAAAGGCATACGATAAATATCACCCAGCAAATCAAACACAATGTATTCGCCATTGGGGCTGACATCCACATTCATCCAGGTACCGGAGTTGACCGAGATATCAACGGTTTTAAATTCGCCGGGCGGGTTCGACACATCCCAGCCGTTGGTTTGTTCTTGTGCCATGCTCAGCGGCGCAAAGCTCAACAGCGATGCCAACGCCAAGGTCAGTGTTGTTTTTTTCATGGTATTGCCTCATTAAAAATGTTCTCTCTTTGTAGGCAGTTAAGATCCAAATGTCCAGTCTCTAACGTTAAATGGAGAGTTATGCTCGGTTAATGGACTTTGGAGGTCAGTAGGTTATAGTGAGCAAATATTCAGATGACGGATTGGGTATGAACGACGCCTTAGAAAATATCCTTCTCGACGTATCACGGTCGCCGGACATTGATGGCGGTGATTTAGAAAAAGCGTCAGAGCTCATTCTTACCTCAGCTCTAAAAGGACTCGATATTACACGAGTCAGTATCTGGTTATTGCAACCCGACAAACTCAGCATGACCGCGGCCAAGCTTATTGATGAAAAAAACCACGAAGCGGAAATTCCCGTGCTGCGTAAATCCGAATTACCCTCCTATTTCAGCTTTTTAGAAACCGAACGCACCATTATTGCCAATGATGCCCGTAACCACCCGGCCACGGTAGAGCTCAGTAATGGCTATTTAGAAGAAACCGGCGTGTATGGAATGCTTGATGTTCCCTTACGCCATAAAGGTGAAATGATAGGCGTTCTGTGCTGTGAAAGCCGAAAGGCCTCACGGCGTTGGACATCGAACGAAGTCGCTTTCGTCGGCATGCTTGCAGACATTTATGGTCGAGCTGTCAGTGCGGCAGAGCGTGAGCGCTTTGAAGTCTTATTGGTCAGGCAAAATGAGCAACTGGAAAGTATGGTCGAGGAGCGCACAGAATCTCTGACCAAAGCGCTGGATAACTTTAAACAAGCGCAGGAACGCCTCATTGAAACAGAGAAAATGGCCGCGCTGGGCAAACTGGTTGCGGGAGTTGCTCACGAAGTGAATACTCCGCTAGGGGTTTCGGTAACCGCCGTGACACATTGCGAACACCGCTTAAAAAAGCTGGATCAAGCTTTTAGTGACGGATCTATTTCTCGCAAGCAGCTGCAAACTTTTATTAGTAACAGTTTCGAAGCTTACCAATTACTGAGCAGCAACCTTGAGCGCGCCGCGACACTCATCCAAAACTTCAAGAAAACCGCCGTGGATCAGTCCAGCTTTGAATTGGTCGTGTGTGAACTCAATAACTATTTGCACGCACTGGTCTTAAGCCTTAAACCTATGGTAAAAAAGAAAAGTGTCTCAATAAAGATAGACTGCGACGACACTATTGTTTTGCGCACTTATCAAGGTGCTCTGGCTCAAATTGTGACCAATCTGGTCAGTAATACTAACGACCACGCCTTTGCAGAAGCGGACGAAAACCATCAAATCCATATTCAAACCGAACAGGAAGATAATGGTGTCCGTTTCTATTTTCGCGACAACGGCAAAGGCATGGCGAGCGATACCATAAAAAATATCTTTGAACCGTTTTTCACTACGTCGCGTCAAACCGGAGGGTCTGGATTGGGCTTATCCATTGTCTATAATTTGGTCACAAGGAAACTCAAAGGAGAAATTTCTGTCCAATCGACGCCAGGTCAAGGCACAGAGTTTTCCTTTTTCTTACCCGATTTACCCAAATAGGATGTTGTATGCTCAAAGCTCTACAGAACTTTTTTCAGCAAAATACAAACACAGAACAAGCCGCGTTACACCAAGTCGAAGGTCTATCAAACGAGGCTTTTCTGTCGCTGGTTCTAATGACCGAAATCAGTTTAGCCGATGGACAATTGTCGCAAGAAGAGCGCGAGCACTTATTGCATGAGCTCGAGCACGAATATTCTCTAACAGGGCCTAAAGCGGATCAGGCAATTGATGAATCGGTTCAGGCAGTAAAAGAAGCGTCTTCCCTGCATGATTTTACCGCACAGTTAAAAGCATTAAGATACGAGCAACGCGTTGAATTATTGGAAACTTTGTGGGTTGTTGCCTACGCTGACAATACACTCGACCCGCATGAGGAAAGTATGCTGAGGAAAATGGCTGATCTACTTTACATTAGTCACGCGGACTACATTCGCGCCAAATTAAGCGTTATGGATTCTTAAATGCGGCTGGGGCCAAGCGTTCTCACTGTCGCATTATTGAGTGCAGCGCTGCCTGCCCACAGCCATGCAGAGGAAGTTGGCATGGCAACGGGCTACCCACCGTTTCAATTCAACCAAGATGGTGAACCGGTTGGCTTCGATCTGGATGTCACACGGGCTATTTTCAACTACTTGCAAAAAGACTTGAGCCTTCATCAGTACGACTGGGACAATGTTGTCAGCCTGCTCCGCTACGGTGAACTCGATGTGGCCATTGGGATGGAATCCACAGCCTTCCGACAGGCCTATTTCGATTTTAGCCAAGCTTACTATCACCGCATTGCGACGTTATTCGTTTTAGATCAAGACAGCAGCCCCAGTGCAGTGCGGCAGCTGGTTGGGAAGCGCATTAGCGGTGACAGACATTCAGTGCTTGAACAGCATCTAAAAGAGCTGGGGTTGAGTAACGCAATACGAATTGAGCAGGCTGACTCGAAAAATGCAGCAATGGCTCAGTTAGCCGCTGGAGAAGTGGAAGCCGTTATCATGCCGGAAACCGTCGGCCGGTATTTAGCGAATGAAATGAATTTACCCATTCGAATTTTATGGCAGCCTGACATTAAGGTCCCCGTCAGTTTTGCCGTAAAGTCGGGCGACTCCGAGCTTATCAGGCAGATAAACGGTGCGTTAGAACATCTTGAAGCAACCGGGCAGCTCGATGAGATACGCCAGCGCTGGAGCATCCAGCACTGGTAATAACCTCGCTCTGACTTTACTGTCCTTTTTCTCTTGCCGCTTCCATTTCATCTTCCAGCCGAGCCGCTTCATCGGCACGAGGCTTGGTAAAGCGCGCCAGCCAAAGGTAAAGCACCGGCGTTAAATACAGCGTAAAGATCGTTGCTAAACCTAAACCACCGAACACCACCCAACCAATAGCATTTCGGGCTTCAGCCCCGGCACCGCTGGATAAAATTAACGGTAAACCGCCTAATATGGTCGAGACCAGCGTCATCATAATAGGACGTAAACGGATCAACGAGGCTTCTTCAATCGCTTTACGTACCCCATAACCTCTGTCGCGTAACTGGTCAGCAAACTCAACCAACAGCACCGAGTTCTTCGCTAGCAACCCTATGAGCATCACCAAACCAATTTGCGAATAAATATTCAATGACGTTCCCGTCAGAAATAACGCATAAATAGCGGCAGCAATACCAAAGGGCACCGTCAACATAACCACAAAGGCACTGTTAACCGACTCGAACTGAGCTGCGAGTACAAGGAAAACAATCAAGAAGGCCAATATGTAGGTCATCGCTATTTCCTGCGATGTATCCTCAAAGGTTGCCGCTTCACCAAGGAACACCAGTCCCATACTGTCAGGGAGATTGTTTTCAGCAATGGTTCTAAGTTGGTTAACGGCCTCAGACATCGGTAAGCCTTCGGGCAAATCAACGTCTATTTCAATGGCCCGGCGCTGAGCGTGGCGTTCCAATTCTGCAGAGACCCCTTCTTCAACAATTTTCGATACACTGGAAATAGGCACCATCTCGCCGTTACTGGAGGGCACATACAAGTTCTGCATGTCTAAAGGTGACTCTATCGCCTTATTTCTGGTTTGCAATATCACCGGAATCTGCTGATCACCCACGTTTAAATCAGCCACGTCGTCACCGTTGACAGCCACCCTCAATGTCGCTGCAATGTCCGACAAAGAAACCCCAAGTTCAGAAGCACGCAGCCGATCAATTTTGACTCTCAGCTGAGGCTGAGTGGGTTGATACGAAATATTCGGATTACCCAGTTGAGGCATTTGTTGCTCAATGGCCGCCGTGAACTTTCTGGCCGCTTCATATATATCAGTGTAACTCTCGCCGGTTACGGCCATCTCAAGGCCGCCACCCTGCCCTCTCAGGTCCAGGCTATTCTCACCAAACGCACGACCCGGGGCGCCGGGCACCTTACTCAGAGGTTCGCGTAGTGAGTTTATAATCTCTTGCTGACTTCTTTCTCGTTCTTCCCAAGGCACTAGCGTCGCACTGATGAAAGCAATATTTAAATCCCATTGCCCCACGACGGTGTATAAGGATTCAATATCGCCTTTTTTCTTTTCTTCCAGCAGAATTTCTTCCAGCTTACGCGCTTGTCGGTCCATGAAGTTTAACCCGACACCATCAGGGCCCCGGGCAAATACCTGGACGCTTCCCCGATCTTCATCCGGTAATAACTCACTGCTGACAGTTTTATAGGTCATAACAGCACCGCCAGCCGCCAGTAGAGAGAAAACGCCAATAACCCAGCTAAAGTTCAATGCCAAATGAAGGGTTTTCGCATACCAGCCTTTAAACGCATGGCCTATGCCGCCGAAAATATTCTTCTTGCCCGCCGATTTTGGCAAACGGGCGGTAAAAGCCGGCACTATCGATAAGGCGACAAACGAAGAGATAATAACGGCTGCGGCCAGCACGCCACCAAATTCGCGGAACAATCGCCCCGCAGTAGAAGGTAAAAACGCAATAGGTACAAACACTGCAGCAAGCACCGCCGTGGTTGCCACCACCGCAAAGAACACTTCACGGGTACCAAGTACCGCAGCAGCCCGACTCCCAAGGCCTAAACTTCGGCGGCGCTGAATGTTTTCGGTCACTACAATAGCATCATCAACAATCAAACCGGTTGCGAGCACTAAGGCTAATAAGGTCAGAATATTGATAGAAAAACCCATCAGCCAAATAGCTGATAAGGCACCGAATAATGCCACCGGTATTGAAAATGCAGGAATAATGGTTGCCCGGAAAGAGCCAATGAAGACCCATAAGGTTGCTATAACCAGAGTAATGGTAATGGCTAACGTCGTGACTACTTCCGCTACCGACTTGCGAATGAACTGGGCGTCGTCGTTGGTCACAACCATGGTCATGTCGGGAAAACGCTGTTTCAGGCGATCCAGTACCGCCAACGCCTGATCCGATATCTCTATCGTATTGGAGCCGGCCTGACGAATCACTCCCAGACCAACCACGGGCTTACCATCCAGCCGCACAAAACTACTGGCATCCGCAGGTGAAAAATACGCCTGCGCAACATCGCCAATGCGAGTTGAGCCCTCAATAATAATGTTTTCAATTTGTTCTTCATTAACGGCCGTTGCATCGGCACGCACGATCAAACGCTGGTCGGTCGAACGCAATGCGCCCGCCGGAACATCAAAGGGCGCCTGCTGCAAGGCCTCTCTTACGTCCGTCACAGACAGACCAAAACTATTCAGTTTCAGCGGGTCTAACGCCACCTTCATAACCCGTTCCCGGGCCCCGTTTAACCTGACGTCGGCAACGCCATTAATCGATAAAAACTCCGGTGCTAAATCGGTTTCTAACCGGCGGGTCAGTTCTGACAAGCCCAAGGTGTCGCTACTAACCGCAATGTCCAGTACCGTACTGGCATCGTCATCTGCTTTAACGACGTTTATCTGTTCAACATCTTCAGGAAGTTCCCGCCTTATTTGGTTAACCGACTCACGAACTTCACTGGCAACCACATCAATATCAACACCCGGTCTGAATTCAACCACAATACGTGCTGAGTTTTCTTCGCTTTGCGAGCGAATGGATTTTACCCCGGAAACCTGGGCAGCAGCCCCTTCCAGAATACTGGTAACTTCTGCATCAACCGTTTCCGGTGCGCCTCCCGGTAATACCGCTCTTATCGTCACCACCGGGCGGTCAACGTCCGGCAACTCACGAACCTCGACGCCCATCAGGGCGGCAATGCCGGAAATAGCAATGAGTATATTAAGAACAACAATCAGTACCGGACGGCGGATAGATAACGACGGCAGGTCGTTTGCTTCAGTGGAAGGAGGCTGATGTTCCGACATTACTCACTCACTCCCTGCGCATCCAGACGACTGCGGTCAAAGGTGACTTTCTGACCATCCCGCAGGCTTTGAACACCTTCGACAATCAACAGGTCATCGCGTTGAATATCACCGGAAACCAAAACGCGCCCGGCCAAACGCTGCTCAATCTGGACACTGACACGCTCCGCAGTGCCCGCCTCCGATAGCCAAATATACGGGGTGTTCGGTCCCCATGAAAGCGCCGATTCCGGCACCGAAACAAACTCTTCGCCTTTCACCTCAAGGGCCGTTCGAAAGCTTGCTCCGGGTAAAAACTCATCATTACTGTTGTCAATTTTTGCCCGCGCACGATACAACCGCGTGGTCGGGTTAATTCTGGAATCCAGTTCCACAATTTCGGCCATCACCGGTGGTCCCGAGTAACGCCAGGGTTCCACAGCAATAGTGGCTCCTTCGTTAGCCAATGACACTGCCGCTTCAGGAATACGGAAGTCGATTAACAGCGATGAGCGGTCATCGAGCGTCGCAATGGCGGTTTGCTCGGTAATACGATCACCGACTTCAACATCAGTGATACCAATAATGCCTTTAAAAGGAGCGCGTACGAAGCGATCTTCCAGATTAATCCGCGCACTTTCCAGCTGCACACGGGCCAAATCTCTTAATAAAATGGCGTTGTCCAGCTGAGACTGTGGTATCGCGCCCTGATCCCGGCTTTCCTTCAGCCGCTCAACGGTGCGCTCCGCGTCTCTTAAATTAATTTTTGCCTGTTCTACCGCCACTCGTTGGCGACGGGCATCCAGTTCAACCAGTACTTCATCTTTTTCCACTAAGTCGCCGGGTTCGAAGTTTATCGACACAACACGGTCACCCACCGCCGGATACAGCGTCACTGAACGGACAGCCTCAGCCGTACCGACCGCTTCAATCCGATTCCGTTCGCGTTCAAAAGTGACCGGTTCGACAATCACTAGTGTTTCCCGCGGTTCAGGTTGCTGCGCATAGCTAATACTGCTGTGCAGGGACAACCCCAGACAAAAAGCGATGAGTAAAGACTTCATAATGGTCAATTAATGCTCCAAAAAAACTGCAGCCAATGAGGCTGCAGTTTCAAACAAATGATGAATCATTTAAGTAGTGGTTAATTACCTACTCTTTGATTACAAAGTTACCTTGCATAATGGCCGAGTGACCTGGAAAGGTGCAGTAGAATTTATAATCTGTATCCGCACTCATGCCCTCTGTAGAGAAGGTCACTGAGGTTTTTTCGCCACCACCAATGACGTCGGTGGCTGCAATCACAGTATCCGTCTCTGGAACATATTCATTTTCCATGCCCGCAGACATTCCCTTTTGCACAATAGATTGCATATCACTGGCTTTACTTAGTACCCAGTTATGCCCCATCACTTTTTCACCCAGCTTACCTGAGTGAGTCAGTGTGACGGTGACTTCCTCACAACTGGCTGGTACTGACATTTCCTTTTTATCAAACCTCATGCTGTCATTACCAGTTATCATCAGCTCGCATTCGTTAGCTTGTGCAGCGTTTGCGACAAACAACATAGAGCCCAACAGGGCTGAAATTACGTAACGCATTGCAATACCTCTTCAGTTAGTATGAAATGACTTCCTTTCTTATACGTGATATCTCGCATTGAGATTACTTTAACGAGAATTTATATGACGAAATCTCCTTTTTCGCCGCAATCACTCCTTGCTCAAGGTGGCAGCCACTCTGACAACGAGAATGGCGTAATTATCCCTCCAGTATACACATCAACTACTTACCTTCGCGATGAAGACAATCAATATCGCAGCGGTCGAGTGTATTCGAGAGCTGACAACCCCACCTACCGACCTGCTGAAAAATTATTGGCGGAACTTGAGAACGCCGTTGATGCGCGCTTATTCGCCTCCGGCATGGCAGCTGCCACAGCGGTGTTTCAGGCGTTGAAGCCCGGTGACTCAGTTATCGCACCCAACATTATGTACTGGGCTTTGCGCAAATGGCTGCAGACGTTTGGCGTCGATAGCGGACTGGATATTCGTTTTGTGGATACCGCCGACTTGGATCAATTGCGCAGCGCAATTGCCGAAAAGCCCCCCACACTTATTTGGCTGGAAACCCCGGGAAATCCTCTGTGGACCGTTACCGACATTGAGGCCGTAGCCCAAATGGCGAAAGACTGTAATGCCCTGCTCGCAGTCGACTCAACGGTAGCCACCCCTTTGCTGACAAAGCCTTTGGATTTGGGTGCCGATATTGTCATGCATTCGGCCACTAAATACCTCAACGGTCATTCCGATGTCATTTCCGGCGCCCTGGCGGCCCGTGAAGACAACGCCTTCTGGCAACGGCTGGTCGCTATTCGCGCGCAGTCGGGTGCTGTGCCGGGGCCGCAAGACGCAGCGCAGCTCCTGCGAGGTATGAGGACCCTGTTCCTGCGTGTAAGAGAAAGCTGTCAAAGCGCACTCTACATTGCTGAACAGTTAGAACAACACCCGCAGATTATTGAAGTGCTGTATCCAGGCCTGAAAAGCTTTGCCGGTCACCCGGTGGCGCAAAAACAAATGCACGGCGGTTTCGGCGGTATGTTGTCAATTCGCTTAGCCGGTGGCGAAAAAGCGGCCATTGCCGTTGCTGCGAAAACACAGCTCTGGCACCGCGCAACATCATTGGGTGGGGTAGAAAGTTTGATTGAGCATCGCGCCAGCATTGAAGGTCCGGATACACCGGTACCACTCGACTTGCTGCGTTTATCGGTAGGCATTGAAAACGCCGATGACCTGCTGGCAGACTTACAGCAAGCCATCGACTTAGCTCACGCTTAAATGCTCACGCGTTTGTAGAAACGGTACTCTGGCTTCCAGAAATTGTTGTCGATGCGCTCGCGTAGCGTGTCGTCATCAATTTCCAGTGCCAGCCCTTCTTGCTGCGCTACTTTACCCACGGCAAAGGCAATGTCTTTGCTCAACTGAGTTAAGTCGTTGAAAGCAGGTAGTAAATCCTCACCTTTACCATTCGCACTAGGCGAAGCCGCCGCCAGCGTTTTACTGGCGACACGCAGCATTTCATCACTCACTCGTTGCGACTTAACCGATAAGACGCCCAAACCAATACCGGGGAAAATATAGCTGTTGTTGCATTGCGCGACTGAGTAAACTTCCCCATTGTATTCAACCTGACCAAAGGGACTTCCGGTAGCCACAATCGCTTGACCTTCACTCCACTTAAGCACATCCGCCGGGTGCGCTTCCACGTGTTTTGAAGGATTACTTAATGGGAAAATAATTGGGCGTTCGACATTTTTCGCCATAGTCGAAATCACCTGTTCCGTGAACAGTCCGGCTTTACCGGACACACCAATGAGAATATCCGGTTCAGCGCAATGCATCACATCCAGCAGCGACGGATAATCACCACTGTATTCCCAGCCAGCTAAATCCGCCGTGTTCTGCGCCAGTGCCTGTTGGAAATCACGCAAGCCATCCATGGTGTCCATTACCAAACCAAAGCGGTCTACCATGAAAATCTGCTTTTTCGCCTGTTCTTCGGTTAAGCCCTCGGCCGTCATCTGAATCATCACCTGCTCGGCAATACCACAACCCGCCGAGCCCGCACCAACAAACACCACTTTTTGCTCGCTGAGCTTTTTACCTTTCTGGCGACACGCTGCCAACAACGTGCCCACCGTTACCGAGGCCGTGCCCTGAATATCATCGTTAAAGCAGCAGACTTCATCACGATAACGGCGTAACAATGGCATCGCATTGGGCTGCGCAAAGTCCTCAAACTGCAGCATCACACCTGGCCAGCGCCGCGTTACCGCTTTAATGAATTTATCCAGAAATTCGTCGTACTCGTCCTGATCAATACGCTTATGCCGCGCGCCCATATACATCGGGTCGTTCAACAGTTTTTCGTTATTCGTACCCACATCCAGCATCACCGGCAACGTATAGGCCGGACTGATACCACCACAGGCGGTGTAAAGAGACAACTTACCAATAGGAATGCCCATACCGCCAATGCCCTGGTCACCTAAGCCCAGAATGCGCTCACCGTCAGTCACCACAATCACTTTGACTTTTTGCTTAGTGGCATTGCGCAGAATATCGTCTATCTGGTCTCGTTCAGAGTAGGAAATAAACAGGCCGCGCGAACTGCGGTAAATGTCAGAGAACTTCTCGCAGGCATCCCCCACCGTCGGGGTGTAAATAATCGGCATCATCTCTTCCAGATGATCCGTTAACAGACGGTAGAACAAGGTTTCGTTGTTGTCCTGAATAGCACGCAGGTAAATGTGCTTATTAATCGGCGTCTCAAAGCTTTTGTACTGCATATACGCCCGCTCCGCCTGCTCTTCAATGCTCTCATAGCGAGGTGGCAACAAACCGGTCAGGTTAAACGCGGCACGCTCTTCCCGACTGAAGGCACTGCCCTTGTTCAGTAGTGGGGTTTCCAACAAATTAGGGCCAGAATACGGAATATAAAGCGGACGCTGCGTCTGCGGCATAAGTACAAACTCCTGAAAGCCAAAGTAGTACCTAGTTTAACGTAGCCTGACATTCATGTCAGGAGAGATATCGAGGAAACGGCTGTTAAGTCGCATGTTTCGCTGGAGCGTTAAGGGGCTTTATGCCAGAGACGCTGCAAGTTCATCCATGAACGCTTGGCGAAGGCCATCCATGGCCTTCGACACTCTGGCATAAAGCCCCTCAACACTCATAACGCTTACATGCAACTTAACAACCGCTTATCGAACTCGGAACCTAAAAGCTAATTTAGCTCGCCGGATGAGTGCACCGACGGTTAATAAGGCTCTTACGGAGGTGTGCAGCGCCATGGATGGCGCTGCTCAAGCCCTACAGGGACGTACTTGCGGGCGGCCTCCGTAAGAGCCTTAGTAACCTCAGCACTCGTTCGGTGACGCTACAATTTCAGGCCCCAGCGGGTGGCGGTGCGTTTGACGGCGTCGACGTTTTCGGTGGCGATGATGTGCAGCGGTGTGGTGTCAAACTGAGCGCTAAGATCCAGGTGTTGTTTTAACCAGGCCAGCATGGCTTCGCCGGAGTGGATAGTTTTTGCACCGTTGAAATAGGCGGAAATGCTCTCGGCAATAAGCGGAAAATGCGTACAACCGAGTAATACCACATCCGGTTTTTCCAGCTGGCTAAAATAATGCTTAAAGGTTTCCTGCAGTATGGGGCCGTCGTAGAGCTCTTCTTCGACAATCGGCACGAACAGTGGCGTTGGCATGGCGTCCACTTTGTTGTAGCCCAGTGCGTGAATCTGCTGCTGGTAGGCACCGGAATTAATAGTGGAACGGGTGGCTATCACCAACACTCGTGCACTGCTATCAATACCCTGCAACTGTTGCAGAGCCATCACACCGGGTTCTAACACGCCGTACACCGGCTTATTGGAGAACTTCTGCATTTGCTCCAGGGCCGTCACGCTCACCGTGTTGCAGGCCACCACCAGACAGTCTACATCGGCGCCGTTAAAAAACTCCACGGCCTCCAGCGCGTAGCGGGTAACCGTGTTGCTGTCCTTGCTGCCGTATGGCACCCGCGCCGTGTCGCCGTAATACAGCAGATCACTAAAGCAACCACTTTGCTGCAACGAGCGCGCTACGGTCAGGCCACCCACGCCACTATCAAAAACTCCGACTTTCATGTCTGTTTAGTCCTTTCCAACTGACGTTTCTAAATTCACGGTTTTCAGGCGGAGCGCGTTGGTTATCACAAACACACTCGACAGGGCCATGGCACCGGCCGCCAACATCGGTGACAACAAAATACCAAAGAACGGATACAACACACCGGCAGCCACCGGTATCAGCGCGGTATTATAGGCAAACGCCCAGAATAGGTTCTGCCGAATGTTACGCATGGTCGCTTCCGACAGCGCAAAGGCCTGCTGCACTACGGTAAGGTTATCGGACATTAACACCACATCGGCCGATTCTATTGCCACATCAGTACCAGTGCCAATCGCAAACCCTACATCGGCGGAGGCTAATGCCGGCGCATCATTAATACCGTCACCCACAAATATCACCTGACCCCATTCTTTTTTCAGGCGTTTCACGGCGTCCACTTTGCCATCAGGTTTGACGTTCGCCACCACTTCATCAATACCCAGCTCTTTGGCAATGCGTTTTGCAGTAGATTCCGCGTCGCCGGTGACCATCGCGGTTTTTAAACCGTCGGCGTGCAAGCGCTTAATCAATTCTTTGGCGCTCGATTTTATCGGATCATCCTGAGTGAATACTGCTGCTAACTTGCCGTCTATAGCGACATAAATGGGCGTGCGCCCGCTTTCCGACCATTCTTTTGCCGCACCGGGTTCGTTCTCAAGACTGACGTCCTGATCCCGCATCAGTTCGCTGGTACCAATATACAGCGTTTTACCGTCAACTTTCCCAGTAGCCCCCAGGCCTGATATAGCTTCAAAAGTATCCGGTTCAGAAACCTTCAAGTCCTGCTCTTTGGCGTAATTGACCAGCGCTTCGGCTGTCGGGTGTTCCGACTTAGCCTCGACCGACGCCGCCAGACCCAGAACCACGCTGTCCTCAAAATCTTCCACGGTTAGCCAGTCAGTAATGGTCGGTTTGCCTTCGGTCAGGGTACCGGTTTTATCAAAGATAACGCCTTTGGATTGCTGTAATGCCTGCAAGGCACTGCCCTGACGGAACAGAACGCCCATTTCTGCACCGCGACCGGTGCCCACCATAATGGAGGTCGGTGTCGCCAGCCCCATAGCGCACGGGCAAGCGATAATAAGCACCGCTACCGCATTTACCAAAGCGAAGGTAAGTGCTGACTCACTGGCCGCAAAGTACCACACCACGAAAGTCAGCAGCGCTACCAGCATCACCGCCGGAACAAACCACAGAGTAATGCGGTTGACGGTATCCTGAATCGGCAACTTACTGCCCTGTGCCTGCTCTACCATGCGAATGATTTGAGCCAGCACCGTGCCTTCGCCGGTTGCCGTTACTTTAAAGCGCAAAGTGCCTTTTTCATTCAGCGTACCGCCAACTACTTTATCTTCTTTTTGCTTATGCACCGGTTCAGGCTCGCCGGTTATCATTGCTTCGTTCACATAGCTGTCGCCAGACGACACTTCGCCATCCAGTGCAATACGCTCACCCGGACGCACCTCAATTTCATCGCCTTTGCCGAGTTCAGAAATATCCACTTCGGTCACTTCGCCGTCACGTACCACTCTCGCCGTTTTACTTTGCAGACTCATTAACCGCTGAATAGCATCTGACGTATGACTTTTTGCCCGTGCTTCCATAAAGCGCCCGGCAAGAATCAGCGTGACAATAACCGCCGACGCTTCGAAGTAAACGTTTACTGACCCGCTAGGCAACCAGGACGGTACCACCGTCGCAACCACTGAGTAGCCCCAGGCGGCAGTTGCACCCAGTGCCACCAATGAATTCATGTCGGGAGCCCCACGGACCAGCGCAGGAATGCCCAACTTATAAAAACGCCAACCGGGTACAGCTAAAACCAGAGTAGTAAGTACTAACTGTATCCACCAGCTGGTTTGTAAGCCTAGTGAGTTATGCACCCAATCGGCAAATGCCGGCACCATGTGGTTGCCCATCGCCAGAATAAACACCGGCAACGTCAGCAAAGCCGAAAGCCACAACTGTCCTTTCAGCATGCGCATTTCTTGTGCTTGTCGCTCGCGCTGTTCGCGCATTTGCTTGTCGCGGTCAGCTACTTCATGCGCGTCGTAACCCGCTTTTTTCACCGCCTGAATCAGGTCATCCACCGAAAGTTTGTCAGAGTAAGTCACTTCGGCACTGTCCGACGCTAGGTTAACTGAGGCATCTTCGACACCATCCAGACCATTAAGCGCTTTATCGACACGCCCAACGCAGGACGCACAGCTCATGCCTTCAATACTTAAACGAACCGATTTACTCATCACTACCTCCGTTGGCCTCTGCGGGCTTCAACCACAACAACAACCAAAATACGACCAGCTGCGCCACTTCAACATAGCGCTGAATTGCCCCGCGCACCTCGGCCAATTCGGGGTTAATCATCAGCACGAACCCTAAGGCAATAACCACCGCCAGCAAAACGAAAGCACAACGCACCGGCCAGGACGTTTTGGGTGTAAAAGCAAGCAATAAAGCGCCCAGCGCAAACCCAAAATAACTCACGACAGCAATAATATTGTGCAGAGCCTGCGAACTTGAGCCGTCAACCGGGCAACCTAAATCGCAGGGTGCCAGCGCGCTACCAAAGTAAGCCACCGGGTAGAAAAACAATAAGGTCCAGCCGAGGTGGCTAATACCCTTTACCCGTAAATGCGGACGAGCGGTTAACAAAACACCGAAAGAAATCAGTGCCAGAGGGATAAAACCCACCCAGCCAAACGCCCCGGCTGCGGTGCTGCCCGTTGCGTTAATCTCGCTAATGTATTGGCTAACATGAGAGAAGTCGTCTTTTACCCACGTCGCAACGAGTTGTAAGCCAACCCAAAATAACGTCAGAATAATTAATTGTGGCATGACAGGAGAGCTTTTCGTCGGTGCGTTTTGCATGTAGCCTCCTCGGCTGTATTAATGTGATAATCTTTCACTACAGTGTAAACCAAGATGGGAACAGAGTGTTGAATATTCAAGTGCTTGGCTGCAGCGGCGGACTCAGCGGCAACAACAATGGCGGCTCAACCTGTATCCAGCTCAATCATAACATTCTGATTGACGCGGGCACCGGTCTGAATCAACTCAGCCTGACGCAAATGCATCAGATTCGGCATATCTTTCTGACCCATTCGCACATGGACCACATTGCTGCGTTGCCCACGTTTCTCAGTAACCAGTACGGAAGTGAACACTTACCCGTCACGGTTTACGCACAGCCCCATACGCTGGAAAAATTAAAGGATAATATTTTCAACGGTGATATCTGGCCCGAACTGAGCAGTATGACCGAAGGGGCTGAAGCAATATTAGCGTTTGAGGAAATTCAACCGGGACACAGCATAACGCTGGACGGTATAGAGATTAACGCCTTTGCCGTAGATCACAGTGTGCCAACGGTCGGCTATAGCGTGAAAAGTCAGGCCAGGCACTTTGTTTTTGGTGCCGATACTATTGCCGGCAGACAGTTGACCGAGCAGCTTAACCGCTTAGGCCATATTGACACTCTCATGCTGGAATGCGCTTTTCCGGATGAGTTACTGCACGTAGCCGAAAAAACCAAACACATGACCCCAAGCTTGCTGCAAAACACCCTGCAGAGCCTGGAACGACAACCGTCCAAGCTTTGGGTAACACATTTGAAGCCCAACTACGAAGCAACTCTACGGGAAACCTTAGCAGCCAACCCTCCACATAATAATACAGTGGTGTTGTAACCTGACGTTTACGTCAGGCTACACGCCCGCTAGCCGAGGTGCTTGCGGGCGTTGCGGAACATGCGCATCCACGGGCTGTCTTCGCCCCATTCATCCGGGTGCCAGCTGTTGGCTACCGTACGGAATACACGCTCAGGGTGTGGCATCATCGCGGTCACGCGCCCGTCTTCATTGGTTACCGCCGTAATGCCCTTAGGTGAACCGTTCGGGTTCGCCGGATACTGCTCAGCCACTTCGCCCCAGTTATCAATGTAACGCAAGGCCACCTGAGCATTTTGCTCTAACTGTGACTGTTGCTGAGGGGTAGCAAACTCCGCACGACCTTCACCATGAGACACCGCAATTGGCATCCGCGAACCGGCTAAATCGCCTAAGAAAACCGACTGAGATTTCTGCACTTCAACCAAACTAAAACGCGCTTCAAAACGTTCGCTCCGGTTGGTCACAAAACGGGGCCAATGTTCGGTACCCGGAATCAATTGTTTTAGCGTAGACAGCATCTGACAGCCGTTACATACGCCCAGCGCCAGTGTATCGTTACGTTTAAAGAAGGCTTCAAACTGATCGCGTGCACGGTCATTAAACAGAATGGATTTTGCCCAGCCTTCACCGGCGCCTAATACGTCACCGTACGAGAAACCACCACAAGCGGCCAGCGCCTGCATGTCATCCAGCGACACACGGCCCGCCAGAATATCACTCATATGAACATCAACCGCTTCAAACCCGGCACGGTCAAACGCCGCCGCCATTTCATAATGCGAGTTCACGCCCTGCTCACGCAGAATAGCCACTTTCGGCGCGGCGCCTTTCGCAATATAAGGAGCAGCCACATCTTCAGCAGGGTCAAAAGTTAAGTCTGCCTGTAACCCCGGGTTATCAGCACGTTGTTTCAGGCGGAACTCTTCGTCAGCACAGACCGGGTTATCACGCAGACGTTGCATGTGGTGGGTGGTTTCCGCCCAAACGGTACGCCAGTGCGTGCGACTCTGCGCCAGCACATCATGCCCATCGCGGGTAAAGACAATAGCGTCTTCGTGCGTGGGCTCACCAATGCGTTTAACACAGTCGCCGAGGCCGGCAGCTTCATAAGCGTCCATCACTTGCTGATACTGCTCATCGCTGACCTGAATAACGGCGCCCAGCTCTTCGCTGAACAAGGTCGCTAAATTGTCCTTGCCTACTTCGTCAAGTGCCACTGTCGCACCACAGTTTCCGGCAAACGCCATTTCCGCTACGGTGGTGAATAACCCGCCGTCGGAGCGATCGTGGTACGCCAGTAAACGGCCTTCGGTGACCAATTGCTGGGTAGTGTTAAAAAAGGCTTTAAAGGCATCGGTGTCATCCAGATCAGGCGTGTGCTGCCCCAACTGTTGGTATACCTGCGCTAGTGCAGAGCCACCTAAACGGTTTTTACCTTTACCTAAATCAATAAGTATAAGGTGCGACTGACCTTTGTCAGTACGCAGCTGCGGCGTCAAAGTAGCGCGAATGTCGTTTACCCGACCAAAGGCGGTGATCACCAGGCTCATTGGCGCCGTCACGGCCTTATCTTCACCCTCTTCCTGCCACTGAGTTTTCATCGACATGGAATCTTTGCCCACCGGAATGGTAATACCCAGTTCAGGGCATAGCTCTTCGCCCACGGCCTTAACCGCTTCGTACAAACCAGCGTCTTCACCCGGGTGACCGGCTGCCGCCATCCAGTTCGCTGACAGCTTAATACGTTTTAAGTCACCAATATCGGCGGCAGCAATGTTGGTCAGCGATTCCGCTACGGCCATACGTGCCGACGCTCCAAAGTTCAGCAATGCCAGCGGCGTGCGCTCGCCCATCGCCATGGCTTCGCCGTGGTAACTGTCATAGCTCGCCGCCGTAACCGCAACGTCAGCAACGGGTATCTGCCAGGGACCGACCATTTGGTCGCGCGCGACCAAGCCCGTGACACTACGATCACCAATGGTAATTAAGAAGGTTTTTTCGGCAATGGCCGGTAACCGCAACAAGCGGTCGGCCGCATCGTTCAGGTCAGCCGCTTCCAAATGCAAAGGCATACCTTCGGCCTGAGCACTGGCAACATCGCGATGCATTTTCGGCGGCTTGCCTAATAAAATGTCCAGCGACAAATCAATAGGCTGGTTCGAGAACTTGGCGTCGTTCAGTAAAATGGTGAGCTCTTCAGTGGCTTCACCAATAACCGCGTACTCCGCCCGCTCACGCTCACACAGGGTTTCAAACCGCGCCATGTTTTCTGGCGCAATCGCCATAACGTAGCGTTCCTGCGACTCGTTACACCAAATTTCCAGCGGGGTCATGCCCGGCTCGTCGTTCGGAATATCGCGCAGTTCAAAGCGGCCACCGCGACCACCATCACTCACCAGCTCTGGCATAGCATTCGACAAGCCACCTGCGCCGACATCATGAATAAAGGCAATAGGATTGTCTGCCCCCAACTGCCAGCAGCGATCGATCACCTCCTGACAGCGGCGCTCCATTTCCGGGTTCTCGCGCTGAACTGACGCAAAATCCAAATCTTCAGTAGACTCGCCCGACGCCATAGAAGAAGCCGCACTGCCGCCCAGGCCAATGTTCATGGCTGGGCCACCGAGTACCACCAACTTAGCGCCGACAGAAATGTCACCTTTTTGTACATGAGCTTCACGAATATTACCCAAACCACCCGCAATCATAATAGGCTTATGGTAACCGCGGGTTTCACGGCCATTGTGGCTGTCGACCGTTTGCTCATAAGTACGGAAGTAACCGGTCAGAGCCGGACGACCAAATTCGTTGTTAAAGGCAGCGCCGCCTAAGGGGCCTTCCAGCATAATATCCAGCGCCGACACAATCCGCGCTGGCTTGCCGTAATTCTCTTCCCAGGGTTGCTTAAAGCCCGGAATGTTCAGGTTAGAAACGCTAAAGCCGACCAGACCCGCTTTTGGTTTAGAACCAACACCTGTAGCGCCCTCATCGCGAATTTCACCACCAGAGCCAGTGGCCGCGCCCGGGTATGGCGAAATAGCGGTTGGGTGGTTATGGGTTTCTACCTTCATTAGAATATGCACAGGCTCGTGGCTGTAGCCGTAGCTCATGCTGTCCGGATGCGGATAGAAGCGCCCGGCTTCGTGCCCTTCCATTACGGCTGCGTTGTCTTTATACGCTGACAGTACGTAATCTGGCGTGGTTTCAAAGGTGTTTTTAATCATTTTGAACAGCGACTTCGGCTGCTCTGCGCCGTCGATAGTCCAGTCGGCGTTAAAAATTTTGTGACGACAATGTTCCGAGTTTGCCTGAGCAAACATATAAAGCTCAATGTCGTTAGGATTACGATCCAGCTTACGGAAGTTCTCTACCAGATAATCCATCTCGTCATCGGCCAGAGCCAGACCCAAACTGATATTGGCCTGTGCTAATGCTTCGCGGCCACCAGCCAGAATATCAACTGAAGACAGCGGCTGTGGCTCGTGTGAGCGAAAAAGCTGCTCTGCGTCATTCATGTCGTACAACACACTTTCGGTCATGCGATCATGCAACAGTAACGCCGCCTGCTTGAGCTCTTCTGCCGACAAGTCGCCCTGCAGATAGAAAGCCACGCCACGCTCAACCCGGTGAATGTTTTCCAATCCACAGTTGTGCGCAATGTCAGTGGCTTTGGAAGCCCAGGGGGAAATCGTACCAATACGGGGTATAACAACCACTAACGCGCCTTGCGGCTCATGCGCCGGCAGCTCAGGGCCATATTTTAGCAGTTGGACTAATACCGAGCGGTGTTCGTCGCTGAGTTCGTCATGCAAATCAACAAAATGTTGATACTCGGCATACAGCTCTTTGACAGGAATACCTGCCTGTTTCAGTTGTTCGAGTTGCTTCGTTGTTTTGAAGGCTGATAAGGCAGGTGCACCGCGGTAGATTTCCACAAGCAAGGTCTCCAAAGCTGGGCGATTTTTGCTGGCAGATTATACAGTAGCCTGACATTCCTGTCAGGTGCAATATCAAACCTGACGTAAACGCCGCGCTACTCGATTTTCGGGGTGCCTTCACGGTTAACTAAGCGGAACCACTTTTCGCGACGCTCTATAATGCGTTGTCTGCGCTTACGAATAACAGCGCGGCGGCGGGAGTTATTTTCACGTCTGAGGCGGTTGGCTCGCATAGACTTAGGCCTTTATTGCATTGAAAGACCTGTTCAGCTTACCTTGCCGCCCCAGTTTTTTGCAATGATTTTATGCAGGCTTATCTTTAATGACTAAGGTTTTAGCAAAAATATCATGCAAACCTTGTTTCTTCTCGGTAAAGGCAATCATGATAAAACCAATGAACAGAATCAGCGCTGAAATAATTTTAGACCAGTAACGGATGTTGGCCTGACCAAAACCAATTTGCTGGCCTTCCATGTCGGTTACTTTTAAGCTCAGTACTTTCTTACCCGGTGTAGCCTGCCAGCCTGAAATTTCGAAGATGGTGAAGTAAAGCCACTGACCGATAATACCAATACCATACCCAATAGACATTGAAACCCACTGGATGTCTTCCGTTGAAGCGCCAGCAACACCCATAAAAATGCCAACGAAGATACCCACAATTAAGCCAACAATGAACAATCCAACCTGAAGGATAATGCCGTCTATAATTGCCGCCACTAAACGCAACCAAAAGCCACCGTGCCTAAATTCCATTTGTTTCTCCCTATTGTTATTTTAACGTTAAGGTGCCTGATAATATCGCAGCTGTCAATTTGCTGTCCGGCCTAATTTGCTTAACCGCAGGGAATGTGGAAAGATCAGCCGCCGACGAACAAAAGGACCTGTTATGAATGAACTCGAATCTGACGTCTGGTACATCGTTCGTACCAAACCCAAACAGGAAGAACGCGCCATACTCAACCTGGAGAATCAGGGCTTTGGTGTGTTTGCCCCTAAACTCACCGTCAAAAAAGTTCGTCGCGGTGTGCGTACTTCGGTAGTGGAGCCTATGTTCCCGGGTTATCTTTTTGTTAAACCCGACGATATCATCGAGCAATTCTACAAACTGCGCAGTACCTACGGCGTCGCCGGGGTCTTACGCTTTGGCGATAACATTCCTAAAGTGCCACAGAGCTGGATTGATCAAATGCGTGGCGTGGATCAATTAACCGATGAGCAAGCACCTAAAATCGGCGACACAGTAGAAATTCAACAAGGTCCATTCCGTGGGTTCTTGGCTAAAATTGTGAAGCTAGACGGAGAGTCCCGCTGTTTTGTTATGCTGGAATGGATGCAAAAAGAAGTCAAAGCCAACTTCAGCTATAAAGAGCTGCAGTTCCAGTAGCCTGACATTTATGTCAGGCTAAGCGTTTGCGTAGCCCCAAAGCCACAAGCCCCAGCACCAAGAGCCAACCGGCGTGCCCGCCACTGCTACCGGACTCCGTCGCCGCCGCGGTTACTCTAAAACGAGCGATTGCAGATTCGCTATTGCCTTCGGTGTCAGCAACGCTTAAGCGATACTGATAGCTTCCGGCCTCAATCCGCCCCAGCGACGCAATGAATACGCCGTCAGCAAAGCTAAACTCGGTGATCTCAGCTTCAGTGCCATCATCTTGTATTTCCACCAATTGCAGGCTATCCGGGTCCAGATTCAAATCAGCATCAATAATGCCAGCCGTTAAACGCGTTGCTTGTTCAGTCGTCGTACCCGATGCTGAAAACTCCGTTATTGTTGGGGCTATCGCTCTGGGGGTCACGGTTATCTGCAAACGGAGACTGTCGCTACCGTCGTCAAAATCAATTCTCAGCTCAGTGGTCTGTGGCGAATCAACAATACCCACGGTTCCGGTTAAAGCGAAGCGCCGCTCGCCATCAACTCCACCGCCCACTTCAGTGAAAGCAAAGTCGCTTATCAGCTCATCGCTAACATTCACTACCGAAACACCAACATCACTGCTCACATTGAACAAACTGATTTGGCTATCCAGTGCTGACAATTCACCTACGCGTTCACCTGAGCTCAAAAACGCTTGCGGTTTTGCCCCAACCAGACTGGAAGGGTCATTCCAGACGCCGCTGGCGACAGAAAAGTCAGTAAAGTTGGTATTAATCACCTGCAAACGCCAGTGGAAGGGATTGAAAATGCTGTTTTTATCCAGACTTGCGGCTACATCATCAATATCGGTGGTTAGCGTAACCGTCATCGTACGGGTATCGCCGGTTCCGCTTACCGCCCAGTCAAACCACTGCGCAGCGGTTTCAATTCCAATAGTCTGGCTCACCTCTGTACCACTCGCGGTGGTTGGAACCGCCAGTTGCAGTGACTCATTGCTGGTTTCCGCATCGGATAATTCAATAGTCAGGCTGGTCTGGTCACCCGCTTTAACCAGCTCCATTACATTGCTATCCAACAGTACGTAATTAGGGTTAGCATCAGAGAAGTTGCCGCTAACGCTCAGGTTACTGACAAAACGCCACCGTACAGCACCATCCGCCAGGTCCTCGGTTGCAATAATACACAAGTCAGTTGCGCCGCTGGGTATGCCGGACAAAGCCACCGAATTCGTATTAAAACCCTGCAAATCCAAAAGCTGTTCACGGCTTACTGCACCGTATTGTTCGCAGCGTCCACCGGCCAGCGCATAATTATCGGCATTTTCCACCGCAGGCCAGCTTAAGGTTAGCTGCCCGTCACCGGTCCGGCTGGCTGCCATCGGACCGAGGTTAGTCCGCGACGCATTATTCGCCCACACAACCGCGCTGCGCTGTGCTGCTTTACTCGCATTGGCCGCGTCGATCTGCGACGCCGCCTTACCCATTGGCAGGCCAAAATTTTCATCAACCAAATTGGGGTTGGAGTACACCGCTTCATCAATGCAACTGCCATCGCTAAATTCACTGCGGCAGACCGAACCGTAAGACATGGTTGTGTAAAAGCGCCCGGCACCTTCAATGTAACCGTATGGAATGTGATAATTTTCCTGGCTTCCGTCACCGCCACTTTCGCTATCCGCTAAAGTATACCGGTCGTGCATTAACCCATAATTATGTCCCACTTCATGCGCAACGGTACCTGAGCCCATGCACGACAGCGCCGTATAACCCGCGCCCGACACACCACTGACAAAGTTAACCAGGTTATCGCTGACATTAAACTCCGTCGCAATAAAAGCAATACCACACACGTCGGGGTTATCCGCACCAATAAAATGCACTACATCAGCCTGATAGCGGTCCACCAAGCGGGCAACACGCTGATCATCAACTAACTCGTCTAAAACAGCATTGGGGTCTTCAGCCGGAAAGCTACTGGTAGAATCAGGCCGGAACACTTCGACTCCGGCAACCGACATCTCAACCGGCAGCAGCGAGCGTTCGAAAATAGCATTGCTGGTGGTCACTGCCGCTTCAATACTCAACGCCAGATCATAGTCGTTGTCTTCGGCGTAACCCAGCAAGCGTTCGTCGTACAAAAACAGCACATCAATGTTTTCATCAAAGTTTGTAACGGTGGCGGTAATTTGTGCGTTGTTGGCTTTGCGTAACGCCGATTTACGCGGTGCCACCTGAAACGCCTGCTCGATACGCAAAGGCTTGACCTGCTGCTTCGGCTTGACAGGCTCTGACGGTTTACGGCTTGTTGACTGAGTGTAAGTTTTGCCATCGACACGTCGTATCGTCACTTTTCCCACCTGGGGATGGGTCAGACTAATAAGCTGGTTTTTACCACGCTGATGTAAGAAACCTAAATGCTGAGTATCGCCAGCGGCATCCTCAAAGGTCAGACGGTAGCTATTATGCGATGGCAAACGCTCGGCTAAGGTCGCTTCAATAACCTCGCCTTTTACAGACAACTCAATTTTATCACCGAGGCTTTGTGCCAACGCAAACATTGGTACAAAAGCCAGTATCACCATAACCGCTATCTTTTTCATATCATCTACCTAATTTTACGTGCCGCATTGTGCATTACAGCCGTCCCTGTTCATCCAAATACTTTAATGTGTCGTAGAAACGACGAATGTTGCCCACATATTTTACCGGTTCGTCGCCGCGGGCAAAGCCATAGCGCGTATGGCGGTAAAACTGTTTCTGTCGCAACAGCGGCAAACGCTTTTTCACATCCACCCAACGGTCGGGGTTGCCCCCTTGCTGCTCAGTAATAATGCGCGCGTCCTCAAGATGCCCAAATCCTATATTGTACGCCGCTAACGCAAACCAGGTTCGGTCGGGTTGAGGAATTCTTGCCGGTACCCGGTCCAACATTCGTTCCAGATACCGTGCACCGCCACGAATACTCTGCTCTGCGTTAAGTCGGCTGTTGACCCCCATTGCTTTCGCCGTTGGCAGGGTCAGCATCATCATACCGCGCACGCCCGTTGGCGATACCGCCCGCGGGTCCCACAAAGACTCCTGATAAGAAATAGCCGCCAGCAAACGCCAGTCCAATGAGCCCGAATGTTCTTTGAACAAGTCGGTATAACGCGGTAAAACGCGGTTAACCGCTTCAATAAACAAGCTGGTCGTCACATAATTAAATTGGTTTACGTGCCCGAAATGCTGTTCTTTAATATGCGCCAGACGACCACTGGCACGAATTTCACCAAAATACTCCACAACAGCGGAGAACAGCGAGTCGTCAGTGCCCTGAGGTAACGCCCAGGCAATATCCTGATCTTCTTTGACCGTAAAGGCTACACTTAAGTCGGGGTGAAAACGGCGCTGCACATCTAACGTCGTGCTGTCAGCAATGGTGTAGTCTATTTCTTCGTTGATCACCATCTGCAAAAGCTCAACTGCGTCGTGATCGCGGGTTGCCCGCCACTCTAACGTCGGAATACTGTTGCCCAGGCTCTGCAAAAACTCATGATGAGAACTGCCCTCAACCACCACAATTTCGCCATCAGTAATCTGCTGTAAATCTCGTGGACGTTGACGTGAGCCTTGCTTGAAAACCACTTTCTGACTGATCACATCGTACGGGGGCCCAAAACGAAAGACCTTAGCCCGACTGGAAGTCCGATCCAGACCCGCCGCCACAATATCGACCTCACCGCGACGTAACATAGTGAATAAATCATTCACATCAAAGCGCGGTACCATTTCCAGTTCCACGCCCAGGCGGTCGGCAAAGCGTTTCGCCAGGTCATATTCAAACCCCTGCTCACGGTCGTGATCAAAATAATAACTGGTCGGGTTCATCAGGGTTCCCACCCGTAATACCTGACGTTCTTGTACTACCGTCATAGCATTGGGGCGGGTTTGTGGGCTACAGGCCGTTATCAGAGTAACGGCAAACAATACGGCAGCAAAAAGCGATACGACAGACTTCGGCATATTAGAGTGATTCCAGCGCCCAATTCACATAAAGTTCGGTGCCGGTTTTTAACGCGTCTTCATCGGCGTAAAAATAAGGCGAATGGTTACTCGGCTCACTCGCCATATCACGCTCTGGAGGAGTTACCCCTAAAAACACAAACATTCCGGGAACTTCCAGCGCGTAATAAGAGAAGTCTTCTGCGCCGGTGACAAGAGGAACTTCCTGCACTTTGTCAGCACCAGCAACCGCTCTCGTTACCGGCAGCATTTGCTCCACCAGTTCAGGATCGTTACTGGTGACCGGATAGCCCAACTCCACATGAACGTCGGCCTCGGCACCATTGGCTTTCGCCACATGTTCAGCCGTGTGCTTTAACTTAGCGTGAATATCCGAGCGAATATCCATATCGAAGTTACGAATGGTGCCAATTAACGTCACTTCGTCCGGAATAATATTATTACGCACACCACCTTCAACAATACCAAAAGACAATACGGCCGGCGCCTTAGTAATATTGGTCTGGCGACTGATAATGGTTTGCGCACTGTTAATGATTTGCGCGGAGGTGACAATAGGATCAACACCGGCCCACGGCGTTGAGCCGTGCGCTTGCTTTCCTTTTACGGTAATTTCAAACTGATCGGAAGACGCCATAAGTGGCCCTTTGCGGTAACCCACATGCCCGGTCGGAAAACCCGCCCAAACATGAATACCGAACACTTTTTCCGGCTTGTTCTCAGCAATTAAGTCAGCAAACAACCCTTCTTTCAGCATTAGCTCTGCGCCACCTTCTTCACCTTTAGGTGCGCCCTCTTCTGCTGGCTGAAAAATAAACATAACATTACCCGCCAGCTCATCCTTCATTTGCGCCAGCTTGGTCGCTGCGCCCATCAGCATCGCCACATGAGTGTCGTGCCCGCAGGCGTGCATCACACCCACTTCTTCGCCCCGATACTCAGAAGTAACCGTCGATTTAAACGGAACATCGGTTTTTTCGACGACCGGCAACGCATCCATATCCGCACGCAACGCAATGGTAGGTCCCGGCTTGCCCCCTTTCAGTAAACCAACCACACCGGTATGCGCGACACCCGTTTCCACTTCCATGCCCAGAGAACGTAAATGCTCAGCCACCATTTTCGCCGTTTCAAACTCGCGGTTACTCAGTTCAGGGTTAGCGTGAAGATGACGGCGCCACTCAATGACCTGCGCTTCTAAGTCACTACTTACTTTTACCGGTGACTGCTGCGCCGCAGCATGAGCACTAAACCCCAGACTACTGGCCAGTATTAAGCTAGTTACAAGCTTTTTCATTGTTCTCTCCTGCATGCGTGCGGATGGTTATTCTGGTACTGGGTAATATCCTGCGCTAAAATCGCCGCCATGACAACCGATGAAATCTATATGCAGCGAGCGTTAGAGCTTGCTGAAAAAGCACAAAGTGCAGACGAAGTGCCGGTTGGCGCGGTGTTGGTTATGGACGATAAAATTGTTGGTGAAGGCTATAACCAAGTCATCTCCTTGTCCGATCCATCCGCTCATGCCGAAGCTCAGGCCATCCGCGCTGCCGGACAGACTATCGATAACTATCGGTTGGTCAACGCCACTTTGTACGTCACCCTGGAGCCCTGTGCTATGTGCGCGGGTTTAATTACTCATGCACGGGTTAAACGGCTGGTGTTTGGTGCCACCGACCCACGCACCGGGGCCACCGGCACCGCTATTGACGTTATCAACCACGCCTCAATGAACCACAAAGTAGACGTGCACAGCGGTGTATTGGCAGATGAGTGCGGCGACATTCTGCGCCGTTTTTTCCGCGCACGCCGCAAATCCGCCAAAGGCAACGCTAAATAAAAACCCCGGTTATCGCGTAAGCAATGGTTGCCCCAAGCCCAGCCAGTAAAGCATAAGGCAGCTGGGTTCTCACATGATCAATATGCTCCACACCCGACGCCATCGAAGCAATAATGGTGGTGTCAGATATGGGCGACGCATGGTCACCAAAAATACCGCCCGATATGGCCGCCGCAATAAAAGGCGCAGCGGGCAAACCAAGAGTCATTGCCAGAGGAATGGCCAACGGCAGCATAATGGCAAAGGTGCCCCAGCTTGAACCAATCGAAAACCCGGTAATAGCCGACAACACAAAAATGAGCGGTAACAGCATCCACAGAGCTACTGAACCGTCCAGTGCCGCCGCCAGAAACTCTCCGGTGCCTAAATCACGAGTCAATCCGCCCAGCGCGATAGACAACCACAAAATGACCGCCAACGGCAGAATGCGCCAGGCACCTTTTAATACATACTGCCCAACATCCAAAAGGTTGACCGGCTGCGTCAATAACGTACCCACCACGGCTATACCCAGCGCAGTATAAATGGCAATGAACACACTTAAGGTGCCGTTACCTTCAACCAACACACCGTTACCGGTAATTAACAGCATAACGGGTACCATGACCACCAGAGAAATCAGACTGGTCATGACCACCGCAGTGCCTTTACCAAATCGCGCTTCCTCATCTGGCCCATCGCCCCAGGTGTTTTGCGAGACTTGATCCGGAACGGCGTTTTTTTCAAAAGCTTTCATGGGCCCAATGTTCCAGTCAAAAATAGCCACGAACAGCGCCAGTAACACGGCAAAAATGGCGTAAAAATTAAACGCAATTGACTGAATAAAGACCAGCAGAGGTTGCTCTACTCCCTGATTCGAAATTAACGTCAGGTTAAACGCGCCCCAGGCATTCAGCGGAATTAAAATACAAACAGCAGCACAGGTCGAGTCCACAATGTAGGCCAGCTTTTCACGGGAAATACCCAGCCGATCATAAATAGGTCGGGAGGTTGTGCCGGAAATCATGATAGTCACGTTAGACTCAATGAACACAATGACGCCAAGAACCCAGGTCATCAGCCGCGCCCGGCGCTTGCTTTCTATCCACTGCTTACGCTCTAGCTTGAGTACAAACTGCTTAAAAGTGCCGCCGTTTTCTAAAACCCCAAATAAAGCGCCAATACCCAGAGTGAAAAACCAGACCAACATATTCCCCGGATCAATTAAGGTGTCCCAGGTGCTGTTCAGCGTTCCATACGCCATACTGGTGGGTGCCGGCCAGAACAGCAGTATATTGGCTAAAATAATGCCACCCACAAGCGCTAACAGAACTTTTCGGGTAATAATGGCGAAGACAATTGCCAGTAAGGAAGGTAAAAGACTGGTCCAGCTCAGTTCCATGGGGTCGGCTAATTAGTGTTTGGTAAGAGGAGATTAAAATAATAAACCGCCGCGGGCAATACCAGCGGCGGTTTATTCACACGTAATTAAACGATTAGAACTTGTATTCTACACCTAAACGAACCGACCACAGTGACGGCGCACCGGCACGTGCCTGAACATTTGAGAAGTCACGGAACGAATTGAACTGATACTGACCTGCGTCGTTAATTTCAACATCGGCAACCGTAACAGCGCGAGGGAAGCTGGCTTCGTAAAGCACACCCCAGTCATCGTTCAGCATGTTGCCTAAGTTTTCAATAACGAAAAACGCAGCCGCTGTGTGGCCTTCCATAAAGCCAGGCAGCTCTTGTTCAACACGTAAATCGACTTTAGTCCACCATTTGCTGTTGAACTCGTTACGAGGTGCAACACCGCCCGCGTATTGGCTCAAACCAGACTCTTCCAGAAAATCGAAAAAGGCGCCGGTTTCAAACGGGTTGCCGTCACCATCAGTACCTACGACAAAGTTTGGATCATCCAGACCGGTCGGCACGTACAATAAGCTACGTCCCTGATACGCCACGTCACCGAAAGCGCCGTCGGTCATAGTGTATGAGAACGGACGACCTTTATTACGAGTTCCGAATAAAGTGACCGTGGTGTCATAACCGTTGAAGAACTCTTTCGTGTAATTGGCTCTGAACGTAAAGCGATGCGGGATCTCATAGTTGGAGGTCGCAACACCCGGGTTCTGAGCATTCGCCGTTGCCAGGTTGGTGTAGTTTGAGAACGATACCGAGCTGGTCATTGGGTTAACGTCTTCCGCTTTGTTGTAAGCGTAAGCAAAGGTCCAGTCTAAGCCAAAGTCATGCGACTTCGCCAGCGCCAGCGATACCGTAGTTTGAGAACCAGAATCACCCTGTACGTTGGTCAGCATGAAATCATCACCCTGGTCACGTCCATCGGTCGACAACTCATCAAAGATTGGACGACCATCGGGAGCAGTACCCACTTGTTCCAGACCCAGGTTATAAATAATGGCCGCGTCTTTCTTGTCGGTGTACAAGAAGTCTGCCATCAAAACATAGTCGTCAGGTAAGGTGTAAGTGGCGCCTAACGCGTACTTCCACTCGTTTGGCAGTTCAAAGTTCGGGTCCATGGTGTTGATAGGACCGGCACCATTCGCATTAGCCACTTCGTCGTACATTCCCTGAGGAATATCGAAGATAGGGTTACCGTCGCCAGTGTGCGGCACATCAAACAATGACTGACCAGAGAAATCACGGAAAGCTTCGTACTGAGTCACACCGTTATTTGAGTAATTATTCGAAATCCAGACGTTCGGGTTACCACCGGAATACAAGCCGACACCACCGCGAACTTCTAAGTCCTGATTAACAAACCAGTTAAACCCAAAACGTGGCTGCAATAAATCCTGGCCATCCATGTTTTGCTGATTTGAGAAACCGTACAGTTCTTCCGTTAGCGGATTATTCACCGGGTAGTCGTTACTGGTATACCAGTCATAACGCAAACCGTAAGTGAAAGTAATATCCATGGGCGCATAGTAGTACTCGTCCTGCACATAAGCGGTGTTCACCGCATACGCAAACTCGGCCGCTGCGTCGCTTGGGTCGTTTGTACCGGCTGCACTCTCGTAAATAGCGGCGTAAGGAGTCCCTGCCTCAAAGTCGTCAATAGACGCAAAGCGATACTCACCCTGAGCTTCCTGAACGAACAAGTTGAAAACATCATACTCTTCGCGCTCAATACCCGCTGAAAGCACGTGGTCACCGAGCAAATAAGTGCCTTTCAGTTTAAAGAACGTGGTGTCGTAACTCAGTTTATTCGCGTGGCGCGAGTCATCAGCACCCAAATAAACGGTCGCGTCATTCACACCAATTTGTACTTCACCAAAATCGGTTCCGCCCAGCGGATTAACGCGAGCATCTAACTCGGAATAGCCTACGCGAACTTCTGTCGAGAAGTTGTTGCTCCAGTCAGAGTAAAGCTGGCCCACGTAAGAAGTAAATTTCGAGCCACGCTCGTAGAAGTGATTCGAGAATTCAAGTTCGTCAGAGTCACCGTCAGATTCCGCAATAGAGAAACCATCGTTATAGTTGTAAGTCAGTGACGCACGGTGGGCATCGCTGATATACCAATCTAATTTCGCCAGGAATTTCTCATCTTCGACCGGCAAACTGGCAGGGAAGCCACCCGGATTATAGCCATAAATGTTCTGAGCAATGTTAGCAATGCGCTCAACGTCTGCCTGAGTTACGCCAACCACTTCGGTTGCCGCACCAGAACCGACCGGACCACGATCAAAGGTGTCCGAGCCTTCCAGCTTTTCATACGCCGTAAAGAAGAACAATTTGTCTTCAATAAACGCGCCGCCTACGTTAAAGCCATAACGTTTTTCGCTGAAGTCGCCCACATTAATGGTATCGCCTTCCAGCTCGTCGCCCTGCAGTGAGTCGTTGGTGTAGTCATAGAAAACGCCACCAAACATCTCGTTGTCACCAGACTTGGTTACCGCGTTAATATTACACGCTGTAAAGCCGCCGTATTGAACATCAAAAGGTGCAAACTCTACCGCTACCTGTTCAATCGCGTCGTAAGAAAAAGGCATACGCTCAGTTGGGTAACCGCTGCTGTTTAAACCAAAGTTATCGTTCATGCGAACGCCGTCAACGGTCAGGCTGTTAAAGCGCGGGTTAGCACCGCCACACTGAATGTCGCCGGCGTTGGTTTCATTAATGTAAATACGCGGGTCTATGCGAACCAGGTCTTTTAAGTCACGGTTTGCGGCAGGCGCATTCTCTAAATCTTCCAAATCAAAGTTTGCTGCCGGGCTATTGCTGCCGTACAACGCGTTACCGGTCATCGACCCTGTTACGCTTAATACTTCCATCTCTTGCTGCTCCAGAAGAACATTCACGTTCTGTGAATCCCCCAGAGTAAGATAAATATCTTCAACCACCTGGTTGCGACCTTCCGGACCTTCAACCACGATAGTGTATGGGCCACCAACCGGCAGACCCCGTGAAGAAAACGTACCTTGCTCGTTTGAACGAAGCGTTTTCACCGTTCCGGTACGCTCATCACGTAATTGAATGGTTGCGCCCGAAACCACTTCTCCAGATTCCGTCGTGACAACACCACGTAAGCTAGATGAGGTTTCCTGCGCCACAGCAGCGCCAGAGAGCCCCAGAGCAATGGCAGCGGCAACCGCTGTGCGCTTAAAAGTCGCGTTAAACATAGTTTGTTCTTCCCAGTTATGGTTTATGTGAGTCAAGTCATTTAAAGGTTATAGCCCATTTATGACAATTCTGTGAACTACGCTCAAAAAAAAGCCCCACAAAATGTGAGGCTCTGTATTTCCGTTAGAAGGTATAACGAATACCTAACTTAGCGCTCCAGGAGGAGCTGTTTAAGTCGACGGTGTTATAGTTATTCGGATAATAACCATTGTATACCGGATCAATCTGGTACTGACCCGTATCGGACAACCCACCTAAGTCATATAGGTTAACTTGCGGATACTGCAGACGACGCTCAACGCCCCAGTCGCTGTTCAGCAAGTTAGCAAAGTTATCGATGGTCAAATACAAGGTTCCTTTATGACCGTCCATAAAGCCAGGAATGTCCTGTTGAATGCTCAGGTCAATATCCGTTACCCACGGTTGATTGTGCGTATTACGGTCTAAGATGTAGCCACCCGGTTCAATGCCTGCGTTTTCCAGCAACATACTCATTTCATCCCAACTGATTGAGTTAGCCCAGTCAACGTTAGGATCGTTCGGGCCAGTTGGAATGTACGGCAAGTAAGCAGACTGTGAGTAAAAGCCTTCAAATGCGGTATCACCAAAGTCACCGTCCTGATACATGCCCATGGCATAACTGAATGGACGACCTGAGCGGCGCTCGAAGAACATATTGAAGCGAGTCGCGTAGTCAGCAAAGAACTCTTTCTCGTAACCCAGAGTAATTTTCAGGCTGTGCTCAATTTCAAAGTTACCCGTTGCAGTAAAGGCCTGGTTACGGCTTTTCGCAACATAGTGCTTATAGTTACTGGCTGCCTGTGACGACGAACCGGCACCATTATCTTCTACGTCCTGATAAGTGTAACTGGCGGTAAAGCTCAGACCATTTGTCCACTTCTTAGCAAGCGCTTGCGAGAATATATAGCTACGGCCATTTTCAGGCGCATTCGTCAGCATAATGTCGTAGTTCTGCGCGCGGTCACCTTCATAACGTGATTCGTAAATAATACGCTCACCGTCAGCAGCAGTGCCGGCAGGGACAATTGCCGTGTTATACCAAACTGGCTCATCTTGCTTACGAACGTAAAGTAATGAAGTGGTTGCACGGAAACCTTCATCAACATAAGGAATGTCCAGTTCATAATCCAACGCTAACTGAGCGCGCCAGTCGTTTGGCAGATCAAAGTTTGGATCCGTATAGTTGGTGCTGCCGTTGCCTTGTTGCAAAGAGTCCTGAATGGCTTGCGGAACTTCACTGATATCAACGTCTGTACGTCCAACATAGTAGTCAGCAATAGCGCTGGCCGGTGCCTGAACCAGGGTAATACCGTCTTTAGTAAACGGGTTGGTATACCAAACATTAGGCACGCCGCCGTAGAAGCGTCCAATACCACCGCGAACCACTAAACTGCTGTCGGTGTAGTATTTGAAGCTAATGCGTGGCAGGAAGATATCCAGGCCGTCCAGGTTTTCCTGGTTGGTGTAACCATAAGTGTCCTGGAAGTTTTCGTTCAGCGTTGGCGTATCGTCCGAGCTCATGCGCTCATAACGAAGACCCGCATTAATTTCCAGGCTTGGTGTCACGTAGAAGGTGTCACCTACATACATGGCTAAGGTGGTGCGCTCAACTTCATACGCCGCATCTTCAGGGTTGTTAGTGTAAGCGTTCTGGTAAGTGAAATCCCAGTTGCCGTTAAAGTTACCCACTTCTCCGGCTTCAAAGCCAGCAAAGTTATCAAATTCCCAAGTACCCAACGAATCAGGAACGAATTTGTTATACAGGCTCAACCGCTCAATTTCGGTACCAAACACAATTTCGTGGTCGCCCATTAAGTAGGTCGCATCAAAATTGAAAGTTAAGTTATCGTTCTTAGCCACGTTGGCATGACGGTAACGGTCGGTTCCGAAAACAAACGATGGACCTTGATAATATTGTTCAACCGTCACTGAACCAATGTCAGAGTTGGTCAATGAATTCGCTTCAACGTCTTTATAAGTTAAGCCAATTTCAGTGATAAAGTTGGCTGACCAGTCACTGTATAAACGCGCACTAATGTTGTTCATACGGGTGTGATACGTGTAACGGTTAGACGCCAGAGCAATATAGTCGCCGCCAGTCGCGTAGTTACGCTCTGCAGCGTTATCCTGCCACTGATACGTCAGGTCAAAACGATGCGCTTCGTTAATGTTCCAGCTCAGTTTTGTCAGCCATTTACGGTCTTTATCTTCCGGATCACCACCCAGTGAGTCGGTCATGCCGTACTGCTCGTCTAAAATACGCATGAATTCGTTATAATCCGCTTCCGGAATAACGAACTCGTTGGTTGCGCCACTGCCGGCAAAGCCGTAGTCCAGGTCTAGCGTGTTAGTCCACTCTTCATAGCTGGTAAAGAAGAACAGCTTATCTTCAATAATTGGACCGCCAAACGCCAAACCAAAGGTTGACATGGTCTGGTTTGGTTCAACCGAATCGGTATCGTAAGTACGATAACCGTTTTCGTCTAAATCACCGTAGTTTTCACGAATAACGTCAACGTCGCCTTTTAACGAAGGGCTTGAGTATTCATAGAAAACTTCACCTTCAAATTCATTGGTACCCGACTTAGTCACCGCATTGATGGTACCACCAGAAAAGTCACCTTTTTTCACAGAGAAAGGCGCTGCAGATACTGAAATTTGTTCAATGGCACTTAAAGAAACCGGAGGCTGTTCCGTTGGGTAACCGCCATAGTTCAGTCCAAAGTCATCATTTTGACCAATGCCGTCTACGGTCACGCTGTTCATGCGCGGATCGCCACCGGCAATCGTCATTTCGCCAGCGCCGTTAATTGTCACTAACGGGTTAATACGCGCAACGTCTTTCAGGTCACGGTCCATGCTTGGCATGTTGTCGATGGTCTCTTCACCGAAACTGCTACTCGCGCCACCGCTTTCCATAAGCAAAGCCGAGCCGGTAACAACTAAACGTTCCATCTCAGTCGATTGAAGCTGACGAGTCAGGCGATACGTATCGCCTAAGCTTAAGTAGACGTTTTCTAATACCGCGTCGCGGTAGTTTTCTGAATCCAGAACAACCTGATAAGGTCCACCAACACGCAAGCCTTTTGCGGTAAACACACCTTCATCATTGGTGGTAAATTCATTCACCGTGCCCGTTGGCTGGTGAATAATAACAACCTTAGTATTTGCAGCAGGGCTACCTTGCGGGCCAGTAATGACACCACGCATGGACGACGAAGTTTCCTGGGCAAAAGCGCTGGTCGATAATCCTACAGCTAAGGCAACAGCTGCGGAAATTCGACTCACCTTGGAGTTCAATTTCATGGGTTATTTCCTAGTTTTTGAGCAACGATAAAAAGACATTTCGTCAATGGACGAGAAGTTATAAAGAAGAAATGTGACAACTTGATGAAAACGTAAGAAACGAAGGAACTTTTTTGCGAAGACGCTTTTTGCGAGAACAGGAGAGAGAAAAAGGTCGTTCGCTTATTATTTGAGGAGTCCCCTCGGCATAGCAATTGATTCATTACCGGAAAGCTCATCACCTGGCAGGCGTCAAGAGTGCGACAAGAGGTCGGAGCTGTAGGGTATGCGGCTGATTTCATTACGCTCTAAGACATTTTTGTGTCAGATATGTGACATATTTTAATCAAAATATTCGCTCTTGCCTAGTCATTCGGGAACCTTTATTCTCTTGTGCTGTCACAGGCATCTCTCAAACGGTTATCCCATGGGCTTTATGCGGTTTTTAGTTTTTTTAACATTCGTTGTTTTTATGATTCCAATCTCTTTTGATGCACACGCCGGTTCCGAAAGCACCCCACCAGAAACCATCCGGGTGGCGACATTTAACGTCAGTATGGATGCATCAAATTATCTGGACGGGAGTCAGTTACCAATACTGGACCGGTCTCCGTTACCTGAGGTCCTACAACAAAACCACCCACAAATTCGCGGCATTGCTGAGATTCTCCAACGTGTTCGGCCGGACATTGTGTTGCTGAACGAGTTTGATTACGTTGACGCAGACGTTGGCGTTGACGTTTTTCAGCAAAAGTACCTGGGCGTTTCGCAAAACGGACAAAAAACCATTGAGTATCCTTATGCCTACACAGCACCGGTCAATACCGGTGTACCCTCGCCGTTTGACTTAAACCGCGACGGAAAAGCAGAAGGTAAAGGTATCGATGCCTGGGGGTTTGGCTGGTATCCGGGTCAGTACGGTATGGTCATTTTATCCAAGTACCCGTTACTGACTAATGACGCTCGTACTTTCCAGCACTTTTTATGGAAAGACATGCCCAATCGTCACATTCCCTACGTGATGAACGAACAAGGCAAAGCCACAGACCAGCCATGGTATTCCGATAAGATCATGGCGCAGTTTCCGTTGAGTTCTAAATCGCACTGGGACGTGCCGGTAAAGGTCGGCGACAGAGTTATTCATTTACTGGCCGCCCATCCGGTACCTCCAGTATTTGATGGCCCCGAAAACAGCAATGGCATGCGCAATTTTGATGAAATCCGCTTGTTTGCAGATTATCTCACCCCCGGCAGCGACAACTACATCTATGATGACAAAGGAAACCGTGGCGGGCTTGAGAAAGACGCGCCTTTTATTGTTATGGGTGACATGAATGCGTCCGCTGGGTCAGGTGGAATCGACGGTGCCATTGAGCAACTGCTGGAACACCCCCGCGTAAATGACGTGAAACCGCAGAGTAAAGGTGGCCAACAGCATTCCCCGGATAAAAGCGGCTCGCAGTTCCACACTGCCGCCTGGCGCAAACGCATCGACTACGTACTGCCATCAGACAACCTGGTAGTAAAAGATGCCGGTGTGTTCTGGCCAGCGGAGGACGCCCCGGGAGCCAGTTTAATGAACAAACGCAGCGCGTCTTCTGACCATCGCTTAGTTTGGATAGATATTATAAAATAAGGCTACAGCCCTTTATTTTACTGAACCTTTACAGTTTAAGGGCTGTTGAAAAACTCCATGGGTGCGATAATACATTCATCGTATCCAAGGAGGTAAATCATGAAAAAGCTTATACTAACAACCGCTTTACTCGCCAGTAGCTCATTAATGTTTTCCGCTGTCAGTCAGGCTGACGAGGTCAACTACATCAGCGGCGGCTTTTCCGACTTCTACGACTCCGACTTCTATGTAGAAGGCTCCAAAACCATCGCCCCTAACTGGGTGGGTGAAATTCAGCTTAAAGACATGGGTGACTATTCACTTCGCGCCGGAGCTAAATACTTTCTGGACTTAGGTGCCGGTGAGCAATTCAATACCTTCCTGAAAGGTGGGGTCAGTCACTACGACTTTGGCAACAGCGACGACACCAGTGCTTACGCAGGTATTGGCGCTATGACCAAGTTAAGCCAGCAAACCACCGCAATTGTGGACGCCGGTTATGACTGGGGCTTAGACGGTTTTGCATCGGTTGGCGCACGTTTACGCTACGCCTTTACCGATCAGTTCTCTGCTGACGCAGGCTTCCGCGGAAACTTCAACAGTATCGACAACGAAGTTCACTTAGGTGTGACTTACCACTTCTAAGTTAATGAGATAAACAATAGGTATTGGCGTTAGGCCGTTGCAGGAAAATCTGGAGAAAGTGTCAGCGCCAAGGATGGCGCTGCACAAGCCTTACAGGGATGTACTTGCTGGCGTCTTTCGGAAGGTTTCCTGCAACGACCAGTCAATATCTACTTGTTTATTCCCACTCAATGGTTGCAGGTGGTTTACCGGAAATATCGTAGGTTACCCGGGAAATACCGTTCACTTCGTTGATGATCCGGTTAGATACCTTCTCCAGCAACTCATACGGCAAGTGTGCCCAGCGCGCAGTCATAAAGTCGATAGTCTCAACCGCACGAATGGCAATCACCCAATCGTACTTACGCTGATCGCCCATAACCCCTACCGAACGTACCGGCAGGAATACCGCAAACGCCTGACTCACTTTGTTGTACCAGTCGGCATTGTGCAGCTCTTCAATGAAAATCGCATCGGCACGACGCAATAAATCACAGTACTCTTTCTTAATTTCACCCAACACGCGAACACCCAGGCCAGGCCCGGGGAAAGGATGGCGGTACAGCATGTTGTACGGCAGACCTAACTCAAGCCCAATTTTACGCACTTCGTCTTTAAACAACTCGCGCAATGGCTCAACCAGGCTCAGCTTCATGTCTTCAGGCAAACCGCCGACATTGTGGTGCGATTTAATCACATGCGCTTTACCGGTTTTAGAACCGGCAGATTCGATTACGTCAGGGTAAATAGTGCCCTGCGCCAGCCAGTCCACTTCAGTCAGCTTACCGGCTTCTTCATCAAAAATTTCAATGAAGGTGTTACCAATAATCTTACGTTTCTTTTCCGGGTCGTTCTCGCCTTTCAATGCATCTAAAAAGCGATCTTCTGCGCGTACCGGTAAAATGTTCAGACCGTAATGGTCACCGAACATTTCCATTACCTGTTCCGCTTCATTCAAGCGCAGCAAGCCGTTATCCACAAATACGCAGGTTAACTGATCACCAATGGCCTGATGCAGCAACATGGCGGTGACTGACGAATCGACACCGCCCGACAAGCCCAAAATGACTTTATCGGTGCCCACTTGTTCACGAATACGCTCAACCGCGTCATCAATGATTTTTGCCGGCGTCCATTGCTTCTCACAACCACAGATATCACTGACAAAGTGCTCCAGCATCCTCAAACCCTGACGTGTATGCGTTACTTCCGGATGGAACTGAACTCCGTAAAACTGGCGCTCTTCGTCCGCCATGGCCGCATAAGGGCAATACGAGGTTTTGGCTACGGTGTGGAAGCCTTCCGGTATCATTTCCACTTTATCACCGTGGCTCATCCACACATCCAGTAACGGCGCACCCGATTCCGACACCGCATCTTCAATGGCTTTAAACAACGGGCTTTGTTCTACCAGCTCAATTTGAGCATAACCAAATTCGCGCTCTAAGGAGCACTGCACCGAACCGCCCAGCTGGTGCGCCATGGTCTGCATGCCGTAGCAAATACCAAACACAGGTACACCCGCGTTAAATACATAATCCGGCGCACGGGGTGAACCCTCTTCAGCCACGCTTTCCGGACCACCGGATAAAATAATGCCTTTAGGCGCAAAATCCCGAATATCGGCTTCATCAACATCCCACGCCCAAAGCTCACAATAAACGCCAATTTCGCGAATACGGCGGGCAATCAGCTGAGTGTACTGCGAGCCAAAGTCTAAAATTAATATTCGGTGATCATGGATATCTCTAGTCATTGGTCATCCTGTTATGAACTACGGTAATTCGGTGCTTCTTTGGTAATGTGCACATCGTGTACGTGTGACTCGCCCATGCCGGCAGCGGTGACTTTCACAAACTGCGGCTTGGTGCGCATGTCTTCAATTGTCGGACAACCGGTTAAGCCCATAGCTGAACGCAGGCCACCCATTTGCTGGTGGATAATCGCGGAGATAGGGCCTTTGTAGGCAATGCGCCCTTCTATTCCTTCCGGCACCAGTTTATCGGCCTCGTTGCTTTTCTGGAAGTAGCGGTCAGACGAACCGTTGCGTTGGTCCATGGCACCTAAGCTGCCCATACCACGGTACGATTTATAATAACGTCCCTGATACAGTTCAACTTCACCCGGCGATTCTTCGGTACCCGCCAGCATACTGCCAACCATGACGCAGTGAGCGCCAGCCGCAAGAGCTTTAGCAATATCGCCCGAGAAGCGAATGCCGCCATCGGCAATAATAGGAACACCGGAGCCTTTCAGCGCATCAACGGCGTCACTAATGGCACTAATTTGGGGAACACCACAACCGGTGACAATACGCGTGGTACAAATAGAACCCGGGCCAATGCCCACTTTCACAGCATCGACGCCTGCTTCCACCAATGCTTTCGCGCCCGCAGCGGTTGCCACGTTACCGGCAATAATTTGTAAGTTCGGGTAGTCTTTACGAGTTTGCTTAACGCGATCCAGTACGCCCTGAGAATGCCCGTGCGAAGTGTCAATCAACAGTACGTCAACGCCGGCATCAACCAGCAGTTGAATACGCTCTTCCGTACCCGCACCAACGCCAACCGCAGCACCCACACGAAGAGAGCCAAGCTCATCTTTACAGGCGTTAGGTTTGTTTTCCGCTTTTTCAAAGTCTTTCAGAGTGATCATGCCCTTCAGCTTGTGCGCGTCATCCACAACCAGAATCTTTTCTATGCGGTGTTTGTGCATAAGCTGCAAAATTTCTTCGCTTTCTGCCGTTTCATGCACAGTAACCAAGCGGTCTTTACCCGTCATTACGTGGGAAATTTCTTTGCTGTCGTCGTCTTCAAAACGCGTGTCACGGCCGGTAACAATACCGACTAAATCGCCATTTTTCTCAATAACAGGGAAACCCTGAAAACCATGCTCGGCAGTCAGTTCTTTAATTTCGCCAATGGTGGTTGTGGGTTGCACAGTGACCGGGTCAGAAACCATACCACTTTCGTATTTTTTCACTTTACGAACGTGCGCAGCCTGCTGCTCTGGGGTCATATTCTTGTGGATAAAGCCAATTCCGCCTTCCTGCGCCAGCGCAATAGCCAGTGCCGATTCAGTAACGGTATCCATCGCGGCCGAAACCAGCGGAATATTCATGGAAATTCCACGCGTTAATTGCGTGCGTAAATCAGCGGTATGGGGGAGAACTTCGGAATGACCGGGAACGAGCAAAACGTCGTCAAAGGTCAAGGCTTCTTGGGCAATTCGCAGCATTTGCAACACTCCGTGACTGGATTCATGTTGCGGGTGGATTTTACCCGTTTAGTGCATGGAATGCAAGCAGCCTGACGTTTACGCCAGGAAAGATATCTCACCTGACATAAATGTAAGGCTACCTCTCTACATTAAGGTATCCAGCAAACACCACCTTTTAACTGAGGTTGTGGCTCTGGTATGTGCTGACAGGTTGAATAACCCGTTTTTGCGTCTTCCTTAGCCTTTTCATTATAGCGGTGAATGGTATCCATCAGTGCCCGTTCATCGGTAATGCTTTCACGGCTGTACACCACATAGCTTTCCGGCCCGCCGCAGGCCTTTTTTCCTACCGGCAGCACTTTGCAACTTTCAATCGTCTGCGCTTTTGGCGTACCAATAAGCGCTTGTATGTCAGCCATAGTCACGGGTTCATTCTGCGCAGACTGTGCGCTGCTACAACCAGCTAACAACAGCATTGTTATAAAAGCTAAAAATAATTTCATTAAGTCGTCTCCCTTCGTACTAAATGATTGTACTCAATATTCGTACTTCACCAGTGTATGCATGAGGCTAGTATTTATCCACTAAAGAGATTTCTTTTACATTAATATAATCACTTAAATCGGTGACTATATAAACTCAAGCACACATGAATACATTTAATACCCGATACCAGTTAATTTATATTGAAAAACACTAAAAAGCACCTATAATCACTTAAGTCGGTGAATAAAAGGAAGATGGTATGCCCAAACGCGTTAAAGCAACAGAAACACCCAATGTATCTGCCATTACAACCCCAGAGATACTAGGGCAACTTATCAAAGCTAAGCGTACCGGTATGAACCTAAAGCTTCGTGACTGCGCAGCGCTTTGCGGTGTGGGCGTAAATACCTTGTCCCGCCTTGAGCGTGGCAACCCCAATACGACTCTCACCGCGGCCTTTTCTGTACTACAAGGCCTGGGCATTCAATTAACAGTAAAGTCGGACGCCTCAACCGAGGAGTGGGTGTAAATGCTGCATTCGGTTAATATCCGCTACGGCGAGAGTGTTATCGGTCATATCGGTCTTAGTGAAGCAACCAAACTTCCTATCATAGAATACCAACAAAACTGGAAGGATAACGGCTTCCCCATAACGCCTTCACTGTCTTTCCAGGGCGCTAATTCACCGGCCAGTGTGTATAACTATTTAGATAACTTACTGCCCGAAGGCAAAGCCAGAGAGCTTTTGGCACAGGACTTAGGGGTCAGTGAAAGAAACGTTTTTGCGCAGATCCTGACTCTGGGCCATGACGTATCCGGCGCCTTTGTATTCAGTAATGAAGCAGCTTCCGCTCACCCAATTTTCCGGGTGATTCCGCAACAGGAAATGATAAAACGCCTTGAGCAAAAAGAAGATTTTGGACTGCTGCACTGGGACGACAAACCCCGTCTGAGTGTTGCCGGTGTGCAAGACAAACTGAATGTTTATATAAAACCTGACGGCCAAATTGGGTTTGGCGATGGTTCGTTATCCTCTACACACATTCTAAAATTTGAGCGTGCCAACTTACCCAATCTGGTATTAAACGAATATATTTGCATGCAGCTGGCAAAACTGTCTGGATTACCTGTTGCATATACTGAATTTAAACGCTTTGGACCATTCCCAGCCCTTTTAGTGACACGTTTTGACCGCCATTATGATGCACAAAAGCAAAGGGTTCTGCGTCGTCACGTTATAGACGGATGCCAGGCATTAGACTTGCCCCGTGACTATAAGTACGAACGCAATTTTGGTGACGGCCGCGACGTTAAACATATTCGTGATGGTGCCAGCCTGGCTAAGCTGTTTAATTTTTGTCAAACCTCAGTCAACCCAGCGCAAAATACCATGAGGCTTTTAAAATGGCAGTTATTTAACCTAATGATCAGTAACTACGACAGTCACGCTAAAAACGTCTCGTTTTTTTGGGGCCGTGACCGTTGCGACTTCACACGAAGTTATGACTTAGTTAACGTTGCCATGTTTCCCCAATTTAAACAGGTGTTGGCGATGGCTGTGGGGGATGAGTTTGAACCCAGAGATATAAACGCTTACCAACTTGCTGACTTTGCCGAAAACTGCGGCTTAAAACGCCAGCTTGTCATTGAGTCACTGCGTGAATTATCAACTCGCGTTCTGCAAGTAATCGGTACACACAGCTTTGCAGAAGAGCTTGAGCAAAAGCGGCTTATATCTCAGGAAGAGATAAGCTATGTGGGCGAGTTAATAGAAAACATCAAGCTTCGCACAATGCAGTTACAAGCCTGTGCAGATGATATCGCTGATGTGAGTCTGTGACCTGGCAATGCAACGCAAAAAAATAAAATCACTAATTACGCTTTGAAACATTTTGTAACATCTACATAACGTAACGGTTACTCAAATTTATCAGTGACAAAGCCAACGAACCTCCTATACATTGGGTAAAAGCTAACCAAACGTAAACATGAGGTACCATTATGCGTTTTAAACATTCCCTTTTAGTCGCGGCTATAGCAGGTACTCTGTCTGCGTGCGGTGGCTCCAGTGAATCATCCACCGACACTAGCAGCGGCAATACCAGCGACAACAACACAGCAACCACCACAACGGTTGTTACCGAAGGGGTTATTACTGGTTTTGGTAGTGTATACGTTAACGGTCAACGTTACCGCTCTGAAAACGCAACCATCGCGGTCGGTAATTCTCCGGCCGCTGAAGAAGCCCAACTGAAAGTGGGCATGGTTGTCAGGGTAGCAGCCTCAGCTTCAAGCAACGGCGAAGACCCGGAAGCGGAACAAATTACCTACGAAGAGAGCCTGCAAGGCCCTGTCAGTTTTATCGACACCGCTGCTGAGCAAATTGAAGTGTTAGGTCAAACAGTTATTTACGACGACTTAACCGAATTCGAAGGCACTGATATTGACACATTAACCGTCGGTGAATTTGTTGAAATTAGTGGCTATATTAATGAAAACGGTGAGTTTTACGCCACTTTGGTTGAGTTAGAAACTGACGAAACAGAAATTAAACTAACCGGCAATATTGCTAACTTAGACGCCGATGCAACCACCTTTACTCTCGGTGGCTTAACCATTAATTACTCTGAAGCGCAGTTTGAGGACATGGTCGCTGCCGACCTCGCCAACGAGCTTTTCGTAAAGGTCGAGGGTGAAACCTATGACAGCGAAACCTTGACCTTAACCGCCACAACTATCGAAAATAAAGAAGACACTGAGCTTGCAGAAGACACCGACGAAGTCACTATTGCCGGTATCGTTAAAAATTACGACGCTGATGCGGGTACTTTTACCGTGAATCGCTACGACTTTGTTCTGGGTGACAATACAGAATTTGAAGATGGTACCGTCGACACCCTTGCCAATGGCATTATTGTCAAAGTTGAAGCCGCTTTAGACGGCGACCAATTAGTGGCAGGGGAAGTTGAATTTAAAGCCAAAAAAGCCCGCAGCAAAGTGGAAGGCAGCGTCACCGACCTTAACACAGAGGCTATGACATTTGTGTTAAATGGCACCACCTATGCGGTCACACCAGAAACACAATACGAAGATGAGTCAGACCTTGAAGAACGTCAATTCACATTCGATAACATTGCTGTCAACAACTGGCTTAAAGTGTTTTCGCGTCAGGATGACGAAGGTAATGCCATCGCACTTAAAGTAAAACGCATTAACGAAGAGGCACGTGAAGGCGAAGTGAAAGGCCGTGCAACCGATGTCACTACCGAAGGTATGACCGTAGCCAATGTCGCTGTTACTTTTGATTCAGATACTGAGTTTAAAAACGAAGACGGTAACTTGGCTATTGAGCGCCTGGTTGAATTAGCGGGAACTCAGAATGCAGTTATTGTAGAAGTGGAAGGCTCATACGTTGACAATTCACTGGTCGCAACTGAAGTTGAAGTTGAAGCTATCAGTGGTGACGGAGATGATGACCGCCCTGACAAAACAGGACGCGCCGAGTTCAAGGGTGATATTGAATCCATCGAAGGCGACCTTGTATTTGTTAACGGAAAGGAACTTCGCCTAACGGGCAGCACAGAGTTCAAACTGAACGATGAGGAGGTTGATCTTCAAACCTTCTATAACGCGCTTGAAGTAGGAACCGTCATTGAAATAGAAGGCATTTGGGTCGACCAGACTTACATTGACGTCAAAGAAGCCGAAATCGAAACAGAAGAAGACGAATAGTCTTAGGTAGTTTGCGGCCTGAAGCTAGTGCGTCAGGCCGCTGTCCTTATTTCGCAATAAAATAAGGGTTAAGGTAGTCTTCTTTTTGGTTATACAGCAGTGGTTCGCCGTTGACCCTCGCCACCTCCCCACCGGCAGCACTCAGCACGGCATGCGCGGCAGCAGTATCCCACTCGCAGGTGGGGCCTAAGCGTGGATAGATGTCGGCTTTACCTTCGCCCACCAGGCAAATTTTCAGCGAACTGCCCATCGGCACCATTTCGTAAGGCTTACCTAAAGCATTCAGCCAGTCGATAGTTTCCTGTGAAGGGTGCGAACGCGACCCCACTACACGCAACGCCTCCGGCTCGCGTTTTGTTACCGAAATAGCCTCATCGTTTAAAAATGCGCCGCGGTCACGCTCGCCAGTATACATGGCATCCAGTACCGGGGCGTAAACCACGCCCATAATTGGCACGCCTTTTTCTATCAACGCAATGTTAACGGTAAATTCACCGTTACGCTTAATAAACTCTTTAGTGCCATCTAACGGGTCAACCAACCAATAACGACACCAATGCTTACGCTGTTCCCAGCTTATGTCTGACGACTCTTCCGAAATAACCGGGTATTGAGTTTCCAAAGCCCGCAGGCCGTCACAAATGATATTATGTGCCGCCAGATCGGCCTTGGTTAACGGGCTGTCATCGCCTTTTTTCTGCACATCAAAGTCATCACTTTGGTAAATATCCATAATGGCCGCGCCAGCGTCGCGGGCAATCTTTTTTACTTCTTCAAGCATGGTGAATAGTTCCTTTATCCATTAAATATTGCACCACTTGTTCAGCGGCCTGCTCAATGTCCATTTCAGCGGTTTTTAAATGTACTTCGGGTCGCTTAGGCGCCTCGTAGGGTGAGGAAATACCGGTGAAATGCGGAATATCGCCTGCACGCGCCTTTTTATACAAACCTTTAGGGTCACGCTGTTCACAAATTTCCAAAGGCGTGTCCACAAATACTTCAATAAACCCGCTTCCCGCCAGTTCGCGTGCCTGCGCCCTGTCTGCAATAAAGGGTGAAATAAACGCAGTACCCACTATCAACCCGGCATCCAGGAACAAGCGGCTGACTTCAGTAATGCGCCGAATGTTCTCTACCCGGTCGGTATCGTTAAAGCCTAAGTCTCTGTTTAAACCGTGGCGCACGTTGTCGCCGTCCAGCAAGTAGGTGTGGCAGCCCAACTCAAACAGCTTACGATCAACCGCATTAGCAATGGTCGACTTACCCGAGCCACTTAAACCGGTGTACCACAGCAAGGCCGGTTGGTGCTTCTTTTGCGCTACGCGGTCATCATGTGACACTGCAGCATCGTGCCAGACAATGTTATCGGTCATGTAATTTTTCATTCAAAAAGTGATGCTCAAATTGTACCGTAAATGTGACGCATTGCGTAGCCTAAGGTTCACGTCAGGAGCAGTACCTACCGTTTGTCCCACTGCTCAATAAGCTCTGCACCCAAGGCCTCTTGCAGCGGCTTTAACTCAGCTTCAAACTTCCGCCACTGGCCAACACCTTTGGCATTAATCGGTTGTCTTACCTGCTCAGAACTGGCGGTTTTCACCCGCCGTTCAGCCTTATGCGACTGCAGGCACTGAGGCTCTAGCGGCAACTCCAGATACTCAAACAGCGCTTTAATTTCGGCTTCCGGGTCGTCCACCAACTGCTCATGAATGACCGTATGAATGCTGCCCGGGTACACCTGTTTCCAATGAGCCATCAGTGTCACATAGTCGCGATAGTAGCTGGCCAACATATCGAGGCCGTAACTGAACTCCTGCCCCTCAGCAAACAACTGCTTATACGCACTGAAACAGCAATCCATAGGATTACGTCTGGCGTCGATGATCTTCGCGTGCGGAAGTAACGTCTTAATCAGTCCAATATGACGAAAGTTGTTGGGCATCTTATCGGTGAAGAACGGCGCGCCCGTTCGGTACGCTTCGGTTTCAGTTAAGTAACGTTCGCCCAACTGGGTCAGCTTCTCGGTCGATAACTCATCCAGTACATAAGGGTATTTTGGCTTCTCTGCCTGCACCTGACGACCGTTAAGTGAATGCGCTATGGCCGGAATATTCGGCAACTCCAGCGTCCCTTCAATTTTAGAGTGCGCCGCCAGTATTTGCTCTAACAACGTAGAGCCTGCGCGGGGCAGCCCCACAATAAATATCGGGGTGGCCTCGGAATTAAGCAACACACTGGGTAGCTGGCTCACCCTTTCCCCGGTAAAGTAGTCTCTTTGCGCTTCAATGCGCTGGGTCAGCACTTCGGGTTTAAACTGACTGGTCTCGCGTTTTAACTCATTGCCCTGCCGATAAAACTCAAAACTTTTAGAGGGCTCACCTTGTTGCTCATAGGCTTTCCCCAGGGCAAAGCAAAAATGAATTCTGTCGTTTAAATGCGTACGCGAGTCTCCTGCGGCTGTCTCCATGCTCACAATTTCGCTGTCACTGAATTGATACGTTTTTAGGTTGGCAAGACTCCAGTAAGCATCGCCGAAATCGGGCCGTTCCCGGTACGCGTTCTGATAGCTCTGTATGGCGTCCTGTTGTCGACCAATGGCTTTTAATAAATGCCCCTTAGCCACGTAAGTTCCCGCAACGTCTTCAATAGCCTGCTCGGTGATCAGTTCTTCGTATAGCGCCAATGCCTGTTCATCGTAGTCTAAAGACGCGGCTAAATTAGCAAACAGTGCTTTATACAGTGGGTTATTGGGCTCCTTTTCAAGCAGGGCTTGTGCGTGCTTATAAGCCTCACCGTGTTTTTGCCTGCGCTGCAATACCTTAATGTAATCAAATTTGGCCAAGTCGTAATCTGGCTCTAATACCAGCACGCTCTCCAGTAGAAACTCAGCGTCGTTTAATATATCGAGCTGAGAGCCGATATTCGCCAGGGTACGCATCGCTTCAATATGGTGCGGATTGCTCTGCAAGAAAGCACGACACAGCTTCTCTGCTTTGTAATATTTGCCTTCATGATACAGGTTCAAGGCGGCCAGAACCGGTTTCGGCTGACGCAGCAAAAAGTTCGCTTGTTGCTGGTTACGCTCTGCCTGCCCGGCATTATTGTTACTGGCTTCCAGCTTTGCGGCAGAAGCCCAGCTTGCATGTAGCGCCGGGTTTAACCGAATCGCCTGGTAATAATTATCTAATGCGTCTGCGGTTTTTCCCTGCGCTTTTTGGGTATGAGCCAGTTCCTGAAACGCGCGTCCGTATTCAGGCCACTCGGCAAGCAACGTCTGCAAAGTGGTTGCCGCGTTCTCTAACTGGCCTAAATAACGATAAGCAACCGCCTCATAATACAGCGACTCTTTATAAGCCTCGCCTGACAATTCATAACGCTCTTGCTTTAAGACTGTCAGCCCCTGCTCAAATTGGTTCTGCGCAAACAGCTTTTTTATATGCTCCATAACGACAATTATTTCCTTTCATGAAAAAAGGGGCCAATACAGGCCCCTTATCCAGACTACCTTACCTTATCAATAGAATGAGTAAGATACTGACAAGCCGATTGACCGAGGACGGTTGGTTGTCGTTCTCAAGATATCGTCTTGTGTGTTGGTATACAACTCAGCACGCTCATCGGTGATGTTTTTGATGTAAAGCTTAGCGCTCCACTGGTCTTTCATCACACCAATTGAGGCATTACCAATGTTGTACGACTCTTGCTTACCACCCGCTTGTTCCACTTCAGCGGCCACCAGTGATGGGTAAGTCTCGCCAGCGTAAATCCAGCCGACTTGAGCGAAAGCATCCCACTTGTTCTGCAGCGTCCAGGTATAACGACCGCGAAGGTTACCCTGCACTTTCGGCGTTAATGGCAGCTCAGAGCCAATCGGTAGTGTCCGGACAATGCCCTGACCCGTGCTAACCAGCTCCGTGTCGTTGTAAGACAACGCACCGCTAAACGTAAAGTTGTCGGTCATACGCCAAGTAAAGTCGGTTTCCAGACCGCGAATTTCTGAGCTCGCTGCGTTATCAACAAAGGTCAGAATAGAAATGTCGGTATCCAAACGCGTAATCTGCATGTCGTTCCACTCGACATAATACGCACTACCATTCCAACGCAACGAGTTGTCCAGCATTAGCGATTTCCAGCCAAACTCATAGTTTACGACTTCATCTGACTCGTAAACGGTATTGACCGATTCACCTGCGTCATTAGTCGCCCCACCAGCGCGGTTAAACCCGCCCGGACGGAAACCTTCCGAGTAAGTTGCGAAGAACAACGTTTCCGGTGTGTACTGATAGCTGACCGTGAACTTCGGGATCACGTCGTCTTGTTCAAGCGGCTGGTCGGTATGACCGGCGGTTGAATTGTAATCGCGCCCGGCATCGCCATCGGTGCCTTTTGAGGCAAAGCTCGACTGACCATAGAAGTCAGACTCCATGTCATACCAGCGCAAACCGACCGTACCAGACCATTTTTCAGTGAAGTCATAAGTGAATTCCCCGAAAAGCGCTATTTGCTCTTCTGTACGGGTAATGTCATTGAAGAAGCCAACACGAGGTGGGCGAGTATTCGGATTATTTGCGTACACACCTTCTATTGGTGCATTGGGTACAAAACCGAGTTCTTCAGGGTTAGAAAAGTAGACGTAGTCGTCTTGAGTGTTAATTTCGAAGTCGTCATAAAACACACCCGCAGTAATGCGCGCATTATCAGTAAAGTCATAATTTATGCGAGCTTCCTGCGTGAACCGTTCGTGTTCCTGATAGCCTTTAAACCCTTTGGTTGGATCGACACAGTTTTCCGCCATGCCATCATCGCCATAATTACAGGTGTAATAAACGATGTAAGTACCGGAGGTGTTGTAACCGGTATAATCCACTGACTGTTCAATTTCACGGTTTAAGTAGCCACCGGTATAAAGCACTTCCAGCGCACCTAAACGCCCTTCGAGAGTCCAGGTGGTTAAATCAAAGCTGTCTTCTAGCTCATCAGGGTAATAGCGCTCAACGTCTAAGTCGCCAACCGAGGGGTCGTAGTCAAACACACCATCAGCGCCTAAGTCCTGCGCCTGATGTTGCAACAACAGCTCCCAGTTGGTGTTGATCATGTACTTAGCACTCAGACGGAAGCCTTTGTAATAGCTGTCGTTAAAGTCTTCTTCCGCCAGGTGAGTATTAAACGCACTGGTGAACTCGGTACCGCTATCCACTAACGCTTCCATGGACGGATCCATTGGGCGGTAGTTCGGATTGTTCGGATCAATCGAGAATTCGCCTGCCACGTTGTCGATATAACCACCGCGGTTCACATTATAAAATGCGCCGCGAACGGCTAAATCACTGGTCACCGGGATATTAATATACCCTTCGGCAGAGCTGCTCATTTCCCCTTCAGCCATGGTTTCGAAACCGGTCGTGAAACCTGCTTCAAACGCTCCTAAAACGGGCTTTTTAGTAATGTAGCGAATAGTACCTGCTTGAGAGCTTGCACCAAACAAGGTGCCCTGCGGCCCGGGTAAGACTTCAATGCGCTGCAAGTCAGTTGCGTACACATCGAGGTTACGTCCGGGTGCCGTTACCGGCTGCTCGTCAACATACAGAGCAACGTTTGGCATAGTGCCCTGCGCGCCTGACAGCATAACGGTGATAGGCTGAATGGCCATGCCACGAATAAAGATGTCATTCTGTCCGGGGCCCCGGCCACTCGAAGTAACATTCGGTACATATTGTGCGTAGTCGCCAAAGTTCCCGATATTCAGTTTTTTTAAATCGCGGGAGCTCATCGCCTGCACAGCGGTTGGGGTTTTTTGAATATTCGTCGTGCGCTTAGTTGCGGTGACGTTGATGGTTTCAATCTTTTTAGAATTTTCTGCCTCTTCTTGCTGCACGTCCTGTTCCTGTGCAACTACTGACGAAGAAGCAGTTAAGGCTATAAAGATAGCTGAACTCACTTTACTGTATTTAAACATGGGTTCTCCCAGTTTGGATGTGAAAATCTCCTTTAAAAAGACGGATACGTCTGTTTCAAACTTTACGAATTTTTACGATTATATAGGTTATGGGTGAAAAACCCAAAAAAGGGGAAAGAGAGAACAAAAAAACCGCACCCGACTTGACGTCGGATGCGGCTCTATCAACTTTAGCAATTAAAGTACGTGAGGCTTACGAATGTTTGAAACAATCTCAACTTTAATGCTGTTAACACCGCTTACGCCGCGCAGTTCATCACGCAGTTTCAACATATCGGTGCCTTCAGGCGCTTTCAGCATGGCCAGGTTCAAACGTGAATAAACACGCTCAACCGTTAAACCAAACTGAGATGCCAGAGCGTCCGCATCAACATTTTCGGTTAATACAGTCACAACGCCCGATACATAGGCTTCTTCACCAGTAATACGGTCGACCATTTCTGTGCCTGCCAGCAGCACATCGCCCTGCGTAGCTGATGGTTCAGCAGATTCCGGCAACTTGGTAAAGCTATAGCGTTGATAATCACGCTTAGCATCCATTTGTGGCAACTGTTTAACTGCCGGTTGCTGTTTTTTCATAGGCGCAGGAACTTCCTGTGCTGTAGCAGAAGCCGCAATTACGCCGCTTACTGCCACTGCTAATAGTGCTTTCATTAAACTCATTTTCATTGCTCCTATTAATGACCGAATGCACGAACGCTAACGGCTTCAAAAACCGAAGGTACAGAGTTATTTGTTACCGGTAGGCCACTAAGAGTATAGTCAGAGCCATTGGTATCGACTAAACGCACCGTCCATTCACCGGCCAGGCTTTCACCATAAAAGGCATTAGCCAAAAATACCGTGTTTTCAAGAATGTAAGGACTGCAGAATCCTTCTGCACCCACAATAATATCCTGACGGCCAGACAGCAACTGAGTGGTGGTACCCGCAGGTGAAGTTACTTCAACCGCTAAGTCAGAACCCGCTGTGCTGTAGAAAGAACAGCCAGAACCATTAAAGTCAGCATTGCTAACAGTCAGTCGGAACTGTAAACCTTCCAGTGTCATGTCGTCTTCAACCGTAAAGCTGTAGCTTGCACCTTCTGCATTGTTATCAGGTACGTTTACAGCAGTTTCAGGGGACACATCCATCCACGCGGTTTCAATTAACTCACCTAAAGCGCCAGCTTCCATGTCTTTCGCCATGGTCACTGCGGCACCTGCGTTAACACGACCAAAACCGTATTTCAGGTTAAAGGCATAACCGGCTGCGTTTTCAATCCAGCCCGGGTCAGCAACGAACTCGCCGCCGTTAACCGGCAAAACAACGCCTTCGTCTTCAGCATCAACCTGATCCGCCGTATTTGCCATAATATGGCGAATTTCGCGCGCGCTCAGTGCCGGGTTAGCAGAACCAATCAGAGCAACTACACCACTGGTATTTGGCGCCGCAGACGAGGTGCCATTAAAGGTGCTGGTAAAGTGGCAGCCTGGGTTTTCATCGTGACCCGGTGCATTGAATCCTCTAAAGGCTTCATAATAGCCCGGTACGCCCGCTAAACCATCCAGGTAATCCTGGTAAGGGAAGCCACTGTAACCCTGCAAACAGGTTGACTGGTCCGTTGTTATCATTGCTGGTGCAAACTCACCATATTCACCGGCTGGGGCTGCAACAAAGGTATTAGACCCTGCCGTTGAGTAGCTAGTATGTTTACCGTCGGAGTTGACCGCAGCAATTGTTGTGGTGTAGAAGTTTGCGTTAGACGGGTCCATGTTACCGTTCATACAAGTAACACCCGCACTAACTGCTCCGTTCACCTGGCACAAACCTGTAGAGCCACTGTCAAATGAGTTACCTGCCGATTTTACGTTTATCGCACCTAAGCCGTTACGTAAATCTGTCGCAACATATTTCTCAAAAGCTTCGTCCGTTGGGTAGGTGTACAACGCTGCAGGATACGAAATACCGTAACTGCGGTTGTACGCGATAAGCGGATCGCTTTCAGTAATACCACTGCCTGGTAAGCCGTGGCTTAGCCCAGAGTTCAGTGTGGTTTGCGCCGCTAAATAGTTTGCGCCAAACACTTGTGCCTGTGGTGCAACACCCCGGCCACCTAATTCATTACCTGCTACGGCAGCGATTAAGCCCGCTACTGAGGTACCGTGGTCACCCCGTACAGCGCCTCTGTTGGTCGGATCCATTTTATCGATAGCGTCCGCAGCAAAGTTCAATGATTTGTTAGGTGCAATATTCGCCTGCAGATCCGGATGCCCAATTTCCAGCCCACTATCCACAACACCCACTATCATACCCTGACCGAATGCGCCTTGAGCATGTGCTTCAATCACGTTCATGTCTTCGCCCGGTACGTAAATGCTTTCGTCAAAGAACGCTTCACGAGCAGCTTCCTCGGTCCAACCGTAATTGTTTACCAAAAAGTCAATCTGCGCTTGAGTCTGGGTAAAGGTTTTTTGTCCGGTATTGTTCAGGTGCCATTGTTGATAGGCAAGTGGGTCACCGCTAATTGCAGTGCCGTCAATAGTGACCGTCTCCGTTGTGCTTAACTCACCGTCACTGACCGTAATTTCAATAGTTGCTGTTTCAGCACGCAGTGGCGTATAGGTGAATTCGCCACTTTCATTAATTTCAACTGTACCCGGAGCAGTGCCACCCTCAGGTGTTACAACCGATGCAGAGTACGTCATTGGGTCGCCGTTAGGGTCGGTAGCTGAAACGCTTCCCGACATTGGTTGCCATTGAGTTCCTTCAGCCGCTACTTCCGCCGAAACGGTTGGCTCATAATTATCATCACTACCGCCACAGGCTGCTAAACCCATTACAACGGCAGCTGATAATGCCGTTAATTTGAATTGTTTAATTGGCATTTTTACCTCGTTTTTATAATATTCCCCTGAATAAGGAACGTCACTATAACGAAGCTGTTAAGTTTATGTAAACGGAAAATGTAACAAGATGTTAATATTTAGCCGCCTGACATTGATGCCAGCGGAACTACTTTACCTGACGCAAACGTCAGCCTACTTCAGCAGATCTTTCGCTTCCCAATGCGGGAAGTGTTTGCGAACTAACGCGTTGAACTCCAGTTCAAACTCACTGTATTCGTGTTTTGCGTTTTCACTCTCACCGGAATCTGACAACGCCTGATCAATCATGCCGGCGCCAACCGTCATATTGGTCATTCGGTCAATGACAATAAAAGCACCGGTTTTCCGGTTGCTTTGGTAGTCGTCGAACATCACTTTTTCCGTCACACGAACATCCACTTCGCCAATTTCGTTCAAATCCAGCTTGCCGGCTTTGTGCTCAGCAAAAGTATTCACGTCAATGCGGTGCCGAACTTCTTCAAATTCACCGGTGGTCAGTTTGCTGTTGAACTTGAGGTAGTACTCACGGTGCGTCTGCAGCGCGTCTTCGTTCATCCACACCAGTTTGGCGCGAAAGCGACTGGAAACATTAGGCAGCGAGTCCTTCTTAACAATCATGTCGCCGCGGCTAATATCAATTTCATCGTTCAGCGTTAGCGTCACGGCAGCAGGCGCCTGCATTTTTTGGTGTTCGCCCTCAAAGGTTACAATTGACTTAATGGTCGAAATTTTACCGGAAGGCAGTGCCCGAACCGTGTCACACACTTCAATTTCACCCGAGGTAATGGTGCCGGCGAATCCACGGAAATCGGAGCTTGGACGGTTCACATACTGCACCGGGAAGCGGAACTCAGCACTGCTAGCTTCTCGCTCAATTGACATACTTTCCAGGTATTCCATTAATGGCGAGCCACGGAACCAGCTGAGCTTGTCACTGAAATTAACCACGTTATCGCCTTTTAAAGCCGACACCGGCGCAAAGCGAACGTTAGGAATGTTCAGCAACCCCACCATTTCCAGGTAATCCGCCTGAATTTTCTTGTAGGTGTCCTGAGAGTAATCCACCAAGTCCATTTTATTCACAGCAACAATCACATTCTTTATGCCAAGCAATGAACAGATAAAGCTGTGTCGACGTGTTTGCGTTTGCACACCTTTGCTGGCGTCCAACAAAATAACAGCAACATCACAGGTAGAGGCTCCTGTTGCCATATTGCGCGTGTACTGCTCGTGGCCCGGTGTATCGGCAATAATAAACTTACGCTTGTCTGTGGAGAAGTAACGGTAGGCAACATCGATGGTAATGCCCTGCTCACGCTCAGACTGCAGACCATCCACTAACAAGGCTAAATCCACTTCATCGCCTTGCGTACCGGACTTTTTAGAGTCCTCAGTAATGGCGGCTAACTGATCTTCAAAAATCATTTTACTGTCGTGCAGCAAACGGCCAATGAGCGTACTTTTACCGTCGTCGACACTGCCGCACGTAATAAAACGCAGCAGCTCTTTGTTCTCATGCTGCTTAAGGTACGCCGAAATATCCTGTTCAATTAAAGGGCTTGAGTGTGACACTAAAAGTAGCCTTCCATTTTCTTCTTTTCCATAGAGCCGGCACTGTCACGATCAATCACCCGGCCCTGACGTTCAGAAGTGGTGGTCAGTAGCATTTCCTGAATAATTTCCGGCAGGGTTGCCGCTTCAGACTCAATAGCCCCCGTTAAGGGGTAGCAACCCAGAGTGCGGAAACGCACCATTTTCATTTCCGGTGTTTCGCCGTCTTCTAATGGCATGCGGTCATCGTCTACCATAATTAAGGTGCCATCACGCTTAACCACCGGGCGCTCTTTCGCAAAATACAGCTCAGGAATGTCGATGTTCTCTAAGTAAATGTACTGCCAAATATCGAGCTCCGTCCAGTTAGACAAAGGAAACACACGAATGCTCTCGCCTTTGCTGACCTTACCATTAAAAATATTCCACAGCTCGGGGCGCTGGTTTTTCGGGTCCCAACGGTGATTTTTATCGCGGAAGGAATACACACGTTCTTTTGCGCGGGACTTTTCTTCGTCTCGACGGGCGCCACCGAACGCCGCATCAAACTGGTATTTATTTAACGCTTGCTTCAATGCCTGGGTTTTCATTACGTCGGTATGCAAAGCGCTGCCGTGGCTGAACGGGCCAATACCTTTTTCTACGCCTTCGGGGTTAATGTGCTCGAGTAATTCAAAGCCATGCTTTTCGGCCATGCGGTCACGAAACGTTATCATTTCCTGGAACTTCCAGGTGGTATTTACGTGCATGAGCGGGAACGGAATTTTTCCTGGCGCAAAGGCCTTGCGCGCGAGGTGTAGCAATACCGACGAGTCTTTCCCCACCGAATACAGCATCACAGGGTTATCAAATTCCGCCGCCACTTCGCGAAAAATATGAATCGACTCGTATTCCAGTGCTTTTAAGTGCGTTAATTTCTCTTCGCTAATCATTGATTCCCATTCGCTTAATGACCGCATCGGTGCTGTCATCAAAGGCTTCATCGCTTTCACCCTCTAAAACGCGCAATACGTCCATGGCTATTTTCTTGCCTTTTTCCACACCCGGCTGGTCAAAGCTGTTCAAATTCCAGATAACGCCCTGAGTAAAGACTTTGTGTTCGTAAGCTGCTATTAACGCACCAAAGCTTTCGGGGGTCAGCTCATCCATTATTAACAAGTTGGATGGATGTCCGCCCGGGTAATGGTCGCGGGGTGAGTCTTCACTCTCGCTGCCTTCCCACATTAAGCGGCGGTGGGCCAGACAATTTGCCACCGCCAGCCGTTGCTGTCCGGCTAAGCCTTCCTGAACGGGCTTATCAAAGCCCGGGGCTTCGCGCTTAAGTACAGCAACAAAGTCGGCAGCGAACTCATCGTAGCCCTGATGCAAGTGCTGAAAAAACGCATGTTGTCCGTTTGGACCAAAGCCACCCCAAATAATGGGACCGGTGGGGTAGTCAACCGCTTTATTGTCAGCGCTGGACTGCTTACCGTTGCTTTCCATATCCAGCTGCTGCAGGTAATTTGGCAGCATCCGCAAACGACCGTCGTACGGCAGAATAGCCAGATTATTGATGCCCAGCTGTTCGCGGTTATACACGCCATAAAGCGCCAGCAACACGGGTAAATTATCGGCTAAAGGCGCTTCTAAAAAGTGCTCGTCCATAGCTTTTGCACCTTCCAGCATTTGCTCAAAAGGCCGGATGCCGGTGGTTAAGGCGATGCTCAAGCCTATGGCAGACCACAGCGAAAAACGCCCGCCTACCCCTTCACCAAAGGTAAACTGCTGCGCCGGAGGTATACCGTAATCGGTCATGGCCTGCGCATTAGCCGACACACCAATTACGTGTTTCTCCAGCCACTGCGCCTGCGTTAACGCCGGCTCTATCCACTTGCACACCGTGTCCACATTGGCAAAGGTATCCACCGTACCAAAAGACTTAGAGGAAACGATGAACAAGGTCGTTTCCGGGTCGACAATAGGCAATACGGCGTACAGCTGACCACCATCCATAGACGACACAAAGTGCACTTGTAGGTTATGCAATGCAGAGTCGTTGGCAAATTCGCGTAAGGCAAAGGCCCCCATTTGCGGGCCTAAATCGGAGCCGCCCACACCAATGTTAACCACATCGGTAATGGGTTTGCCGGTAGAGCCTAACCAACGGCCGGAACGCAGCTTTTGTACGGTATCCACAAAGCGGGTTTTGCGATTGCTTTGTCTGGCGACGGCGTGTACGGAACGGCTCAGTACGTGGGTTACCGGGCGATCTTCACTCAAGTTGCGGTACTCGCCACGGCACAGTTGTGCGCGGTATCCATCAAAGTTTTTAGGTAAGCGCTTGCCAACAGCGTCAATAAGCTCATTGACTGACAGTTTCTGATAACTGGTATCTAAGGCTAAATAAGGTCCGTTTTTTATCATTTTCATCCATTTCCCATCATGCAACATCCGTTTCATCGTCGCTACACGTCCTGTGTTTATTCCAAATAACGTCACAAATATGGTCATCTTTTGGAGCGTACCCCGTTGGCGCATCTAACAGCAATTGCCTGAGCTCGTCAATCGCGAAACGCTGACAGGCGTCATCCAGTAAGTTCAGCAACTTTTCCATCTCATCCCAGCTTAATGACTGCTCATTAGCTCGCAAAATACGCGGGTGATCACTGGCTTCAACGTTATCGCCTATTAGCAGCTCTTCGTACAGCTTCTCGCCAGGGCGTAAGCCTGTAAACTCAATCGCAATATCGCCATGGGGGTTCTCGTCGGTTTTTTCTTCAAGACCCGACAAGCGGATCATCTTACGGGCCAAATCAACAATTTTTACCGAATCGCCCATATCCAGTACAAACACCGAGCCGGAATGGCCCATGGTACCGGCCTGTATCACTAACTGAGCGGCCTCAGGTATGGTCATAAAAAAGCGGGTAATGTCGGGGTGCGTTACCGTTACCGGCCCGCCATGCTCAATTTGTTCTTTAAACAGCGGCACAACCGACCCCGAAGAGCCCAGTACATTGCCAAAGCGCACCATGGAAAAGCGGGTTGAGGGTTCACGCAACGCTAACCCCTGCAAAACCAGCTCGGACAAACGCTTGGTGGTGCCCATAACGTTCGTCGGCCGCACGGCTTTGTCGGTCGAAATTAAAACAAACTGCTTCACCCCGGCGGTAATCGCCGCCTCTGCCGTATGCCAGGTACCAAATACGTTATTGCGCACACCTTCAACCATGTTGTATTCAACCAAGGGCACATGCTTGTAGGCCGCGGCATGGTAAACGGTATCCACCGCAAAGGTTTTTAATACCGTCTCTATGCGGTTGCGACGCTGCACCGTACCAATAACTGGAATAATCTCAGCCCCTATTCCTTTGTGTCGGCAAAGTTGCGTCAGTTCTCGCTCAATGGCGTACAAGGCAAACTCAGACAATTCATACAGCACCAGTGATTTCGGACGTTGTTTCAGTATTTGCCGGCATAGTTCAGAGCCAATGGATCCCCCGGCACCGGTGACCAACACGGTTTGCCCGGTAATGTGCTTTTCCATTAACTGCGGTGCCGGGTTAACCGGGTCGCGGCCTAATAGGTCCTCAACACGAACGTCCTGAAGTTGGTCAATAGACAAATCACCGTTCACCATATCCGCCATCCCGGGTACGGTTTGTACTTTTACCGGCAGGCTTTCCAGTGCGTCAAGAATTTGCCGACGACGGGAACGCAAGGTGCTGGGCAGTGCCAGTAAAATACGCTGAATATCCAACTCACGCACAGCACGCTCAATATTTTTCGGGGAAATCACTTTTAAGCCCAGCACCGAGGTCTGCTGCAGCCCGCTGTCGTCATCCACGAACAACACCGGATGAAACTCATCGCCGTTGGTCAATGCCTGAGCTAATTGCCGCCCGGCAGAGCCTGCACCGTATATCATCACCCGGTCTTTTTGCCGGCTCATTACCCGCTGATACGCCTCACGCACAATAAGACGACTACCACCGGTCAGTAAAAAGGCAATTAATACGTAATTGACCACCATCGATATCGGTAAGGCAATGCCCATCCAAAGTGCGCCTAGTGTCAGCAAGGCACCGCTGAATATGACCGTAAAAAACACCAAGCTTAACACTTTAAAACCAACGTAGCGCACCACGGCCCGATACAATCCAAAGCGAATAAAAGCTAATAATGTCATGGCCAGGACAATGCCGCCCAGAATAACCCATTGCGACCACCGCAACGGCATAATGGCGTCAAAGCTGAGTAAATAGGCCACCATCATGGCCAGAGTAATTGACCCAATATCAATCACCAGACCAATACCGCGTTTTACGTTACGCGGCAATTGCATTAACACTTTTAACGCTTTCAAAAAGTTCTCCCTGCTTTTAAAAGCCCGAAAAAATCATAGCACACTAGCGGTTATAAAACGGTGCTCTGTCATCGGTATAATCGTACAACCGCGCCCGGCGATTCAACTGCTGGCCGCCATTGCGCGATAAGGGCACCCAGGTAAAGCCGACCCGTTCACGGGTATTTCGTATACTCATTAAGTCAAACGGAATGCTAATGAAAAAGCCTTTAGTAAAACTGCCTTCTCCATATTCCTCTGACGACACATTGGTAAAGGCGGCGTACGCACCGGCTATCACGCCGCTGTCGAAGCGTTTTTGCATCATCACATTCACGCCCCTGTCACCCGCCAAAAACTGGCCGAAATCTAACTGCAGTAAAGAATCTGACAGCCAGGGCATTTGATAATACACACTGGCGAAACCGGTGGTCACTTCGTAATCTAAGAAGCCACTACCGCCAGTAAAGTCGCGCTTTTTCACCCGGTTGGCTCGCAAACCAAAAGCCCAGTGACTGTCTATGGGCTTATAGATTACCTCAGCCCCGACACCGCCAAACATGCGCTCCAGATAACCGGCATAGGCCATGGCAAACCAGTTTTGCGACAAGCGTTTATGATAAGTAATTTGAGCCGAGTCTAACCACACATCGTTTTGCACATAACGACGAATGTCGGTTCGTACGTTAGGCAAGGCATCGGGCCCGCCTCCTAAAAACTTAAACTCATCATAGTTGGTGGCAATATTAATACCCAGTTCGCCGAACAATTCTACGTTATCAGTTAACCAGCGGCGGCCAAAAGCGAACACACCTAACTGATAAGTATAGAAGGTTTCTGGATTACCAAAACTTTGATCCAAAAACGGCTTCAGGCCAAAGGCACTGCTAAACTGGTTCCGCGGGTTGAGCCTCCAGCTGTCATCGCCCCGGGGCGGCATATCAGGCGACTCAAGCCGCACAAATAACTCTTCGGTCCCCTCAACTGACTTTCCCGGGTCCTTATTCAGAACCCGGTCTTTAAACTTGTCGGCGTTTACCCGGGTGTTCACGTTGGGGTCAAACAGCGCCATGTCCACCAGGTTATAAGTATCGACGCTGTCGGGTAACTCCGCAGCCATAATGCGCGCCGCGCGATCATAAGCCTCACTGCTGTCACGGTAACGCAAATGGTACGCATACATGGTTACTTCGTCGTCTTCTGCCGCAAACCGGGCACCGCTAAAGGCGCCTTGCTCGCGCATGGCCAGGTTCATCTCGGCCCAGTTTACGTCGGCCAGTGTTTTATTGCGCTTATCTTCTGTGGGTATGGTTTTATCCGGCGTTACCTTTATCTGGTTCAGGGTGCCGAAGTTGGTGCGCAAACTAAAACTAAACATAAAGATGTTGCCCCGCTCATAACTGAGCTGCACATCAAAGTAATCGGACACTCTGTAATTAGCGCCAAAGTTCCAGCGGCTGTCCGGTTTAATGGGTACACCAGCGCGGTCTTTTGAATAATCATTGCTTTCGTATTCGGCTTTTAAGCTCAAGGGTTGCCAGGGGGTCTGGTATTCCACACCACCGAATAATGCCATTGGGCCGGTAAACCAACGGTCGTATTCTAACTCTCCGCCTTTACCTCCATATCCACCTTCCCGTTCACAGTACTCTGTGGACAACTCACAAAACGGATTAGTTACGTCGTTATGAGTACCTAAACGACCAAAACCTAAACCTACACTAAAGTCCAACGGACCAAAACGCTTATTGGCTACCACGTACTCGGCATCAAACAACCCAGTGCCGGCAATATCGCGAAAGCCTACACTCACTTCCGGCAGCCAGTAACTTTCTTTCCATAGGCGGGCTTTTATATCAAAGCCTTTGTCAGCCAGGATATTGTCGCCGCTGAAATCGGGCACGTCGCTGTACAAGCGGTTGGGAAACTCGGTATAAAACGCGGTGGTTTCTAACCAGGGCAATAGCTGCAAATTAACCGTATAACGCCGGTATTCCTGCATATCACTGTAGGTAATGGCAAAAGCGCCCTCTTCCGCCATACGCGCGGTCGGGGTCTGCAATAAGCCAACAGAGCCATAGTCACCATAACTGGGCGATAAATCGCGCCGCGACCAGTGCCATTTCGAGGTTGGCTGATCATCAGCCAGCTTGTAAGTCGGCAGGTTCAAGTCTTTGCGCACTGAACCGCTAGCCACAAAGTGGGTGAGTAGCTCACGAATGTCAGAGTTTAAGGTTTTAAACTTAGGGGGTAACTGATTGGGCTCAAACCCCAACCATAGAATGTCACCGGGCAGCAGTTCAGCATCGCTCTGCTGGTAATAAGCCCAGGCGGCTTCTTGTGTTTGGTCGTGCCGAATGCGGACAGCCGATTCTTTGTTGTAAGCCGCACCCAGACCTTTGCTGTCTTCAATGCTGTGCAACCAGCCAGCCATGGTTTTACCACTCACGTATTGGTACTCGCCCGGGGTACTAACCACTCCAAAAACATGCACAACGTTTGGCCGTTGTGGCGCATACAATGCGTAATCGCCTTTGGGCAACAAGGGGTTATCCGAAACGGTTAAACGTGCGTTTTCAATGCTCAGTTGTCCCCATAGCTGCTGTCCAAGATGCCATTCTTTAATCTGGCTTTTCAGTAATGCTGCGCTGTCGGCTTTGTCGCTCTCGCGGCGCGACTGCCAATAATGCTCCAGCTCAGTTAACTGCGCTATTATGCGTCGGCGTTTTTGTTCTATTTCCGCCTGAGCGTCGGCTTTTACTAACCGCACCGCAGGCCAGTAGGCATTGGCCAACAAGCCCTGATTTTCAGCGTTATTCAGTACTTCCTGGAGCCGCACGGGCCCCTCAAACTCGTAAACGGGCTGCTGGGCTAACACGCCCCACGAACAAACGGCACTGGCTAACAAGGCACTACGGATAAGTCGCTTAATGGGTTGTGTCATCATTGTACTGCTTTCCCTTGTTGTTCTTGTTTTCCTTTGCGTGCGCGCCTGCTTTCAGAATAGTCACGGCCTATCCAGGTGACTTGTGTGAGTGTTAATGCTTTCCCGCTCGGGAACAACGTCTGTGTGCTTTTTACCACATGCCCGTCGTCTTCTAACCAAAACTCATTAATGAAGTGGTCACCGCTTAAAGTGAACTGCCCCGTTTCCACTACATGCGTGGTTTTAACCGGGCCTATGGGCAAGTCTAAGGTGGTTTTATTCTTTACAGAGAAGCTCGATGTTGCCTCGCGGCTGACCACAGCCTGCTTACTTTCAATATCGTATTGTCGTTGCCACTGTGTGTTGCAGCTTGTCGGGTGAGTTACTAAACAGCGCAGCGGGTCATTCTGTAAGTTAGATACTGCCAATAAGTTTTCATTCAGCCCCTGGGTTCTAATGACACGCCCATTGCGCAGTACCAGCGTTTCTTTTTCGGCGGTCACAAAGTGCCAGTCATCCGGTTTATTAACAAACCCTAGTACAATAAGGCTTCTGGGGCTGTCACCCCAGCGGGCATACAGTGAAGTATAAGGAAAAGAGTCAATTTTTTCTTGCGACAGTTCCGCGTTTTCAGCGTCTTTAAGAGCGTATTCTATGGTCTCACGGACTTCACTCGTCACCGCAGTACAAGCGCTTAGGCTCAGCAATAACATGGGTATTAACAACAAACGATACATGGTTTTCTCTCATCCCTTACAGAGGCTTTATGCAAAAAAATACCGCCATTTCGGCGGTATTTTATCACAGCGAGCTAAAGCGGGAGAAAGAAGCGCTTCTTTGCCCTTAGCTAAGCTCACTTGTCACTTACTCTTACACCAGTAACGAATTACTGAGCAGGAATAGTGATGGTATACGTGTTAGTACCTGTACCCGTAACAGTTACGATAGGGTCTGGGTCAACAGGACCAGGACCAGGCACTTCAACTTCCGGGTTTGACGAGCTGTCAGTAACAACCGCTAAGGTTGCAGCTGCCGCAACACCAGAGAATACTAAAGCGCCGGTAGACAAGCCACCAAAGCCACTTCCTGCTGCCGCTTCACCCGCAGCACCTTCTTGTGCCATTGCTGGTGCGGCCGCTAAGCCTGCTGCAGCAATAATCGATAATGCTAAAGTTTTCATAAAATTCACCTCACTCCAGAGATATAGATACATGTATCGCTGTGACTGAAAACACTCCAGTTAACAGCAACTTCCATAGTATGCCGCTAACGGGTAAATTGCAAACCACATTTACATCAATTTTCACTTACAAACCGTTAATAGCGGCTAAAGCAATAGCGGAATTATAAATAATGCCGGTAACCTGAGACCACAACTCTAAATTTTCTGTATAGGTGGTATCCATAGGCACAATAATGGTATCGCCCGGGCCTAACTGAGAATTGCCGCTAAAGCTGAACCAACTGCTGCCATCCTCGTAAAGCTCAATGGCACCGTTAGCCTTAACAATGTAAATACGTTCTTCGTCGGCCTTTTGTTTGATACCACCACTACGCTCAATATACGCTTCTACGCTTAAGTCAGGGTCAAAGCGGTAGGACGTTGTCATTTGAACTTCGCCCATTATACTTATCGAGTCGCTCTTCGTTGGCACATACAGCGCATCGCCATCTTTCAGCTGAAGGTCTCTGGCGGCTCTGTCACTCAATACCTTAGGTAAATCCATTATCAGCCGCCCGACGGCCTCAGTAGCTAATAAATCGGACAATAATTGACTCATCTGTGCGTAGGACACCTGACTGTCTCCGGTACCCGTCATCATATTGCCCGCAATTTCTTGTTTAAGTTGCTGAGCTAAAATGCGTTTTCGTTCTTGCTCTCGTTCACGAATTTCTTCACGAGTGAATACCGCCCCTTCTATAAACGCATGCTCGGTAAAGCCTCCGGCGCGCGCTATCAACTGCGTGAGAGTTTCCCCGCGCTTTATGGCATAAGTGCCCGGAAATTTGACTTCGCCACGCAACCTAACTTCATAGGTATTCTGCCATTCAGGAATACTAAGAACATTCAGGCGATCGCGCCCCTGAATGGGCACATCCACCTGACCACTCAATACCTCGTCTAACGCTACCGTCAAATACTTTGTGCTAGCGGCATCTTTTCCGTATTTAAACCGAGTGACTTCTGCCCGTTTTAAATACGCAGAATCTTTTACGCCACCGGCCGCGTCTAACAACCGACTAACGGTTGCATTTTCCACCAGCGGATACACGCCGGGGTGGTTAACCTCGCCCGCCACATACACTAAGGGGGCGGTACTGGTTTTAGAACGCTGATGACTTATGCGCAGCATAATAGGTTCTAGCAGATTTTGGCGCGAATACCGGGCCAATTCGTCTGCTGCTATCGGTTTGTCGTCTTTATCCGGTGTACCAAATAATGCTGTTGCTTCTTGCAATTCACGGGTCGATAACTTCGCTACATCGCCCCCTTTTTCTTTAACTAAGTCGTACAAAAAGGCTTGTCGATATTCCTCAAGCAGCTCCTGACGCTCTTCTGATTCACGCTCTTGTTTTGTCAGCGTATAACGCGACAGTTGCTGCTGTTCTGCTGCCTTTGTTGCGTAGCGACTAAAAATAACAATTTGATCGCGTTCTTCCAGTACCAGATTTTCACCGACTTTGCCGTTTATGGCTTCCGCCACATTAAACTGATACAAGCTTAAATCTCGTTGTGGCCCCGTTTCGCGCACCACCAGGCCGTAAGCTAAGTCGGCTTGTTCTAACAGATCGTGACGGCTGCTTTGCAATACGTCATTAATGCGCATGCCCTTATTCCACTCATAATGGCCTGGCCGTGTTACCGCACCGACCAATAACAAGCTGTCATCTAGGGTATTAGAAACTGGCCGCAATGTCAGAACGTCACCGCCTTTAAGTTCTTTGCTTAACTGCTTCTCGGAGGTTAAGTCAACGGTACTGATTATCCGTTTACCATTAACAATGCGCTGCAATTGCGCCGCGGCTAAATAGGCTTCATCTTCACTGCCACCAGCAAAACGTAACGCGTCCTTTAAGGTTTCTTCACCTTTTAGTTCGTACAGTGCCGGGCGTTTTACCTCACCTTTTACGGTCACCATATCACCACGGGGTGGAATAAAGACGACATCACCACTTTGCAGCATTTTATCGTCCGAGGTATCGCCTTCCAGCAATAAGTCGTACAAGTCAAACTCGGTAATGACTTTGCCGGCACGCATCAACCGAATAGAGCGTAGAGAGGCAATGTCAGACACTCCGCCCGCCACATAAAGCGCCTGGCTAATAGTAGATAAAGAGCTAACAGCGTAAGAACCCGGCTTATAAGCCTCACCGGCAATAAAGACCTGAATAGAGCGCAATTCCCCCATAGAAACCGCCGCGTTAAAGCCAATTAAACGCTGCTTGACCTGGTTCTGAATCATGTCCTGCATTAAGGTATAGGTTAAACCTGCTACAGTTAACTCACCTAAATCGGGAATAAACACTTTGCCTTCGCGGTCTATGGTTAAATCATAACTGCGGTTTTCCTTACCAAACAGTTGCACTTTAATGGTGTCACCCACACCCATAATGTAGTTAGAAGGCACGGGCGCGTACGAGGTTGGCGCAAAAGACTGAGGCTCACCGGCAAACAACCCATAACCAAAAGGCTCCAGTTTGTCTTTTTCTTTTGAAAACTGCGCTTCTAAATCTTCGGGTATAACCGGATTGCCACTTTCGTCAAAGGTAGTACCACGAGGGAAAACCACTGCGTTCTGTTGCTGCTGTTGGCTTGGCGAACTTGACGTCTGCCCACCTATGCCATTTAAGATGCCAGGGTCTATACCGTATTGTCTCGCTAATGCTTCTTGCTGCGCCCTTGGTAAATTTTTAAACATTTCTATTTGGGCTTGCGTAGGCATAGACTGCGCATTAGCAAAGTTCACAGCCCCCAAGCTTGAAACAACGATTAAAAGCAAAGCGCTATATAGCACTAAGCTAGACAAGGACGATTTCAACGAGAACAAAGCATTTCCCCTTTACAAGTATGAGTATTCAAATAACGACCACATTCTAAAAATAAAAAAACTAAAAAGTACACTAGCTCTATTCCTATTCCACCGTGACCGATTTTGCGAGGTTACGAGGCTGATCAACATCGGTTCCCTTAACCAAGGCAACGTAATAAGACAATAATTGGAGTGGCACAGTGTAAACAATAGGGGCAATAATTTCATCACAATGGCAAACGTTCAATACATTCAAGGTATCGTCATTTTTAAATTGCGCGTTTTTATCCGCAAATACATACATTAAGCTGCCGCGTGCGCGCACTTCTTCCACATTAGACTTCAATTTCTCTAATAACTCGTTATTTGGAGCAACGACAATCACCGGCATATCATCATCGATTAATGCCAGCGGCCCGTGCTTTAACTCACCCGAAGCATAGGCTTCTGCATGAATGTACGAAATCTCTTTCAGCTTAAGAGCCCCTTCCATTGCAATTGGATACTGGTTGCCTCGGCCTAAGAAAATACTGTGTTCTTTATTTGCAAATTCATGAGCCAACTTCTCAAGCTCATCGGCTAACGACACCGACTCTTCTAGCTTCGTAGGCAGTGTTTGTAACGCGCTGACTATAGCGCTTTGTTGCTGCTTCGACATACCCTGGTATTTACCTAAGGCCACCGTTAGCATCAATAAACCGGTTAATTGCGTGGTAAAAGCTTTTGTCGATGCAACGCCTATTTCTGTACCCGCTCGCGTCATAAAGGCTAAGTCTGACTCTCTTACCATTGAAGAGGTAGCAACATTACAAATAGTAAGGCTGCCGTTGTAACCTAACTCTTTTGATAAACGCAGTGCCGCCAGCGTGTCAGCGGTTTCACCACTTTGAGAAATAGTCACTAACAGACTGCTCGGTCGCACATAGGACTTTCGGTAGCGAAACTCAGACGCAATTTCTACGCTACAAGAAACATTCGCTAACGACTCAAGCCAATAGCTTGCTACCATGCCAGCGTGGTAGCTAGTGCCACAGGCAATAATTTTCACGTGCTTAATGGTTTTTAACAACTCACTCGCGCCTTTACCGAAAGCATCATCCAGCACCGTGTCATTAGCGATACGGCCTTCCAGGGTGTTGCGTACGGCAATGGGCTGTTCATAAATCTCTTTCAACATATAGTGACGATACTGACCTTTACCACCAGCATCGTAACTACTTTCAGACTCGACAACCTGGCGCTCTACTGGCTGGTCGTTTTGGTCAAAAATACTGATATTGGTTCGGTTTATGTCAGCAACATCACCTTCTTCTAAATAGATAAACTTACGCGTAATTGGAAGCAGTGCTAGCTGGTCAGATGCAACAAAGTTCTCACCAATACCGACACCTATCACTAGCGGGCTACCTGAACGAGCAACCACAAGACGCTCTGGATTTCGCGTATCCATAACAACAGCACCATAAGCCCCTTCTAATTGGCGTGCAGTTGCTTTAACAGCAGTTAATAGATCACCGTGTGTTTTACGCTCATGATGAATTAAATGAGCGATGACTTCAGTATCGGTCTGGCTATTAAAAACATAGCCCAGGGCTTGTAATTGTTCACGCAATGTTTCATGGTTTTCAATAATACCGTTGTGAACAACAGCAATTTCATTATCTGACAGGTGAGGATGGGCGTTAGCCTCAGTAACCCCACCATGTGTTGCCCAGCGCGTATGAGCAATACCAGTCGTGCCGTCTAGCGGGCTAGCTTCAATGGCATTCGCCAGCTCCTGAACCTTGCCGATACGCCGAGTGATTTGCAATTTTTGGTTTTTATCAATAATTGCAAGGCCCGCCGAATCATAGCCACGATATTCCAGCCGTTTTAAGCCTTCCAGTAAAATGTCACTAACGCGACGTTCTGAAGTCGCGCCTACAATACCGCACATAATTTAAAATCCTTTTCTTTTTCTATTTTAGTGAGAGTCTATTTCACGCGATCACCGGAGCCTTTACCGGTTACTGTCAGAAAGATGTACCGGAAGTAAGCCGTTAAATTTAACGAGTTAATCATCTTAGCATCCGTTTGCGCCAACAGTTCAGGAGTCGACATATCTATTTCATTAACTTGAGCCAAACCTGTAATACCCGGACGAACATCAAATACATTATATTTTTCCCGAGCTTCAGTTAACTCTTCTTGGTTGAAGAGCCCGGGCCTAGGCCCTACCAAACTCATTTCGCCTTTTAGGACATTCCAGAGCTGAGGCAATTCGTCGAGCTTTGTTCGGCGTAGAAAGTGACCAAACTTCGTAATAGATGAGGCACTGGCTAAATGGCTAGCAACAGAGGCTGTGTCTTTGCGCATAGTGCGAAATTTTACAAGAGTAAACGCCTTTTTATTACGACCAACCCTTTCCTGGAAAAAGAGAGGAGAACCGGTATCAAAAAAGCCGATAATCACCAACAACAGCAGTACAGGGAAACCTATTACTAACCCAAAGAACGCAAAGACAAGATCAAACAGTCGAATCACAAATACCATCCAGAGTTAAAGTTTTATTTTTTACGGAGCACACTACTCACACCTGTAGCTTCCTACAGCTTTGGTAAGTCCTTCGGTTACTGTAACGGGAGGCTTCCAGCCTAAAAGTTGGCGAGCTTTGGAAATATCTACCTGCAAAGAACCCAACAAACGTTGCGCAACGCCCTTCTTTCCAAGCAAAGTAGCTCCGAACATAAGCGCTCCTTCGGGCACAGGAATCAATCTAGACGGCCGCCCCATGGCTTGAGCTACTCTCTTCAACAGTTCTGTCGTGGAAAGATCCTCTCCATCCCCCGCCAAGAAGACCTGATTAGCAGCATTAGGGTGCTCGACACAAGTCACAATCAAGTCAACTAAGTTATCGATTGCCACTAGTGACCGTTGATTTCGAATTGCCCCAAGAGGAAGCGGAATCCCTTTTTCAACCCAGCGAGTCAAGGCTCCGAAGTTACCGGGCGCTCCTGAACCATATACCAGAGGCGGACGAATGATAACAATTTCCATGCCAGTTTCTTTACCGATTTCCCATAAGCCTTGTTCGGCTTCCCACTTTGACTGGGCATAGAATTCTGAGGGGTTGGGTCGGTCTTCCTCTGTAAATGGGCGTTGGTTTATATTACCATTTACGCCAATAGAGCTGATAAAAATGAACCTTCGAACGCCTGCACTCGCCGCTTCCCTTGCTAAGTTAAGTGTGCCATCCACATTAATTTTGCGATATTCCGAAAGCGGATCGGGTAAGTCGTCCTTCACTATGTGAGCTCGAGCAGCAGCGTGAATTACTACCAATTTTTTTGTTAAAGCTTCCGACCAATCTGTATCAGAATCCAGCCCATTTACTACCACCTCGCGGTCGCAATTAGATGAACCAGCGCGTCTAACTGCACAAGTCAATTTAACGTCAGTCAAGTTATCGAGCGACTTTGCCAAGTGACGACCAATAAACCCAGTCGCGCCAGTTAAAATAACTTCCAAAAGGCCCCCTTATTCAAAAACCATAACTGATAAATTCGAAGGGAAGATAAATAACTCAATCGAATAACACTTTCGCAAGATTTTCTGCAAGTTGTCCATACTCATATTGCTCTAACGCTACCTTACGCCCATTCGCACCCATCTGAGCTCTCTCGCTATCTTCCATACGATAAAGCTTCAACACAGCATCCTCGAGCTGCTTAGCGTCTTCCGAAGGTATTTGAAATCCCGCACCAGCATCTTCGACAGGCTTATAATTACCTGACTCAATACCGTAGATAATCGGTTTACCTGAATACAAATAGTCAAACAATTTATTAGGTGAAACACCGAAACGAAACAGTGGATCTTTCGAAAGCCCTATATAACATCCATCAAACTGAGAGAGCATGGCCTGTATTTCAACTTTAGGAATCGGATTGATGAAATGCACATTGACCAGCCCTTTCTCTAGAACCCGCTTTTGCAAAGTGGCTTTCTCTTTTCCATCTCCCACCAGAATAAAAGCAATTTCCGGAAAATCTCTCAGGCGCTCAGCAGCATCAATCAATGTGTACAATGAGTTAGCAACACCTAATGTTCCAGTGTAGCCAATGAGGAACTTATCCTGAGGAATTTTCTTTTTAGCTGAGTTATTCAATGGAGCATTCTGACTGACTTCTTCCAAAGAAAATCCATTGGGTATCCAAGAGAATTTCTCTTTTTCCATACCTCGTTCAACCATATGTTCCACTGCATTTTTCAAATTGGAAACAACACGATCAGAGTCGCGGTAAGCCCTGTCCTCTACCCACTGCAAAAACCGAATGAACGGATGACGAGGCGAATAGCCACCAATATCCATCAATGTCATCGGCCAAATGTCTCGAACCTCAAAGACTAATCTTGCGCTAAATCGTCGAGCCAAGCTCTTAGCCCCAAAAAAAGAAAGCAGAGACGGAGAGGAACAAACTATGACATCCGGAGAATCTGGAACTATCTTGGCCAATTTTCTAATACGTCTTGAAAAAAGAAACCACCCGATAATTCTGCTTTTGCTATGAGCCTGCTCATAATGAGGCATTCTCACCCAAACAACATTAAACCTATTGTCTTCCTCTTGAAATTCGAACTCCGACCGCATGTCTGGCTTTTCACGCAATAGATGGTGCGCAGAAGAAGCAATCAAGTAAACGTTATAGCCCAGTTTAGCCAGCTCTTTTCCCAAATAATAATGCCGACCAGCAAAACCAGAGTCAGGCGTAGACGCATACTGATTAATTATCCAAACCGTTTTGCTCATGAGCTTGATGTCACCAATTCATTCACAATCCTCTGTACGGCTTCACCGCCTCCATACAACTTTTCGGTATCCTTAACTTTACGCCCTAAGTTCCGGATTGCAGCATCCATGATTTTCTGTTGATTGGCACCAACCAACTCATTTGCACCCGCCTCAATCAGTTCCACCCATTCAGTCTGGTCACGCATGGTTACGCACGTTTTTCCAAAAAAGAACGCTTCTTTCTGAACACCACCACTGTCTGTCAACACTAACTGACAATGATCGAGCAACCACACCATCTCAAAGTATCCTACAGGGTCAATCAGATGGACGTTTAATTCTAGATTTTGTTGGGCAATTAGTTTTCGGGTGCGGGGATGGAGAGGGAGAACAACAGGCGCATGGTTTTTATGTATTTCGTTGAGTGCCTTCACTATACTCGCGAGTCGCAAAGGGTCATCTGTATTTTCCGCCCGATGAAGAGTTACTAAAATAAACTCCTCCGGAACTTCACCATCAGCAGGGGCAATAGCTTTCTCCGCAAACAAAATAGCCGCGTCCTGCATTACATCTCCTACCTGCATCACCTTCACTGGTTTGTTAAGATACCCCTCACTTTCCAAATTCTTAACAGCCGTAGTTGTAGGGCAAAAGAGAATATCGCTAACTTGATCAGTTAAAATACGATTAATCTCTTCTGGCATTCGCATATTAAAGCTACGCAGGCCAGCCTCAACATGAGCAACTGGAATATGTAATTTAGCGGCTGCAAGAGCTCCAGCCAAAGTAGAATTAGTGTCGCCATAAACCAGAACACGGTCAGGCTTATGTTCAAGCAAAGCCTGCTCAATTTCCGCCAACATTCTGCCTGTCATCTCACCATGACTTCCACCGTGAATATCCAGCTGAATATCGGGCCTGGGAATTCCTAGTTGATTAAAAAAAACATCCGACATATTTGCGTCAAAGTGTTGGCCTGTATGCAACAGAATCTCGTCTATGCCCTCCATTTCTTTAATAGCGCGAGAAACAACGCTAGCTTTAATAAACTGAGGGCGTGCGCCAATGATTGTCAGAATACGTTGCATTACTGTCCCTTTCTAAATTCGTTAATAGTTTTGTCATACACTGTCAGCATGTTATGCACACAGGCTTCCCAAGAATAATTTTCTTTTACATGTTTTTGAGCTTCTAAGCCCATCTGTTGACGGAGCTTTCCGTCTAAAACCATTTTTTCTAAAGCATCTGCTGCCGCTTTAGGATCTTCACTCGGAACCACAGAACCAGTTATGCCATCAATTGTGACCTCTGGTAACCCACCGACATTGGAGACAACAACTGGTCGGCCTGCGGCTCCGGCTTCAAGAATTGCAACTCCAAAACTTTCGCTCCGGCTCAAAGCAGCAAAAATATCTAACTTCTCAAGCTCAAAAGGAACCTGAGAATGCGGAACTCGACCAATAAAATGAACACTGTCAGACACGCCCAAACTCTCACCCAAAGCTTTCAGCTCGGACATTTTCTCCCCCTCTCCGACTAAGCGTAACTCTAGCTGTAGAAAGCTAAGGTCTGTCCGAGATTGAAACCTTTTGACCAAATTTGCGTAAGCCTCAATTAAAATATCAATGCCATAGACGTCTTTCATTGATTTAATTGTGCCAATCACCAGTCTATTTTTAGCGTCGTTCGAAATAGGTTGTATGTCCTCGAAAGCCTCGAGACTAACTCCAAAGGGAGTAATCTCGATATTAGTTAGCTCAGGAGCCAATTTACGGGTTTGCTCTGCCATACAACGGCTAGTAGACGCGACTTGATCTGCTGCCAAGAGGTTTTTTCGCACTAGCCATTTATGTAAGAAGGACTTATGAGGAAAGTCGTAAACATCACTACCCCACACTGATAACACCCAAGGACTATAGTTCACTAAACGAGCGGTTGTTCCATAGCCACTAGCGTAATGCGCATTGACGATATCGGGTCGAATTTTTTCTAGTAAGTTTCGTACGGAAGAGGACATTGTGAAATAACCTAAAGTCCCTCTTACCGGTAAGAGATGCATAGCTACAGAATTAGCAAAAAGTTCTTTTACAGGGTGCTGACTAATGACATGCACCTCATGCCCCTGATCGCTCAATCCATTAGCCCACCGGGCAGTATGAATAGACGACGCTGCTGCTAACAGTGCTATTCTCAAGACCTTAGCTCCTCAGCCACTTTATTTGCTCTGGCGAGCCAAGAATGCTTTGGTGCTAATTCTACCAAATTATGTCGAACCGAATCAGCCTCTTGAGGATTCAACAGTAATTGATTCAACAGTACTTTTAACGCCTCTTCTTCATAAGGAATGGTCCATCCTAGTCCGTTGTCTTCAACGAAACGACCCGCTAATGTTTTTTCGCTTGCAATAATCGGCTTACGGTGACCTATATATTCATAAAGCTTTACTGGCGCAGCAAACTCTCGATATTCTTGTGGTTTGATGAAAAGAATTGCGATATCGGCTGCACTTAGAAGTTTCTCCATATCGCCCGCGGACTTATGAACAATTTTAATGTTATCAGTTAATGATGGGTAGCTCCCCCTCACATTGACCCACTCATCTAATCTTGTACAAATAGTCAGCTCGATATTAGGCAATTGCCTTACAACCTCAAACAACTTATGCAACTGGTAATGCTCAGACATGCCTCCAACATAAAAAAGCTTAAAAGGAGGAGCCGTTAACCCTGAGTTTTTCATTTGATAAGTATCGGGATATGAATGGCCGGGTGGCAACGCCTGGATAATATCAAAGTTAACTTCGGGAATATAATCTGCCATCTTAACGGACGGTAAATACAATTTGGTTAATGTGCTTTTATATACCCATATATCAAATTGGTAAGCTAACTTAGCTGCAATCTTTTTTAATCGGTTTAGACCCCCGCCGTAATTATCGAACTTCCAGTATATATCACGATAAAACAAGCCAATGGGGATGCCTTTCTTATTACAAAACCGAAAGAAAAACCAATCAAGAAAAGGGTGTAATGGTAAGTGATGCCGTTCTGTTAAGGTTGTAGGCATTGTAGATGACTCTGAATAAACAAAATCATATTTTTCCCCTTGGCGTATTTTTTCTTTAATCTTAGCGATGCAGTCTTTCCGATCATTAGAGTAACCAGTAACTAAATCAACCTTGTATCCTAAAGATTCAAAAGCAGCGATCATACGTAAAGGTCGAATACCGCTAGCTGATTTAGCGTCGCTATCCAAAGGAAGGGGGAAGTGAAAGATCATATTCATACATTTAAAACTCGGTTTCTAGAGCTAAGTAAATTCAATAATAAAAACAAGCCAAAAAATAGTATAAAATTATTAATAACAGAAGAACTTATAGCCGAAACAAATAAAAACATAAAGATTAAAAAAAATAAATCTAAAGTTTTTGACTTTCTTTTAAAAAAGGAAACAAAAAATAAGAAAATCGATATAATTCCCGGCCACCCCATCCAATAACCTATTTCAACAAAAAAAGAGTGAGGGTTTACAGACATTAAATTCATTCCTTCCGTCATAGGTTTGACAAACTCTCTATAATTTCTAAGCTCCATAGAACCAAAACCTAATTCATCTAAATTCCCTAGAAACCTTAAATAAGAATCAGCTCTTAAACCTACCGAACCGTCTGAAGAAATTCCATTCTCAAAGATTTCAGCTAAAGACTGTATTCTTATGAAGATCCTGTCTACAAAACCATAAACCCCGAGATTATTGGAAATGTAAAAATAGAAAGAAAACATTAATAAAATAGATAATATAAAAAATAAACTTCGTTTAAAAGATAAAGGCTTTTTACTTATAAAAAATAGGCCCAACAAAAAACACAAGACAGCCATTCTAGAAAGTGTCAATAATAATATCAGCGTAACTATCAAGAGACCTATTGTTACTTTATAATCCAAATACTTTTTAATAAATAATAAAAAAAAACCTAACAAAACAGCTACAGAAGCTAGATCATTAGAGTTAGAAAATGATCCTGACAACATGTGCAAAGTATGAGAGCTAACTTCACCATCTTCGCTGGAAGGCAAACTCAAACCAAAGCCGGTAGCTATCTTTGATATCTGCCCTAAAATTATTAATAATTGACCAAAGCAAAATATAACAATACATTTAAATAAAAAGCTTATTTTCTCATAGTTAATTAAGCGATAAGAAGATATGAACATCAAAGGGAGCGATATAAAGAAAAAGAACTCCATTTCTTTAATCACATAGATTCCTTTCTCGAAAAACAAATACAATAAAGAAATAGAGCTAAATAGTATTATAGCGATTAGTGAACTTAACTTCTCTTCGTTGATCTTCAAACCATCATAAAACAGGAAAAATAAAAAAAAGCCAAAACCAAAAATCAATGGAATAACGGATGTCAAATAGTTATTAGGGAATAAGGCAACTAAAAAATAAAATAGAATAAAAGATAAAAAATAAACTTTGTCAATAGTTATTTTTTTAAGTTTAATCAAATTCAATTTTCATTTACCTTTTGGCATAAAAATGATGGTCGATTTAATAATTTTCACCATAATACTTAGTTGGTAATTTAAACTTCTATGTTAGAGGTCTTATTAACGAAATAATATTTAACTAATGAATCAAATGCGTAAGCAATACTAGTCGCGATAGCCGCTCCTAAGATTCCGTAACGAGGTATTAGCATCAAATTTCCACTAATATTAATAGCTAAAACGGCGATTGAAATATACATATTCCATTCTGGTCTTCCCGCAGCAGCAATACAGCTAGCTTGAACTCTTGCACCGGCCCACAGAATCACTCCTGGCACTAGACATAGAAAAGCAGGTAGAACACTTTTATATTCATGTCCGAATAGAGGACCTACAAACCAAACTAAAATCAAAGCAGAAATCAAGCTTATAGCTGCTGTAATTAGTGCAACTAGATAGAAAGCTTTTTTGGTAAGTTTTAATCGTCCTATTGGATCATTAGTCATTGTAGATAGACGAGGATAGGTAACTGTACTTACTGCTTGAGAAGGCATCCAGAGTTTCTCGGATATTTTTATAGCAATTATGTATATACCAGCGGCTGCAGGAGAAATGAAAAAATTAACGAGAAATAAATCAGCTCTATAATTTATAAATGTAATTATATTCGATAAATGGGCCTTCCAACCAAATTTCAAAATCTTTCGATTATATGATGTAGATCTCTTGACCATTACACTAGGTTCATTCTCCTTAGAGTTTAGCTTACTTCTTTTTAATAATACTAAAGTAGCAATAAGAGCTGATAGTTGACTAGCGATAAATACATATATAAGGCTCAAGATTTTTAAATCAAAAACATAAAGTGCAAGGCTTGTACCTACTAGCATTATTACAGGGGGAAGCATTACAGTTAAATTAAATGCTTTGAAGTCTTCTAAACCTTGAAAGATAGCATTTAGAAATGATAAAAGTAAAGTTATTGGAAAAGATAATAAACCTAGAAATAATAAATTTGATGGAATCCCTGGAAAAATTTTATTTCCCCAGTAAGTAATTATTAAATAAGCAACTATAATCCCGACAAAGGATATATATAAGCCTAATTTCAAGTTTCCATTTATAATCTGGGAAACTGAAAAGTCTCCTTTACTAAGATGATATACCGTGGCTGAACCAATCCCTAAGCTCAAAAAGTTACTCATTAGAGTTGGAACTAAAATAGTCATTGCATAAATCCCATTGCCTTCGGGTCCAAGCTCCCTAGCAATTATGACCACAACAATAAGCTGCAATATCGCTGAAATAACCTGACGTCCAAAAGTCATTCCTATATTACGACGTAAAATAGTTCCTGAAGTAAAATGCCTAAACTTTAAAAGAAAAGCACTCATGCACAGTCTGTCTTTTGGTTATTTCTAGTTATTAGTTTTTCATACTCATTTGTAAGCCTGCTAGCAATCGCCTTCCCGGAAAACCGCGCGAAGGCACGTTCAGCTATCGCTTCTGAATCAAAGAATTCCAAATTTTCTAGTAGTTCATACATTGCATCACCAAGTGCATCAGGGTCTCTGACTGGGACTAGAAGCCCGTCATATTCTTGAATTATAGATTCAGGACCTCCACAACGAGTTGCAATAGCTGGCAGACCTGCCATTAAAGCTTCAGCTATTACCACTCCAAAGGTTTCGTAGTGACTTGATACGACCATTACGTCAACTTTTTTGAATAATTCCGGTACTAACTCCGGCGTTATGACACCAAGAAATCGGACTCTATTATTTAATCCTAAATTGATTGCTTCCTTTTCTAGATCAGTTCGAGTAGGACCATCTCCTGCAAGCCAAAGCTCAGCCTTAGCAGATTTAGTGGCAACTCTTTTAAACGCTCTAAGGAGATCCCTTTGCCCTTTATTCTCGTTCATAAATGCGAGATTTAGAAATACTATAGCGTCATCATTCTTAGATATTCTTTTTGGGGAGTTAAAGCGATCAGCAACGACATTAGGAATCCATTGCCAACGCTCTTTCGTTAACGGAAATAAGTTCCCAAGGAGCTGACCAAGCGATGGGCTAACTGAAATAACTAAATCAGCTTTAACACTAGCCCTTTCTGCCAATTTTAACTGCCAGTTCTTGAACGTACCTCTAGCAAACCCACTACTATGTTCCGTCAGTACTATCGGAATACCATGCTCGCTAGCGAGGTCGGTAGCAATGATACCACCAAATATAGATGAGTGAGCATGAATTATATCGGGTCTTCCATGAAGTTTAATATAATTTTTGAACATGTTCTTTGCTGTACGTTTCAAAAGCCAAAAGCTTCCATAAGGTACCCGCGGTAAGAGCGAAATTACCTTTTCTCGATAGGTTGCTATACCTTCATCTAGTTCAAAATCATTAGATTTATCTATTTCAACACGGCCTAATAAGGACCGCAACGAACGTAAGTTTGGAGCAATTACTCCTATCTGGTGACCAAACTCTTTAAGAGCTAACGCTTGATCACGGAAGAAAACGCCTTTGACATCTCCTGGATGGTCTGGGTACCAAGAAGGTATCAGCAAAATATGCATGGGCTTCACTGCTCACCAATAATGTTTACAATTTTTTTCTGTTCTTCCAGAGTGAGATACGGATGCATCGGTAATGACATAACAATATTCGCGGCATCATTACCAATAGCAAGCGACGAAACCCTATCTTCAACAGCGGGTTGTTTATTTAATGGCATAGGATAATGTACTGCAGTTGGAATGCCATTTTCTTTAAGTTTTTGTTGAAGCTCATCGCGATTTTTTACCTTTAAGGTATATTGTGCCCAGACTGACGAATTATATTCTTCAACGAACGGCGTGGCTTCTATACCTTTTTCATTTAGCCATAATGTGTAATTACTAGCAATCGTATTACGCAGCTGTATTTCTTCATTAAGAATTTCTAATTTAGGCTTCAAAATCGCCGCTTGAATAGTGTCTAATCGACTATTTACACCCACTCTAATATGGTGATACCGGCGATCCTGTCCATGCCGGGCTATTTGTCGCATTATGGTAGCTAGCTCGTCATCATTAGTAAAAATAGCACCGCCATCGCCATAACACCCCAAAGGTTTACTAGGAAAAAAGCTAGTACAAGCAATTTTACTTAAGTTACAAGATTTTCTGCCTTTGTAAGTTGCACCAAAGCTTTGTGCACCATCTTCAATAACCGGAATGTTGTGCTTTCTTGCGATCTCATTAATTCGGTCGAAATCTGCACACTGGCCATAAAGTGACACGGGAATAATTGCTTTTGTTTTAGGCGTAATAGCAGCTTCAATGAGCTCAGGGTCAATGTTGTAAGTTTTAGGGTCAATATCAACATAAACCGGCTTTGCGCCTAATAAGGCTACTGTTTCTGCCGTCGCAATATAAGTAAAGCCCGGCGTAATAACTTCATCTCCCGGGCCAATACCTAACGCCATTTGCGCAATTTGAAGTGCGTCGGTTCCGTTTGCCACGGTAATACAGTACTTTGCACCTGTATAATCGGCTAATTTTTCTTCTAACTCTTGAACTTCCGGGCCTAGAATATACTTGCCGTGGGCAAGAACGCGCGCAATGCCTGCATCAATTTTATCTTTAATTCTTGCCTGCTGAGCGGCTAAATCAATAAACTGCATGTTAATTAACCTTCTTTAATCACGGTTTGTCCATTTAACGTATAGGTTGCGCCTGAGTGAGAACATTCAGCTTTAGCATCACCAGTCAACGGTAAATCTAATTGTTCGCCATGTTCACTCATCCAGCCAATTTGTTTAGCCGGTACGCCCACCATAAGTGCATAAGCAGGCACATCTTTATTCACAACGGCTCCAGCACCAATAAAAGCGTACTCACCGATAGTAATACCGCAAACAATAGTGCAATTAGCCCCTAAAGAAGCACCTTTTTTAACTAGGGTGTCCTTATATTCGTCTTTGCGCTCTATCAGCGAACGAGGGTTATACACATTGGTGAAAACCATACTAGGCCCACAAAATACGCCTTCTTCCAAATACACGTTGTCGTAGACTGAAACATTGTTTTGTATTTTACAGTTATCGCCAATTTTCACTCGGTTACCGACGAAAACGTTTTGCCCTAATGAAACGCCTTTGCCAATTTGGGCTTCACCGCAAACATGCACGAAGTGCCAGACACGGCTACCTTCGCCAATTTGAGCTCCGTCATCTACAATTGCCGATTCATGTTGGTAATAACTCATAGTGTGCACCTGTTCGCTTTGAATACTGCGTATTATTTTTTAAGAAGTGATGCCAGAAAAGGATGTGCTTCATTGGCTTCTGCAGATTGCGGCTGCTGAGTACGAATTTGCTCTACGGTTTCCACGCAATGCCGGGCATCTTTAATGCCATAACCACGACCAGCTAATATCTCTTGATAACTAACGGTGTGAAGGTCGGTAAAACCACCTGAAAACTCTAACTCATCACCATCGCAATTAATGGTTCTGTAGGTTGTTTTTTCACCTTTAACTTCGTCCGGTAAATCATTGGCGTCAATGGAAAGTAACCATTTTACTCGTGCTTTTTCATATTCTAAGTAACCAGATGCCTTCAGGTCATCAGCGTAATGAAGCACATTCTTCTGTAACTTCCCAAAAATAAAATGAAGCATATCGAAAAAATGCACACCAATGTTGGTTGCCACACCAAACGATTTTCGCGGGTCACCCTTCCAGCTCTCGAGATACCATTTACCACGAGACGTGATGTAAGTAAGCTCAACTTCGTGCTTCTCATCTTTCTTTGAATTAGCCACCTTATCCCGTAATTCAATAATTGCCGGGTGATGCCGTAACTGAAGGATGTTGTAAACTTTCTTGCCCGTCTCTTGCTCAACCCGTTCTAGTTCATCTAAATCGTTACTCGTTGGAACCAAAGGCTTTTCACAAATAACATCACAACCTAAACGTAAACCAGCGGCTATATGCGAGGCATGCATGTGGTTGGGAGAGCATATCGAAATATAATCTAACTTTGTGCTGTTATTACGTTTTAACTGCCAAGCGTGCTCATAGAAACGTTCAAAATCAGTGAAGAATTCGCTTTGTGGCGAAATGCTGTCAATAATACCAACAGAGTCGTTAATGTCATAAGCGGCACTTAAAGTATTGTTAGTTTCTTTAACTGCTTTCATATGGCGGGGTGCTATATAGCCCGCAGCACCTACAAGAGCAAAGTTCTTATTAGTGTTTGAATCAGTCATTACGCTTTAATCACCTTTCCGTTCTTTTCTCTATACTTGCCACGCGAGTCAATGATTATCCGCGAGTTTTCGTATATAACGTCATAATCAAATTTCTCATGATCAGTTGCCAAAATGACAGCATCAAAACTGTTCAAGTTTTCTGGCGTTAATTCAGTGCTGTGTAAATCAAAACTGTGTTCACGCATTTTAGGGAAGGTTGGTACATGAGGGTCGCTGTAAGCAACTTCAGCGCCCTTATCACGAATAAGCTCCATGATTTCAACGGACGGAGATTCACGCATATCGTCGACATTCTTTTTATAAGCAATACCTAACACCAAAATTCGACTGCCATTTACTGACTTTTGATGCTTGTTTAAACCATCCATGAGTTTGTTTACGACATACTCGGGCATAGCGCGGTTTACTTCACCAGACAGTTCGATAAAGCGTGTATTAAGACCGTACTCTCTAGCTTTCCAGGTTAAATAAAATGGGTCAATGGGAATACAATGTCCACCGAGTCCGGGGCCTGGATAGTAAGGGGTAAAGCCAAAAGGTTTAGTTGCAGCCGCATCCACGACTTCGAAGATATCAATGCCCATGCTGTCTGCAACAATCTTCATTTCGTTAACTAAACCAATATTCACAGCGCGATGAATATTTTCTAATAACTTAGTCAGTTCCGCCGCTTTAGTTGAGCTTACAGGAACAACCTTATCAATAGCGTGCTTATATAAAGCAACGCCAACATCTCGACATGAAGCAGTATGACCACCTACAACTTTTGGAATGGTTTGAGTATTAAAATTGGGGTTACCCGGATCTTCTCTTTCTGGAGAGTACACCAGGAAGATATCATCTCCGACTTTTAAGCCATTCGTTTCCAGTCGAGGAAGCAGTTCTTCTTCAGTAGTACCGGGATACGTTGTGCTCTCAAGAGAGACGACCTGCCCTTTTCTAAGGTAAGGCACCATCATATCGGTGGTGTTTGTAACATAACTAATATCAGGCTCACGGTACTTATTCAATGGCGTAGGAACACAGAGAATAAGTGCATCACATTCTAAAATTCGCTGAAAATCAGCCGTTGCTTCAAAACCATTCTCTAAAGCCGTTTCTATAGCGGCATCGCTAATATGCTCTATACCACTTTTTCCGCTATTTAACTCCGACACCTTACTTTCATCAATATCAAAACCAATGGTTTTATAGTTTAATGAGCTGTAACGCAAGGCTAAAGGTTGGCCAACATACCCTAACCCTAAAATTCCGATCACCGCTTTTTTAGAGTTAAAAAGCTCTACTAAATTTTCTTTTAGTTGTTCCACAAGAATCCCACTTTATTTTTTAACACTTAGTATCTCACCTGACGTAAACGTCAGGCTACGTCCTTACTTTTTCTGAATAAATTCCTGAGTAGTACGAAGCCCACACTTAGAAAGCCGCCTAAAAAGGTACCAATAATGCAGATTAAAGCGCGTGATGGCTTGGCTTTTTGTTCAGGAGCAACCGGAGGATCAATTACCTGGAAAATATATTCTGGCCGCACGTTCGCCAGCATAATGGTTTGGGTTTGCTTCTCTATTAGTTGATAAAACACTTGCTGCATGTTGCTTAATGCGGTTTCCTGAAGCTCTTCATTTAAGTACTCTAAACTGCGCCGCGCCTCTTGAATATCGCGTTCTCGCATATGGTTGTTAATTTCGTCAATTAACCAGGTAGTCAACTGCTCAGCAATTTTTGGCGACTTATGGTTAACCGCAATAGTAACTAAACCAGTTTCATCATCGCGAGCGACGCTAAGCACTTCATTCTTAAAAACTTGTACATACTCCCAACTGCTTGGCCTAGGTTGTTTGGGCGGCTCAACGTCTCTCACCCACTCATCAGTAGCTGGATCATAAATTTCTTTATTATAAACCAGTCCGCTTTGACGGCTCCACTCTTCTACTGCCATAATCTCCGGCAATATATTGTACTTTTCAACAAAACTTTTTATAAACGCTCGGGACTTCAGTATTTCTATAGCAATGGTGGTTTTATCAACCGTGTTACCACCTAAATTAACACCGGCCAGGCTAGCTAAACCGCCTAGCTGACCCGCCATTTGCGATAGGCCGCCACCGCTAGCCTCTTCCGTAGGCGCCAACGTGGCTTCTGACTTATAAATATTCGGCAGGCTTAAAGAGTAAATAACGGACCCCACCGCAAATACAAAGGTAATGGCGATAATCCACCATTTACCTTGCCAGATGATGCCAAAGAGCTCTCGCAGATCGATTTCATCGTCCTGGTAATCCGGATGGCGGTTTGGTTCGTAGTTAAGGGGAGTTAATGGTGCTTTCGGATTGTTATCATTCATTCTGAGGCCTTATTGTTTGCCTGCTTTATAATTTTTACTGTGTTAGGCACGCTACCGCCCATAGGAGGCGGCTCCTATAAACCGATAATGCTGTTAATTTGTTATAATTCGTGTTTCATTGAATTTTGATCAAGCGCGTATCATACCGTATGCAGCCCTTGGCCTACAAAGGCTTTATCACATCTTTTCGTTTGAATTTTGAGCAGTTGGTTCCGTTGGTGGGGTGTGACTCGACGGTGTGCGCTATCCACATATGGGTCAACCAAATTTACATTCGTAATGAAAACGGATTAAGAAATTGGCGGCCCCAGAATAACTTCCGGTCAACTTCGCTGAGTTCAGCTTCATCGCATACGCTTTGCCAGTTTTCCTCTACTACCAATTTTTGATGTTCAAAAATGGTCAGTGCTTCGTCCTCACTCAACAAAAAGTTCGAAGCAGCTTCTAAACAAGTCGCTACTTGGCTGGCATTCTTATTACCCAGAATAAGCATCGCCTGGCCCTGCTCATTACCCGTACGGCCTTGTGGGCAAATATCATAGGCCGGAGTCAGTTGTAGGCTATTACCATCCCAAAACGCGGCATGGTTTCTGGCGTGATCATCCGTATTGCCACACAAAATATTAAATACTAACCGGGAAAACAGTTCCTTAAGCGTCTCTTTAGGATTGATGAAGCGACGGCGGATAATTTCGGCAAGTGTTTCATAACTTGCGTAACGCGCCATCATATCATCAAGCTCAAAAAGCGTTAAAGCAGATACCATTGATTTTCGCGTCCAGCCACTGTCACCTCGCGCCCTGTCAAAACGCTCAATTAAAATCACATCTTTGCCAGCCGCTCTGGTCAGTTTGACCGGTGCGACATGTAGTCCAGCCAACCAAGCCAGGCGCATAGCGATAAATTCAGCCTTTACAACGCTATAGAGATCATTAGAAGCCGAAAACTTGGCGATGTACTTTGTGCCGCCTTGTTCAATAAGTGCTTTCGGACGAGCCCCCCCAATTGAACTACCATGATAAAGAGCCTGATCCAATTCAGGTGTCAGGGTAATGCCTTTTTCCACACGCTCAGCCGACTCTATCAGTTCTTCCATAGTCGCATTCTTCGCCGAGCGAGGAACGTATTCGGTCGGCGATAACTGAAAGTCGAGAGCCCCAATTCTATCTGAGCCAGACTCTAAAAGGTAAGTCAGCTCGCTCAGTACGGTAGTATCAACATCTCTATCGCGTTTTCCTTGTAGTTTATTAATAACCACGCGACGCCCCCAGGCATCAGGTGCCGCGTCGCGAATGCATCCCGGCATACTTAAGCCGTCCAAATTTCTAAGCACTCCCTGTTTTAAAGGGAGCTCGGGTTCATAGATTGGTATCGCGGCAGGCTTTTCGTTAACACTCGCTAAATAGTTCTTACCGTAGTTAAAAAGCAGGTTATCGCCATCAGCTTCAAGCTTTCCGGCCACTACCGGGCTTGTTTCACCAGGTAGCCAAATCCAGACATAAGCTTCCTTATAAGCACGCTCAGAAATCATCATCAACAACCTTTTTCGGTTTACGCGCTCGCTGTGGAAGCAATGTGAGCTTTTCCTCGTTTCGTTTTATATTATTTGCAAGTTTGGAGGAAGTCAGATCAGCGTTGAATAAATGCACGCCGACAATACTGGCTGCCTCAAATACAGCGCCTATTTCACACTTAGGATCACCCTTTTCAATACGCTGGAGCATACTTCTTGAAATACCGACACGCTCAGCAACGTTCTGTGCACTGAGCTTGCGCTCAATACGGGCAGCACGGATCAGCCCTGCCAGTAAAGTCAATGCTTCTTTTGTATAGCGTGAGTAGGTGCGTGTTATAGATTTAGGCATATAAATTGGTTTATATATAAACCCTTAAGCTAGTTAATGAGTTACTTATAAATCAATCTAGTTGATGTCAGGTTAGATGTCAAATGCGCCGCTCAACGGGAACCACCGTCCAGGGGTAGCCCCCCGACGCCAGCATTAAATTCATAATGAAGCGACCTATTCTGCCATTACCGTCGAAGTAAGGGTGAATGTAGACAGGCTCTATCCCGTTATGCTTTCTTGAGAAGTGCGCGGGCAAACCTGTTGCCGATCTGGAACTTCCTATTGATGTCGATTCCTTAGTCAAATCAATTGCAGGTGTTCGCTTTAGCAACGAGCTCGATTTTGAGAACTTAACAAAGTCTGGCTTTGTTAAAGTTGAAAGGGATAACGTCGGGCAGGTTCATTCTATTCATATTTGGGTAAACCCGACTGAGCCACCAGTAAGACAACGTTTTACTCTTGCTCATGAGCTTGGACACCTTGTGTACGATGTATACCCACACATTGATGACAGTAATTACAACTGAACAACTACTCGATCTGTTCAGTAGTAAGTTTGATGTATCTCGCGATGCTATGCGCTACCGCCTGCAAAACCTTGAGTATTTGAAGTAACCCAATAGCATTAGGCTACGAGGCTGGCGGGGTAAACCGGTATTGACGAATCTGCCGGTTAAAGTCAGCAATGCCTTCATCCGGTAACAAGTGGGCTTTATGAGCTTCCAGCGTATCTCTTGCTTCACCATAGTCCGCCCAGTCTATAGATGCGGTATAGCGTTGCAGTTGGTAAAACACTTTAACCAGGGTTTTAAAGTTTCCATCGCGAGTGGCTTTTCTAAGCCCATTCAAATAACTGTCTCTATGCACTGTCGGTACTATCAGTTTGTATTCGCCTGCTGCGTGCAGCTCGGCATTCATCATTATACGTGACAGCCGGCCGTTACCGTCGTCAAACGGATGACATTCTGACACTAAAAATTGCAAGAATATGGCTCTGGAGAGCCCCTCAGGCACCGACTGATAAATGGCAAATGCCTGCGTTAGTGTGCCTACGACATCATCTGGGCTTACAAAAGTACTGCTACCAGCTTTGTTTACTTTCGATTTAAATCGCCCGGGGTTTTTGTCTGGGCGCTCAAACAAAAATTCGAAGTGACGGCGCTGCAGGCTTTCGATAAGTTCGTCAGGCGTTTCAGGCGTAATGCTCATGCCTTGGTAGTCGACCACCTGGTCGTAGATAGAAAGAACATCATGACTGTCTGCATGTCGGTTATTAATTTCACTGCGTTGGAAGACGATTTGTTCCGCCTCGTCAATCTCAAACTCTGTGCCCTCTATGTAATTTGAAAAATAACTTTCGAAAAAAGCTAAGTGATTCCAACCCGACTTATTGTATTCATAAGGTAATTTGGGTAACTGACAGCGCTTAAGGTAATTGGCCAGGTCTTTAAACAGTGCAATGCGATGCACGTCAAACGGTTCTTGCTTAGCACTAGCCAGGCCCACTTCGGTTTTTAATATTGATTCACCTGAATGGGTTGTTAACAAAGCGCTTATAATAGCATTTAATTTTTCAAACTCAGTTTCAAAGCCCTGTTTATTGGCAAACACTCGTGCTTGGTCGCGTATCTGATTCAAACTGTCTTCATTATTGGTTCGTTTAAGTTCAATACACAGGCGCTCCTCCACCCAACTTTGGCCCAGGCTCTTTTTTACTTTAGAGCGACTCACCGTTAAATTTTCTAAATACTGACGAGCTGGTGCGGAGCGCTTCATCTCGGGCAAAAACGGTTCGACAAGGTCGCTGGTTGAACCCGGCCAAATATAAATAGTTAAAATGGACGCAATATCGATGGTTCTGCGCGCCGCCACGGCATCAGCGACAAACACGGTGCCTTCTACTGGACGTAGCTCATGAGCCGTTCTATAAGCCGCTATAGCGTTAGGTAGCAAATAATTAACTATTTTGGCCCAGTCTCTTAGAACAAGATTCGTTAATTCTTCGTAACTAGCGTCAGTATAAATTCCCCGATACAGGCGCTTTAGCTCGCCCTTTTTCTCCCGGCGAGTCAATTCGCGACTTTGTTCTGTTGTTGTTGAGAAATACAATTCAGCCATAAAGCACTCGCTGCTTTTTAGTAGTAGACATAACTATAGCGCAAAATGATAAAACTTACATAACTATCACGTTAAACTGTATTTTTCACATAACTATAACGCTATTATTAAATTCATAATAAAGCGACCCATTCAGCACGGCTCGTTTGGCGGTGGTTGAACTGGGTATATCGCACCTGACACAAGTGTCAGGCTACGCTTACTCACATATTAAATCTCGACGAATCACTACTTTGTGCACGTAATAGCTGGTCGCCCATTCGGATCACGGTATCGGTAAGATAGTCGATAAAACCGTCCTGCTCGATACTGTTAGCGACCGTTGATGAGTGTAGAAAGCGCCGCATTTCCTGCTCAAAATCACCTGAAGCCATATAAGATGGTAATTCTTTTAACCGCCCGGAAAGCGCTTCAAAACCGGTAGTTTGATGATAGTCCTGAAACTTGGTTCGGACTAACTCCGCATCTACCTGTACATTACGCTGATTTAGCCAGGCAATATCCCAAACATCTCGTGCTTTAATCGAACGGCGCAGGGCTAGAGCAACAAATTTTTTGCGCAAGAGATTTAATGTTCATAGTTATCACTTCTTTGTCTTGTAATCGCTTCACTTAAAGCATCCTGGTCAACCAATTCGAGATTTCGTCCGACGTTTTTCAAATCTAAGTAGGCCCTCTTTATTGTCGCTTCTCTCAATGGGTAATCATCTAATGGATACGTCTCATTAGTAATTTTTATTGGGTCACGCTTAGTGTGTGTAAGCTCAAGCGTCCCAAGTGGAGTTTTAAATGTCCCACTCCGCCCAGTTGTCATTACCGTGACATAGTCAAACATCTGCTGACTAATAACGTTATATTTACTGAGTACAGATTCCAAACTGAGGTAATTAAGGCTTGATGGCCGCACCAAATGCGGTAGGTGCAAAATACTCGTCGAGTGGTAATAGTGGCTTTCAGGAAAAGCCCATACTCCTCGACAAACCTTTTGAAGAACGCCTTTTTTTACCAGGTAATTTAGACGGACTTTTAGTGCATCGTCTGAATATTCTGGCATTAACATCTTAAATTGTGGCATAGATACAAGCGCATGATGTGTATATTTTTGCAACGCATGTAACTTACTTTTCAATTGACGTGTACTCATAGGTATGCATTAGGTTAATAAAATTAATAACCTACCGTACACCAAGAAACCAATTAGGTCTACAATTAGTTATTAAAAAAGATAACCTACTGTAGACTTAAAGACCTCAGTTATTTGGAATGATCCAATATCACCCTTTTGTCCGATAGCGCTTTTCCGTTGTTTTTTGTAGTCTTACCTCCTAAATGTAGCCGGACGTTATTACGTCAGGATAGATCTCACCTGATGCAATAGCATCAGGCTACTAGGGTGTTGCATAAAGTGATCAACGATAAAAGGAACCAGCACATGGATGTTATTCATCACGGCGCATTTGAAGGCGTTACGGGCTCGTGCCACGAGCTTTTATTAGACAGTAACCACTCACTACTTATTGACTGCGGGTTGTTTCAGGGCGCTGAAACCTCGGGTTCAGGTGCCGACGAGAGCGCCCAGGAAATTGACTTCGATATTAGCAAGGTGCAAGCTCTGGTCGTAACCCATTGCCACATTGACCACGTTGGCCGACTACCCTGGTTGCTTATTGCGGGCTTCAATGGCCCTATTTACTGCACCAAAGCCACCGCGCTGTTGCTGCCGCTGGTTATAGAAGACGCCTTAAAAATTGGCTTAACCCGTAATGCCGAAATTATTGATGCCGTAATTGCCCGGCTGCGACGTCAGCTAAACCCTGTGGCTTATGATGAATGGTTTGAGCTGCCTGCAACATTTGCGAATGAGACTTTTAAACTGCGCTTTCGCCAAGCTGGTCATATTCTGGGTTCTTCTTATGTTGAAATTGAAAATGTGAAGACTCACTACCGCATTGTGTTCTCTGGTGACCTAGGCTGTAAAAACACACCACTACTGCCCGACCCAACACCGCTGGAACGCGCCGACTTTCTGTTGCTGGAAAGCACCTACGGCGACAAGAACCACGAGTCGCGTGCTGACCGTGCGCAGCGGTTAAAGTCAGTAGTGGAACGCTGCGTTGAAAACAAGGGCACCATTTTAATTCCGGCTTTTAGTATCGGCCGCACGCAGGAGCTTTTGTACGAACTGGAAGATATTATTCATAACGCCCGTGAGCAAGAGGTTAAAACCGGTACGAAAGATCCTGTCTGGCATAAAATGACGGTAATTCTGGACTCCCCACTGGCGGCGCAGTTTACCAGGCAATACCGGACAATGAAGGACTTATGGGACGAGGAAGCCCATAAGCGTTTGGATGAAGACCGCAACCCGCTTAATTTTGACCGCCTGCTAACAGTAGACGAACACAGCGAGCACGAACGTATTCTGAATTACCTGCAAAGCAGCGGTGACCCTTGTATTGTAATAGCCGCCAGCGGTATGTGTACCGGCGGGCGTATGCTCAATTATTTAAAGGCCTTACTGCCCGACCCGCGCACCGATGTGCTCTTTGTAGGGTATCAGGCAACGGGTACGCCGGGGCGGGATATTCAGCAGTATGGCCCGGCAGGCGGCTATGTCGACTTAGACCACGAACGCGTTTACATAAAGGCCGGTGTTTATACCTTAGGCGGCTACTCTGCTCATGCCGACCAGCAAGAGCTGCTAGACTTTATTGACGCCACCGAAGAGCCGGTTAAGCGTATACGGTTGATTCATGGTGAGCCGGATGCGCGTGCTGCACTGACGGTTAAGATCAAAGCTCGTTACGGAGTAGACGTAGCCTGATGCTATTGCATCAGGTGAGATCTAGACCTGACGTAAATAACGCCAGGCTACATTAACTGACTGACAAATTCACCAATACAGCGGTATCGGATATTGCGCAGCAGCTGCAACTCGCCGGCTCTTGACTCAAAATTGGGCTGTTGCTCAAGCTCGGTGATGAGTTTGTCGGCTTCTTGTTGAATGCTTTTGCACAGCCGCTCTATTTCTCGCTCTGCGACGGGCTTATTAAGCCCTAAGTCCTCTGCGAACGCTAAAACAGATTTGCGCGAAACCTGCCCAAAATATTTGGCACCTCCAATGGGTTGCGACAACTCTTCGTTGACATGGTCTCTTGCATCAGTGTATACCGCTGTAGAGAGCAGATCATAATGAGGCATTAACTGACAGTCATTTACGCTGTAGCGAAACGTTAAATTTTTAAGATGCGCATCGCCATTGCCCACCAGGAAATTAAACAGCGCCCAACGAAACAGTCGAAAAGCGGTTTGCGCTGGAGCCCGAGTTATATCAACCAAGCGCTTTAACGCTGCTACGTTACTTGCACGATATTTCGCAGACGCTGAAATATCCAGCATTTGGCAGCCATCGAGAACGTGCACGCGCTGAGTATTTGGGTAAGTGCCTGCGCGATCAAAACGCTCAACGATGTATATGGGTTCTGGCACGTAATCTATGTCAACTTTAGGTACAATTAGCTGGCACCGCTGTGCCAGCGTCATCACGAAATATTCGTTACGAACGGTAAACCAGTAAAATTCCGGTTGGGTATGCTCTGGTTTTAAAATGTGGGTAGAGGGTGTTTGTCCGCTGGGTTCGAACCGGCCCTCTTCGTTAATAACCAACAACATTTTGTGCTGAGCACCAGCCAGCGACATACGCTTGCGCTGTTTGCTATTCATTTGTCCTTTCGGAAGCGTATGAATGCGACGGCTAATGTCACTGTCGGTTAACGCGAACAGGCCACCCGGTGGCAATGTCTCGCCGGGGTTTAATAATGTAATAGCTCCGGCAGACTCTGCACCTATCGCTTCTAACAGTGCAAATGCGTCTTCTTTGTCTAAGTCGTAGTCTTTTGCCAGAACCTCCCGAGCTTTCTCTTCTGGCAGAAGGTTATCAAAAAACCACTGTACCGGACGTTGCGTTCCGGTATCTATGTGCTCTTTTTTTGTCAGGTTTAGCGAGGGCGTCAAAGCAAAACTTATTGAGCCTTCTAGCCAGTTTTGCGTGTATTCGAAAACCCAAAGCCCGTTGTGCTCTTTTAACTGCCCAACAGGCTTGTCGTTAATGTAAACGCTGAGTTGGCGCTCTTCGACAAGTGAGCTACTCATGACTGAGGCGTCCGGTTAATTTGGTGAGCTTGTCACTTGAAGCACTGTCAGGAATGTCTAAGTAGACTCTTATGCCAAGCGCATTCAGTACATTTAGGGCTTTTTCCAGTTGCACTGTTGGCTTGCCATTTTCGAATTGACTCACAAAATTAATGCCACAGCCTGCAAAAGCGCCAGCTGTTGTCTGATCCAGCTCTTGTTGCTGCCGCACAACTTTTGCAATACGCCCGATGGTTTTTGTGTCTTTCGCTTCCAGCAGCATGGGAAGTCTCACTTAAGATTAAATTCACTTGATTGAGTGAATATAGAAGAAAAAAATAATAATATCAATATATTTCACACGATAGAGTGAATATCAGAAAAAAACCAGTTTTTAAAAGGTAATTTCACTTGAACGAATGAATATTTGAACCTGACGTAAATAAGGTCAGCTATCAATGGCTTTATGGGTCGCTATTTCGTGTAATTCCAGAATAAGTAGCTTAATTAATAAGAAAACACAAATTTTTAAATTTTAGTTTTTAAGAGAGTAGCCTGATAGTCATGTCAAGTTATACCCACCGAATAGGCTGTCGCCCGTGCTCCTGCAAATAGTCATTGGTTTTGCGAAAGTGGTTGGCGTCGAAAAAGCCGCGATGAGCCGATAAGGGCGACGGATGTGGTGCGGTCAGGATATAGTGTTTGTCACCGTCGATAAGCGGTATCTTCTTTTGCGCGTGTGAGCCCCACAGCAAAAATACGACATACTCAGTGGCTTCCGACACTTTACTAATGACCGTGTCGGTAAAGGTTTCCCAGCCCCAGCTGGCGTGACTGTGTGCATTGCCCTGCTCTACGGTGAGCACGGTATTGAGCAGTAACACACCCTGCTCTGCCCAACGGGTCAGGTCGCCGTGTTTTGGCAATACGGTGTCGGGGTAGTCTATAGCGATGGCTTTGAACATGTTGCGCAGCGACGGCGGAAATTTTACGCCTTCGGGTACTGAAAAACTGAGGCCGTGCGCCTGACCCGGGCCATGGTATGGGTCCTGACCTAAAATAACCACTTTAATGTTTTCGGGGTCGGTCAGTTTAAGGGCGTTAAATACGTCTTCCTTGGGTGGATACACCACCCTTTTCTGGCGGGCTTGTTCAACGCGCTGCCACAGCTGCTGAAAATACGGCTTTTGCTTTTCCTCGGCTAAAAGAGTGCTCCAGGGCATATTGATATTTCCGTTGTTATTGTTTTTGTATCATAAAACGATATGATCGCGGTTCTCAACTAAAGATGCATAGGTTTCCCATGTCTGAGCAAAGCAATTTACCTAAAATCAGTGTGTATCTGATTACGTTAAACGAAGGTCGTTATCTGGATGAGGTATTGGCTAGCGTTAAAAAGGCGGACGAAATTGTGCTGGTGGATTCCGGTTCCACCGATGACACGCTCAGCATTGCCGAAAAACACGGGGCGCGCATTATTCACCAGGACTGGCTGGGCTACGCCAGACAAAAGGCTTTTGCACTGGAGCAGTGTCGTAACGACTGGGTGATCAACCTGGATGGCGACGAAGTGATGCCTGAGGGCGCTTTCGAGCAAATTCAGCAGCGGATAGCCAAAGACGACATCAACGGCATCTATCTGGCGCACGACGACATTTTTATGGGGCATTCGCTGCCTTACCACCGTCATCATCGTTTTCGCCGAGTGTATCGTAAGTCAAAGTCTAAGTGGAATACATCGACCAAAGTGCATGAGCACATAGAAGTGGAACCGCCGCTGGCTCATTTGCCTATTGACGTGAAACACTACGGTTACGATTCCGCTCATGGTTACATGGACAAGCTGAACAAATACTCCCTGCTAAAAGCCAAACAACGGGAAGAGCGCGGTCGCCATTGCAGCCTGGCGCGGGTGCTGCTGATATTTCCGCTCATGTTCATTAAATTTTATTTTATCCGCCGTATGTTTTTAGCCGGATGGCGCGGTTTTATTAAGGCCAACATTGACGCCTTTCACTTTTTCCTGACCGAGGCTAAATTGTACGAGCGCGCTTACCGCCGGAAGCGCGGTGACGATGTCGAAAAATCAGAGCGCTAATATGCCGTGTTTACCTATTTATTTAATTAATCTGGACCGCTCCGGCCACCGTCTTGACGATGTAAAAAAAGCCATGGCGGAACTGAACCTGGACTTTGAACGGGTATCGGCGGTGGATGGCCGCGCGGTTTCTAACAGCGAAGTGAACGCGGTGTACAGCCACCAGTTGAACACCGAGCGCTACAATTACGACCTGACCATGGGTGAAATTGCCTGTTACATGAGCCACCGCAAAGCCTGGAAAACCTTTCTGGAAAGCGAACACGACGCCGCGATTATTCTGGAAGATGACATTGTGCTGGACCCGCTGTTTGCTCAGTTGCAAAAGCCGGTGGCAGCGTTGGCTGACAGCCGTTTTGCCCACTGGGATTTAATTAAACTGGCGCAGCCGTTCAGGCCAAAGGAGTCGCAGCCGCTGGAAACCTATGGTGAGTTTCAACTGGTGGATTACGAGAAACCGCCGATGGGTGCCTGTGCCTACCTGGTAAGTCGCCAGGGAGCTAAGAAATTGCTGTCACGGGTGCCGTTTTTCCGCCCGGTGGATGTGGATATGCAATGGCAATGGGAAACCGGTGCTCATGTTTTGGGCTTACTGCCTTACAACGTGGACAACAGCCACACCCATGAAAGCGATATTTTTAGTGTGGCCAACCGCCACGCCTCAAAGCGCCGCGGCTGGGTTCGTCTGAAGGAACAATGGCGGTTCTTTTGGCAAAACCGCCGGTATCATAAAAACCGGTAGGCTACTTATCCCCGCGGTATTTTTCGAACCAATGCAGGATGTAGGCGACTTTGTTCATCAGGTTGCTGGGCCGCGCGTAAATGCCGTGGCCTGAGTCCTGAATGCGCACCATGGCGGTCTCCACCCCTTTGAGCTTCAGTGCCTGATAATACTGCTCGGTTTCTGAAATGGGCGTACGGTAATCGTTCTCGCCGGTCAGCAGCATGGTGGGCGTGGTCACATTACCCACGTAGCTGATAGGCGAACGCTCCATGTAGTGCTCGGTGTGGTTCCACGGCAGACCCGGGAACCAATACTGGTAGAAGAAATTGTACATATCGGCGGTTAGTACAAAGCTGTACCAGTTAATGACCGGCTTAGCCACCACCGCGGCTTTGAACCGGTCAGTATGGCCGACGATCCACGCAGTTAACACGCCACCGCCGCTGCCGCCGGTAACGAACAGTTCGTCTTCTTTAATAAAGCCTTTGTCGATAACCGCATCCACACCATCCATTAAGTCGTCGTAGTCGTTGCCCGGGTAGTTGTGGTGAATTTCATTGGCAAAATCGGCGCCGTAGCTGGTGCTGCCGCGCGGGTTGGTATACAGCACCACATAGCCTGCGGCGGCAAATAGCTGAATTTCGGCGGCAAAGCGCGGACCATAGTTGGTGTGCGGACCACCGTGAATTTCCAGCATTAACGGGTAGTCTTTGTTTTTATCAAAGCCCGGCGGATAGGCTATCCAGCCCTGCAGCTGTTTACCGTCCACGCTGGATTGGTAGCGAATTTCTTCAATTTTCGCTAGTTGCTTATGCGCCAGGGCGTCTTCGTTCAGGTGCGTGAGCTGCACGACTTTCGCGTTATTCTCACTTTGCGCTTTAAATAACGCCAGTTCAGCCGGACGCTGCGGATTGGACAAGGTAAAAGCAATGTTGTCGTTATTGGCCACACTGAAATCGCCACCGCCATAAGGCCGGCTGTAAGATAACCCGCCAACGCGCTGGACAAGTTGGGTGTGATCACCTTCCAAATCGGTACGGGCCAGTTGACCAATGCCTTCGTTGTCGTAGGTAAAATACAGGCCGTCGCTGTCCGGGTCCCACTGAAAACCAGACACGCTGCGATCAAGATCCGGTGTCAGCACCTCGACGTTGGAGCCATCTAAGTCCATAACGTACAGCTTACTGATCTGATAGCTCATTTTCTCGTCGGTGTACCCGGTAAAAGCAATTTTTTTGCCGTTAGGTGAGACTTTCGGTGCGTTGTCCGGGCCATTACGCTCAGTTATCGCGGTAATTTGCTGCGTCTTTAAGTCCAGACGATAAATTTCGCTGTTAACCGGTTGCAAAAACGAATTCTCACGGCGGTTGGCCGAAAAGAAAAGCTGTTCGCCGTTGGGTGACCAGGCTAACTGCCCGGTATGGTGGTAAGCGTCTTCGGTCAGTTGACGCGGTGAGCCGCCGGTGGCTGGTATCACGTAAATTTGCTGATGCCCGTCTTTGGCGTAGCCACCGCCGTCGTATCGATAATTGCCTTTATCGATGTACTGCGGCGGTGCTGTCCAGTCCGCGCCTTCGGGCTTGCCCGGTAAACTGACCGGTGCCGGAGTGGGCTTGGGGGCAAACATGGAAAACGCAATTTGGGTGCCGTCGGGCGACCAGCTTAAACCGGCCGGGGCCTGGGTTAATTGGGTAATGGCGGCGGTTTCACCAGAGTCGGCCCAGTAAATGTGAATTTGCGGGCTGCCGGTTTTGGTTGAGACATAGGCTAACCGATCACCACTGGGTGACCACACCGGCTGGCTTTCATCACCTTGCTCTCCGGTTAGCGGACGAAGATCACCGTCGGGCAGGCTGGCCCATAAACGTCCGACTTTGCGGTCGTTCTGAATGTCCATGGACTGGCGTACAAACACGGTCCAGTCGCCACTGGGGTGAATGGTGGGTGCCGACGCGTACTCCAGCGTAAACACATCTTCCAGTTCGAGTTTTTCCTGGGCTGCTGCTGTAGCCGATAAAGCCAGCGCCGCCGCCGTCATTAACCATTTTTTCATGTTTTATTCCCCCGGAAAATAAAAAACCGCCTCAATAGAGACGGTTTTATCGTGATTCACGGTGTGAATCAATGCATTAGAACGCGTAGGAGAAGCTAACTGACGCATAATCGCGATCGGACAGCGGATCCAGCTTCTCGTCAGAGTACATGGTGTAGCCTAAGCTAATTTTGTACGTTGACAGATAATCAGCCACTAAATCCAGACCTAAAGACTTCCGGCCTTCAATGAAGTTGCTGTTGGTTGAGTAGCCACTGACGTCATGGTTAAACTGGATGGTTGGGTTTAAACCCCAGCCCTGCCATACGTTTGAGTACTCAAACTGGAAGCGCGTACGATAGCCCCATGAGGTCGATGTAGCAAAACCTTCACAGTTCATATCTGACGAAGCGCCTGTATCCTGTGCCGTTAAGCATTTACCATAAAGCGGTAAACGACCGTAACGTTGCTCGTTCAGACCTGGCATGTCGTGTACGCTGTTCATGGCCACTTCACCCACGAAGGTCATGCGGTCTGAGCCCCATAAGCGGTCAACAAAGCGCACGAAGCTCACCTGAGCCTGACTCACGTCTAAACGGTCGTAGCCGTGTGCTAAACCACCCAACTCGGTGTTCTGAACGCGGTCAGCAAAGGTACTTGGCACGTTTGGACGCAAACCAGCGGTTAAAATTTCTGTGGTATTGATTTGCACTGGCACGCCATCGCGGAAGCTATACTCACCACCGACAGACCAAAGACCTAAGTTGGTACTAAAGCTAAAGCCGTAGACTTTGGTGTCTTCCGGGTATTCCAGTACCAGTCGCGGACCGTCAATAGGATAACCGTTTGGTGTTGACCAGGTATAACCCGGTTGCTGACCGGCTGCGCCCGCTGCTTGCTGGAATGGAACCGGGTCCACAGTCCAGTTATAGGCGGAAATAATCGGCGTGTTATTGTGCAGGTTCAGGTAATAAAGACCGAACTCAGTACCTAAATCCAGCGAGTAGTAACGCAGGTTCATACCCCACTGACCACTGTCAGAGGCTTCTAAGGTTGGGTTACTGCCAATGTACGCGCCCGCCTGAATTGACTCGCGGTCGCTTAAGTAGCTGTTCGGGTCGCCGGGAACCAGTTGCGGGTTCAGCGTGACCAGACCGCAGCCCGGACCACCAATAATATCAACGCTGGAGAAGTAAGTGCCACAACCGTCCAGTTTGGTGTTGTCCCACTCGTACTGATAAAACGCTTCAAAGTTTACTGAGCGGGTAAGGCCAATGCTGGTACTCAGCATACCAACTGGCAATAGCGCTTCTTTAATTTGCGCGCCCGGACGACGTGCAGCGTTAACGTCCAGCGGGTTAATGTCGTTAATACCGTTGAAAACAAAGGTGCTTTCACCCCAACTTAATACCTGACGCCCTAAACGTACGCTGGTAGGCATATCGCCCAAGTCAAAGTTGGCATAAACGAAAGCATCGAGTAGCTCAACGCCCTGGCCTTGTGAATAACTGTCGAAAGCATCATCGTTTAACGTGGTATTTGGGTAGTACAAGTTCGCGGTGTGACCGTGTGACATTTCTTGTTCCGACACCACATAGTCGTACCAGTAGTTAAAACGAACAAAGGCGCCGTGACTGCCGCCGTCAATACTTAAATCGTGAACGCCTTTGAATACCGACGAGACTAAGTCGCCTTTATCAAAGTTCAGGTTACCGTCATCGCCCACACTGGAACCGGCGGTACCGCTGGCACGATTGCCCGGATGAATCAGATGGTTGGCCTGATCTTCCATACGCCATGCCGCGCCGTAGGTCAGAATAGAATCGAATTTAATTTTGTAGTCACCGACTTCAAAATCGGCTGCCTGGCCTGTTGCCGCAAAGCTCAGTGCAATAGCCGTAGCCAGAGGAAGTTTTTTTAGCATAGTTGTTCTTCTTTTCATTGTGAGCCACCTAATCCTTTAAACTTGTTTGGCGGTTATGTCTGAATCATGTCCGATGAGTTAAAAATATGCAAGTGTATGAACACGAAAATATAACAAGTTGTTGGAAAAAGTGCGGGGAAATGTCGCTACTGACGCAGAAAATGGCGCGCCAGCAGCGATTTTTGAATATTACAAAGGTGCAGCAAAAATTAAAGTTTGCTGTTAAGTTCCGGCAGTACGTCGAACAAGTCGGCAACTAAACCGTAGTCGGCCACCTGGAAAATAGGCGCTTCTTCGTCTTTGTTAATAGCAACAATGACTTTAGAGTCTTTCATGCCGGCCAAATGCTGGATAGCACCGCTAATGCCGACCGCGATATAAAGCTGCGGCGCAACGATTTTACCGGTTTGACCGACCTGCATGTCGTTTGGCACAAAGCCAGCGTCGACTGCGGCACGAGAAGCACCCACTGCCGCACCCAGTTTGTCAGCAATGTCTTCCAACATATGGAAGTTTTCACCGTTTTGCATACCGCGACCACCAGAAATAACGATTTCTGCTGAGGTCAGGTCCGGACGTTCAGACTCTGCCAGCTGCTCGCCGACAAATTCAGATTTGTCGTTGCTGAACACTGAATCGATGCTTTCAACGTCGCCACTACCGCCTTCTTCTGCCACAGCGTCAAATGCCGTTGCGCGCACAGTAATAACTTTAATGTTGTCTTCTGACTGCACCGTGGCAATGGCATTACCCGCGTAGATAGGACGCTTAAAGGTGTCGTCACTTTCTACCGAGATAATGTCAGAAACCTGTGCCACGTCTAACAAAGCGGCTACACGCGGCATAAAGTTTTTGCCGGTGGTGGTGGCTGGCGCCAGAATGTGGCTGTAATTTTTGCCTAAGTCTGCAACCAGCTCTGCGATGTTTTCTGCTAACAGATGCTCGTAAGCGTCGTTGTCTGCCAGCATGACTTTTTTCACGCCGTCGGCTTTTGCGACGTTTTCAGCAACGGTTGAGCACCCTTTACCGGCAACCAGTACCTCGATGTCACCACCGATTTCCTGTGCAGCGGCTAACGTTTTCAGGGTTGAAGGATCAACCGCGTTATTGTCGTGTTCTGCTACCACTAAGATGCTCATAATACTTTCGCCTCGTTTTTCAGTTTGTCGACCAGCTCATCTACATCGGCTACTTTCACGCCGGCGCTTCGTTCGGCTGGCGTTTCCACTTTCAGCAGCTTAATTGTGCGCTTAACTTCCACACCCAGTTCGTCCGGGGTTGTAGTGTCCAGCGGCTTGCGCTTGGCTTTCATGATATTCGGCAGCGACGCGTAGCGTGGTTCGTTCAAACGCAAATCGGTGGTAACAACCGCAGGCAGGGTCAATTTAACCGTTTGCAGGCCGCCGTCAATTTCACGAGTGACGTTCACAAAACCGTCGCCCATTTCGACTTTCGACGCGAACGTGCCTTGTGGCATGCCGGTTAAAGCACCCAGCATCTGGCCGGTCTGGTTGTTGTCTGAATCGATAGACTGTTTACCCAGAATGACCATGTCAGGGCCTTCTTTCTCAACCACACCTTTGAGGATTTTAGCGGCCGATAAAGAGTCTGGCATGTCGTCGGTTTCAACTTGAATAGCACGGTCAGCACCCAGCGCCAGGGCAGTACGCAACTGTTCCTGTACCGCTTTCGGGCCAATAGAAACCACTACAACTTCGTCTGCGGTACCCGCTTCTTTCAAGCGTACGGCTTCTTCCACAGCAATTTCGCAGAATGGATTCAGTGCCATTTTGACGTTAGCCAAATCGACATCGGACTGATCTGGTTTCACACGCACCTTGACGTTGTAGTCAATGACGCGCTTAACCGCGACAAGTATTTTCATGTTGTCTTCCTTTTTCTGGAATGTTCTGAATGTTGGTGTTCATTATGTTGTCATTATCCTAGACTGGCGTCGATCTCACAAGTTATGGGAGAATAAAACTCTATTGCCGTAAGGGAGAGTTTACATGGCCAGCTGGGAACAGCTTTTTCGTCACTTAGTTCAACAGGCTAAAAGTCTACCAGAATATCCGACAGAATGTCGTGATGACGATCACCTGGTGGGTGGCTGCGAGGCGAAGGTCTGGTTATGGCTGGATACGTCTGACCCTGAGGCTGTTGTCATTCGTTTTGATTCTGAGTCACGCATAGTGCGCGGTTTGCTGGCGTTACTGCAGCAGCGGCTGGATGGCTGTTCTGTTACTGAAATTTCTACTTTCGATATTGATAAATTTTACCGTGAAGAAGGCTTAGATAACGCTCTGAGCCCGTCCCGCAGCAACGGCCTGTACCAGGTCGCCAAAACCCTGAAGTTACGGGCTCAATCGCTTCAATAACGTAGCGGTAGCTTGCATGGCGAAGCTGCAGGTGACCACCATGGCGGCACCAAAGCCGGAGCTGCAGTCCATGCGCATGGAGCCGGAGCCGGGTTTTTGCAGTGTCACTTCGCCTTGCTGCTCACCGGAAATTATTGGATAGCGCAGTTGCTCTTCAGAGTAAACACAATCGACGCCCCATTTGCGCTTGGGGTTCTTGGAAAAGCCGTAGTCGCGGCGCAGTTGAGATCGCACTTTAGCCAGGAGCGGATCTTGTTTTGCTTTGGCAAGGTCGCCGACGCGGATCATGCCTGGGTCGATTTGCCCGCCGGCACCGCCGCACACCACTAAGCGTAACTTGCGGCGTTTGCACCAAGCCACCAGAGCGGCTTTGGTGTTCACGCTGTCTATCGCGTCGAGCACGGCATCCGCGCCGGTTAAGTATTTTTCGAAGTTTTCCGGCAGCAAAAAGTCGTCAATGATCTTTACCTCGCAGCTCGGGTTAATACTTTTCACCCGCTGCGCCAGCACCTCAGTTTTCAGCTGACCGATGGTGTCATCGGTGGCCGGTAGCTGACGGTTGATATTGGTGGTGCAGACGTCGTCTAAATCGATAAGGGTCAACTTGCCAATGCCAGTACGCGCCAGCGCTTCCACCGCCCAGGAACCCACGCCGCCAAGCCCGGCGACCACAATGTGTAACTGTTGAAAATGGTTGAGCGCCTGCTGTCCGTAAACACGGCTGACACCGCCAAAGCGTTGATCGGGGACTTCACTCATGACTCGGTTGTTCACTCACATCGTAGATAATAATGCCCACTTGGTGCACTTCACCACGTGGATTCTTCAGCGGAATAAGCGTGACGTTTTGATACATCCACTCGCTCTGGCCGCTTATAGGCCGGCTATGACGAAAACGAAACACATAAGGTCGCTGTTGCCAGGTAATAAACACCCGTGAATTCAATTGCCGCACGCGGTCTATTTTGCGCTGGAACCAGGACTGATCGACACCGGGGCAGCAACGAAATAAATTTTTGTCGCGCACTTCGCTCGGTCGCAGGCCGCTGTGGTTTTGCATAAACTCATTCCACATTTGAATGTTGTTATCGTTATCCACCACCACAATACCCACATCAATGGCGCCCAGAATGCTCAACTTGCTGTGCAGCTCGTCCATATCGTCTATCATTGGTCATCCTCTTCGCTTTGCAGCCAGTGCGCCAACTGCTGGTCGAGAATTTTCACGGCATCGGCCGGAAACAGCAATAAAAGATCGAACGCCAGTTTGTGTTCCGGCAACTGATAGCCAATTTCTATTGCGAGAATTTTCTGCCAGCGTTTTTCACCGTGCTTTAACAGTTCCTGCATGGGCTGATGCTCGCCCAACAGCACCGGCTGCGACGCCGCAAACTCCACATGCAATTGCTGACCTAAACCGTTTAAACAGGCAGAGGACAAGATAGAAGCGACATCCATTAGCGACTCAATGCGCTGCTGTTTGACCGAGCCACTTTCACCCAGTTTTGCGCCCAACAGATGACCTATGTCGTCAATAGCCGCTTCATTAAACAGCGTTAATGCCTCACCCAATATACCGCTACCGGAAAAGCCCTGACTCACCGCCGCCACTTGCTGTTTGGCATCGATAGATTCTATGGCCATGTGCAGTTCAGACGGCGCTATAAAATTGACGTTAGGCACCGGCAGTTCAATGAACGTATCCAGCACCCGGGCTAAGTGATCACCCGCCTGACCCATGGCAACGTTTGATACCTCACGGTACACATCCAACGGGTTCGCCGGAGCCTGAGTTTGCTGGTCTGCTATTTTCAGTTGACCACCGGCGGGTTGGTAGAGGCCAAATTGCTGCAACAGGGTTTGCACGTCTTCGGCTTTCATTGGCTTTTTCACAAAGGCCATGGCGCCTAATGCCTGTACGCGTTTTTGCGCCTCGGGCTGTATGTCACCGGAGACCACAATAACCAGGGTTTCTAACTGCTCGTCTTTTATTGCCTGCAGGGTTTCGTAGCCGTCTTTTACCGGCATATTCAAATCCAGGAACAGAATTTCAGCCCGGCCTTCACGCACACAAGTCAGCGCTTGCTCACCGTGCTCCGCCTGGTGCACTTCGGCATCCCAGTCGTCCGGCAGCGTACGCAACAGCTGTTTCCGCGCCATTTTCGAGTCATCGCACAGGGTGACTTTTAGCGTCATAGATTGAAGTTCCCGGCCAGTAAAAGCATGCCACTAGTTTAACCTATGGTGCAGTCTGATGCCATGTATGTGAACCTCAGGCTACAGCAGTTTAATTCCGGAAAAGATCGATAAACAATGAAATAACGGTAGATTGATTCCGATTTATAAGCTAGTCTTACCAAATTACAGCAACAAACTGCCGGGTGCTAATGAAAAATATAACACTTCAGCTATTTAACGAGGGAAAATGGTGGGACGCTGCCGATATCAGTTTTGCCGGTGAACAGATGGCAAGTGGTGTTACTTTAGCTTATCTTCCACAATACATTAAGGACGTGCACAGCTACGGCATGACAGACTGCTGGGCTTGTAGTGTTAACGCCCCCGTCACGATGACACCTATCGATTACGCAAGCTGGCCTGCATTACTCGACGATTTGTTGCCGGTAGGGAAGTCTCGGGACTGGTGGCTTAATTACCTCAATGTCAGTAGACGTAGCGAGTTTGAGCAGAATTATGCGTTACTGACCCACGCCTGCATGTCCCCCATTGGTAACCTCCGTATTAAAGAAGCCACTTCGCAACTGAACGCTCATAACACGCAGCGCTTTTCCATTAATGATGTTGCACAGTTACAACACGGTTTTCTGGAGTATGCAAATGAACAAGGGGCCGCTGTGGGTGGTGCTACGGGAGCCGGTGGTGTTGCTCCCAAGCTGCTGCTTATGGTTGAAAATAAAGAGGTTTATATTGATGGTGACTTTGCCGGTAAACGGCTTTCTGCAACACCCTACCTGACCAAATTTGCCCGGAATACTCGCTCTGCCAGAGACAATAATATTCTTCGTGCGGAAGGTGTCTTTTATCAGGTGCTGAGCAAGATACTGGAAGGTACCAGCATTGAGACCATTAACGTGTCTGGCATGATGACGCTGGAGCATGAATCTCAAGTAAGCCTTTGGCTTCCACGGTTTGACGTTCAAGTTAATAACTCAATAGCGACCAGGATTGGCGTTGAAAGTATCTATTCGATGGTTAATGCGGGCCCCGGCAGTTACCAGGATCACTTTTTTGTCATGGAGAACGTCTGGAATAAGATCAAAAACACCACCCAGATGTCGAGCCAAGAGTTTGCTAAACAGTATCTGGCAAGAGATTTATTGAATTTGGCTTTCGGAAATTCGGACAATCATGGGCGTAATATCTCATTTTTAAAATTAGAGGGTGATATTCAATTTGCCCCTATTTACGACTTTGCGCCGATGAAAGCCGACCCTGAAATGGTAACCCGTTTATTTAAATGGGGAAAAAGTTGTGAAGAAGGCGGCATAGTTCGCTTTGATAACGTGGTTAAACAGCTTGCAGAGTATTGCGAACCTGACGAGTTGATGGCGTTCCTGAACAGCTTAGCGGAGAAGTTAATTGGTGTTCCTGTTTTATTAGAACAGCATGGTTGTCCTCGCGAAATACTGGAATTCCCTGCCATTGGCTTTAACAACCTTGAAAGTAAATTAGCAAATTTCGGTGTACACAATGGATAATTTATCAATAGAAGAGCGCAGAGCGATAATAAAAGATATAGAAGAGGCATTGGCTAGTGGCGATATCTCTCTCGGGACTGCAATTAAGAGAATCAGAACGGACTTATATGGGATGAATCAGGCTCATTACGCGAAATTTCTTGGGGTGGCCGATAGAACATTGCGCGACATTGAAAAAGGCAAGACCGATCCGCGTTTATCTATCGTCGAAAAATTGCTTGCTCCCGCTGGACTTCGACTCAGTGCCAAGGCTGTTAACCATAAGCTGTAGCCTGATGCCATTGCATCAGGTACGATATAAAACATTACGCACCACACAATCTATATAAAAAATGAAACAATACTTAGAACTGTGCCAACGCATTGTCGACGAAGGTGTCTGGGTTAAAAACGAACGCACGGGCATTAACTGTCTAACGGTCATAAACGCCGATTTAGAGTACGATGTAGCGAACAATCAATTCCCGCTGATTACCACCCGAAAAAGCTATTACAAGTCAGCCATTGCTGAGCTTTTAGGTTATTTGCGTGGCTACCACAGCGCGGCTCAGTTTCGCGATATTGGCTGTAAAACCTGGGATGCCAACGCCAATGAAAACCGGGCCTGGCTGAATAACCCCAACCGCAAAGGCGAAGACGACATGGGCCGGGTTTATGGGGTACAGGGCCGCTCGTGGCAAAAGCCGGACGGCAGCCACTTAGATCAGTTGAAAAAAGTGATTAATCACCTGTCAAAAGGCATTGATGACCGCGGCGAAATAGTCACCTTCTATAACCCGGGTGAATTTGAACTGGGTTGTTTGCGCCCCTGCATGCATACCCATAACTTCTCGCTGTTAGGCGACACCCTTTACTTAACGTCTTACCAACGCAGCTGCGATGTACCGCTGGGGCTTAATTTTAATCAAATTCAGTGCTTCGTTCTTTTAGCTCTGGTAGCAAAAATTACCGGGCACAAGCCGGGCAAGGCCTATCACAAGATAGTAAACGCTCACATTTATGAAAATCAGTTGGAACTTATGCGCGATGTGCAGCTGAAACGCGAGCCTTTCCCGTCTCCGCAACTGCATATTAACCCGGAAATTAAGTCTCTTGAAGACATTGAAACCTGGGTCAGTAAAGACGATTTCACCGTCAGCGGCTACGAATGCCACGAGCCAATAAAGTACCCTTTTGCTGTATAATCCAATTAAGAGATTAGAACAGAGCTGGGGCTGATAAACGGCTGTTGGGGCGCATGTAAGCGTTACGAGTGTTGAGGGGCTCTATGCCAGAGTGTCGAAGGCCATGGATGGCCTTCGTCAAGCGTTCATGGATGAACTTGCAGCGTCTCTGGCATAGCGCCCCTTAACGCTCAAGCGAAACATGTGACCCAACAGCCGTTTCCCCCAAGCCCCGGTTTAAACGCGGGACTTTGCACGGACCATCAGGAAAATACCCAGAACGATCATTGGCAGGGTCAGCCATTGGCCCATGGACATGCCCAGAGAGAGCAGGCCTAAATGTGCGTCGGGTTCGCGGAAGAATTCAACGATAAATCGGGCCACCCCGTAGCCAAGCAGGAACAAGCCACTGACGGCGCCGACACCGCGGGGCTTTTTCTGATACCAATACAGCAAAGCAAATAACAGCAAGCCTTCCAGTAAGGCTTCGTACAGCTGCGATGGGTGCCTTGGCACCGGCCCGCCACTGGGGAAATACATGGCCCAGGGTACCTCGGCTGCGCGACCCCAGAGCTCGCCATTAATAAAGTTACCAATACGTCCGAAGAACAGCCCCATCGGCACTAAAGGCGCCACGAAGTCGCCCACTTGCAGGAAGGAGCGGCCTTTTTTAAGTGCGTACAGATACATAGCTGCAATAACGCCCAGCAAGCCGCCGTGGAAGGACATGCCGCCTTCGTGTATGTAGAACAAGTACAAAGGGTTATCCGCAAAACGTTCAAACTGGTAAAACAGGGTGTATCCCACGCGTCCGCCAACAATGACCCCGATAAAACACCAGAACAGCAGGTCGCTGAATTGATCTTTGTTCCAGTTAGGGTCGTGTTTGGTCTGGCGCATGCCCCAAAAATAAGCAAACGCAAAACCGGCCAGATAGGCTAATCCGTACCAGCGTATGTCGAAGGGTCCGATAATGTTAACAATAACCGGATCGATGGCGGGGAACTGCCAATAGTCATTAGACGGCACTGCGTGTACTCCCTGTTTTGTCTCTAATTAAAAATGAGTTGTATAGCAACCAGAATTAAAAATGCGGCAAACACCCGTTGCAGCTGTTTTACCGGTAATTTGTGCGCCAGTTTAGCACCCAGTGGAGCGAATAACACCGAGGCTATGGATATGCCCAGCCAGGCTGGCACATTGATTAAGCCGAACGCACCGGTTTCGCGGCCCGATAACCAGCCGTTTAAAATAAACATGACCACCGAACTGCAACCAATAATAAAACTGCCCAGCGAGGAAATGGCAATGGCCTGACGCACCGGTAGCCGCATACGACTTAAAAACGGCACGGTGAGCGCTCCACCGCCAATACCGACCAACCCCGAAATGGTGCCGATAATATAGCTGCCCAGCGCAACTAACCGCTTCGACACCGAGGTTAAAGGCTCGCCATGCTTTTGCGGCAAGACCATACGGATAGCCAGAGCTATGAGCACTACCGAGAAAATGCGTTTTAACCAGTCCGGGTCAATCACCGTAACCAGAAAAGCGCCGGTCATGGCCCCCACCGACAGCCCCGGCAACACTCTGATAAGCCAAAACTTTTCCATTAACCCGTGCTTGGCATGAGCGCGGGAGGCACTGGCCGTGGTCATGCAAATAGTGGCCAGGCTGGTGGCTATGGCGCTGGGGACCACCAACTCGGGCGGCACACCAATAATAGGCAGCAAATAAATGAGCAGCGGTACAATGATTAAGCCGCCGCCAATACCCAGCATACCCGCCAGTAAACCCGCGACGGCCCCACCGCCAATGCACCAAAGCCAGGTCGTTAACAGCATGGTTATTTCCCCGCCCTGACAAAACCGCCAAGCCCAATGCTTTCCAGTTTGTCAGCTATCATTTTACGGATCTGGTCGGGATTACGCGCCTGTAACGCTTTTGCCAGCATCACGTTTAAGGTACTGGAGCGAACATTACGCAGTATCCAGCGCACCCGGTCGACGTTGTAACTGTTCATGCTTAACTGTCGATAGCCCATGGCAACCAGCAGCAGCGCGCCGCCGGGGTCGCCGGCTAGTTCTCCACACACGCTCACGGGCTTGCCTATTTCTTCACAACGGCGGGCTATTTCGTCCAGGCTGGCCAATACCGCCGGGTGGTAGGCGTCGTAGAGGCTGGCAACGCGACGGTTATTACGGTCTACAGCCAATAGATACTGGGTGAGGTCGTTACTGCCCACCGAGAAAAAGTCGACTTTGCTGGCCATGGCCGGTAACTGATAAATAGCCGCGGGCACTTCTATCATGACGCCCAACTGCGGTTGAAACAGGTTCACGCCCACTTCGCAGCCCTGCTCTTCGGCCACTTCAAAGTACGCCTGCTTGATAAGCCGCGACGCTTCGTCCACCTCGCTGGTACTGGTTATCATGGGCAGCAAAATACGTAAATTGCTTTTGCCAATGCTGGCCCGCAGCATGGCACGAATTTGAATTAAGAAGATTTCCGGATGGTCCAGCGTTAATCGTATTCCGCGCCAGCCCAGAAAGGGGTTGTCTTCCTTTAACGGGAAATACGGCAGTGGTTTGTCACCACCCACGTCCAGCGTTCGCATGACCACTGGCTGGTCAGGAAACTGTTCCAGCACTTCCTGATACATTTCGGTTTGTTCGTCTTCGGTGGGCAACTGGTCGCGCATCATAAACGGAATTTCAGACCGGTACAGGCCCACACCGTCTATGCTCAGTGTTTTGAGGTAGTCGTGGGTAACATCGAGCCCTAAATTAAGGTGCAGGCTAACGCGTACGCCGTCCTGAGTTTCGGCCGGTAGATGACTGTTTTCAGCAACAATGTCGCGCAGCTCTTGCTCTTCTTCCGCCAATTGATGAAACTGCGTTAGCACCTGCGCGGGCGGATCAACGTAAATTTCGCCGGTGTAACCGTCTACCGCCAGCAACCGGTCAGAGAAGAAATGCAGCTCAATGTCGTCGACACCCAGTACGGCCGGAATGTTCATGCTGCGCGCCATAATGGCGGCGTGCGAGTTGCTGGAGCCGTTTAAGGAAATAATACCGGCAATTTGTTCACGCGGCAGTTCTGCCAGCATGGAGGCGGTCACTTCGTCCGCCACCAGAATGAAGTTATCCGGCAACGGCTTACGACGGCGCTGCCGGTTTTGCAAATGAAGCAACACGCGCTGACCTATGTCGCGCACGTCGGTCGCACGTTCCTGTAAATAAGAGTCTTCCAGTGCCTCAAACTGCGCCACAAACTGCTCGACCACATATTTTAATGCGGTTTGCGCGCGCCAGCCTTCTTTGATCATGTTCTCAACGGCATCGCCCATACTGGCGGCGTCGAGCATCCCATGGTACACATCAAAAATAGCCAGAGTGTCGTCGGGCACCTGCCCTGCCATGCGTCGCGACAACTCTTTTAAGTCGGCGCGGGTACGGGCGACCGCCTGGCGGAATTTCCGAATTTCGTGAATGGGTTTGTCAGAGCGCCGCGGGGTGACTTCATCTAAACGCGCTTCCGGGCGTGAGACATACGCCTCACCGACAGCGACCCCCGGTGAGCCGGGCAACCCTCTTAAACTGTGGATCCAGGGTGAGTGCTCACTTGCCAGCAAACCTTTGGCATCGGCGTGCGCAATGACGGCCGCCAGCTGCGCCGCCAACGTGACAATAAAGGCTTCTTCTTCGCGACTGAAGTGACGCGCAACGCTTTGGTGCACCACCACAATGCCAAGCACTTTACGGCGGTGAATAATGGGCGCAGCCAGCAAACCACGGTAAATGCTTTCGTTGGTGTCACTGAGCTTTTTATTGGAGGGGTGCATGCTGGCATCGGCAATATTCAGCGGCTCTTCACGCTGCGCCGCCAAACTGATAATGCCTTCACCAAAATCCACCCGGACGGGTTTGCCGTCTTCGGCGCGGAGACCGTCACTGGCGGCCATGACGAACTGGCGTTGTTCATTGTCGGCTAAAAACACACTGCAACTGTCGGTTTCTAAGGCTTCGCGCACCTGACCCACCATGGTGCTTAACGCCATGTTGAAATCGGGTGCCTTGTTCACGCCCTGGACGATCCGTTGCAGTGTCACCAGCATCATAATTAACGTTTGCGCCTGTGCTGACGCCCTCCCGCCGCTCGAAATGGCATAGCATGTGAAGCAAACTCTTTCATCACCCGACGATAAACGTCGCGCTTGAAGGATACGACTTGCCGCACCGGATACCAGAAGCTGACCCAGCGCCAGCCATCAAATTCAGGGTGACCTGAATGTAATACATCTACGTCTTCTTCACGACATTTTAGTCGCAACAAAAACCACTTTTGCTTTTGTCCAACACACATGGGCCGTTGTTCGCGTCGAATTAAGCGCTTTGGCAAGCGATAACGCAACCACTGACGACTGGTGTACAGAATTTCAACCTGCTCTGGCTTTAACCCGACCTCTTCATAGAGTTCGCGGTACATTGCCTGTTCAGGGGTCTCGCCTTCGTGAATTCCGCCTTGCGGAAACTGCCAGCTTTGCTGGTTAATTCGACGAGCCCAAAATACCTGCCCATGCCCGTTACAGATGACGATTCCTACGTTTGCCCGGAACCCTTCTGCATCTATCACGCGAGCATCCTCAATTATTCTCTGTTACAGTGGATTCTTCCATAAAGCCCGGTTGCGGGCAAATGCTGATTCACTATTTACGAAGATTTAAGTCATGACCGACAAGCCACAACGTCCTCAGTCTATTGATGAATTGTTTCAACGCGCAGCCGCTTTAGCCGGTCATTCTTTTGCAGAACTGGCTGCTGAGAGTGGGCTGAAGGTGCCAAAAGATTTGCGTCGCGACAAGGGCTGGGTAGGCCAGCTGCTAGAGCGGCAACTGGGCGCTACCGCAGGCTCTAAGCCTACACAGGACTTCCCGGAGTTAGGCGTGGAACTGAAAACTCTGCCGGTAACCCCCGACGGTGAGCCGCTGGAAACCACTTTCGTTTGTACCGCGCCATTGGTAAATATTCAGGGCGTCCAATGGGCCACTTCTAACGTACGAAATAAATTACAACAAGTATTGTGGCTGCCCATTGACGGTCGCCGCAACGTGCCGTTGCCCGAACGCGTGGTTGGCAGTGCCTTTTTGTGGCGGCCCAATGCCGAGGAAGAAGCCTTACTGCGTGCCGACTGGGAGGAGCATATGGATCGCATTGCTTTAGGTCAGGTGGAGAGCATTACCGCGCGTCAGGGCGAAGCCATGCAGATTCGGCCTAAGGCGGCAGACGGCTCAGCGCTGACCGAGGCCATTGGCCCGGAAGGTACTATAATTGAAGTACGTCCGCGGGGCTTTTATCTGAAAAAAGAATTCACCCGCAGTGTATTGCAGCGGATGTTTGCGTAACCCGACACACAGGAGAAAGTATGCAATTTAATGTCAGCCCGCACGCTAAACGCAACGCCCTCACGTTTTGTGGGTTAGCGCTATTGTTGTTTGCGGTACTGGTCTTCATGCATCTGGTTCGTGACGATATCCCCGTTGGCTTGTCTGTGGTGCTAGGGGCAACGTCGGGTATTTTTATGCTGCTGGGTATTGGTAAGCTCATTGAGCCGCCCGTGTCGTTAGTGATAACGCCCGAAGGTATTCGTTATTTACACCGCCGGGGTCAGTGGCATATTCGCTGGGACAATATTATTCGTTACGATGTGCCGCGGGTGAATCGGGTGATGGAACTCGAAGATGCCCCCTTTCTGGGCTTTCGGCTTTACCATATTGAGGAAGTTCTGGATGATATTTCGCCACGTCTGGCTTCGGCTCTGATGTTTGAGCAACGTCAGTTACTGACCATGGCGCTGAGACACCAGGCTCCGGATCGCGAAGACTATACGCCCTACTTTGATATTCCCGACAGCTACATCAGCCCCAACGGTACCGTCTACAAAGGCTTAATTGGTGTGTTTGGAAAGCGTATGGAGCAGATGCGGGAGCTGCTCGGTTACGATATCTACGTGAGTGCTAACGCCTTAGACCGCGATATTTACGATTTTAAAGCCCATTTACAAAAATTACAGGCCTCGCGTGGCGATGTATCATGACATCGCCGCCTAATTACGGGAAATTAACGTCCTGAATGGCTTCTAACAGCGGCTTTTGAAAGTAGTAGCCCTGCATTAAGTGAATACCGCTGTCACGCAGGTACTTGTACTCATCTTCGGTTTCAATGCCTTCGGCTATCAGCTGAATACCCAGCTCTTCCCCTATCTGCTGAATAGAGCGAACCAGCGTTTGCTTCACTTTGCTCTGCTGAACGTCACGTATCAATTTCATATCAATCTTCAGAATATCGGGCTGAAAATCAGCCAGCAGGTTGAGCCCGGCGTACCCGGCTCCAAAGTCATCGATGGCGGTTTTGAACCCTTCTTTACGATACGCCTCAAACACTTCCACCAAAAACTGCTGGCTGACCACCTGCTCTTGCTCGGTCACTTCGAAAATAATATTGTTGCGATCGAAATTGGTTCTTTGCGCCGTTTCTAGTGTTTTTGCCAGACACGTTTCCGGCTCGTAAATTGCGTTAGGCATGAAGTTAATGCTGACTCTGCCCGGCAACCCAATACGGGACGCTGTTTCTATCGCTTTAACCCGGCAACTCTGATCAAAGGTGTACTTGTTATCTTCGGTCACTTGCCCCAGTATCCGTCCAGCGCCTTCACCGTTTTCTCCGCGCACTAAGGCCTCGTAGGCAAAGACGGTTTTATTCGAAATGTCGACGATTGGCTGAAACGCCATTTTTATACCAAAGCCCAGAGGTTGGCGGCAGTTACAGGTTGGGCATGCAGACATAGGCTATCCTTAGTAGAGTTGTATAACTTGATACCTAAGCTAAGGTACCAGTTTTAAAAAAAACGTAAAAGCAATTAAAGCTGACATGACGGTCAGGCCCGACAAATAAAAATTGCCTTTTTACTAAAATACTGTATTAAGCATTCAAGATTTATAACAAGGTAGCACAATGACAACAATTGGCTGGCAAGAGTGGGGAGCACTTCCTGAACTCAATATTAACCCAATTCATATGAAAGTCGATACTGGCGCTAAAACCTCGTGTCTGCACGCGTTTAAACTGGAACCGTTTGAGCGTGACGGAGAGGAATGGTTACGCATTTTTATGCACCCTGAGCAGGAATCGCTGCGCGAGCAGATTTGCGAAGCCCCGGTATTTGATAAGCGCGATGTAACCGATTCCGGCGGGCATACTGAAACCCGTTATGTGATCCGAACCCGACTGCAATTGGGTAAGTTTGACCATCCCGTCGAACTGACGTTAACTAACAGAGACACTATGAAATTCCGGATGTTATTGGGTCGGCAAGCCATGCGTGGTCATTTTGTTGTCGACCCCGAAGCCTCTCACTTATTAGGAGAAGAGCAATGAGAATTGCGATTTTATCGCGTAACGCGTCGCTGTATTCAACACGTCGTTTAGTCGAAGCGGCAGAGCAGAAAGGCCACGAAGTTGATGTGCTGAACCCATTAAGATGTTACATGGACATTAATGCTCGCGAGTCGTCAATTCACAAGCACGGTAAAGAGTTACCGGTTTACGATTGCGTTATTCCTCGTATTGGCGCCTCAGTCACCTTTTACGGCACTGCTGTTTTGCGCCAGTTTGAAATGATTGGTAGCTACCCGCTGAATGAGTCAGTCGCTATTTCCCGTAGCCGTGACAAACTACGGTCACTGCAACTGCTGTCACGCAAAGGCATAGGCCTGCCAACCACCGGTTTTGCCAGCCAACCGCAGGACATTCCCGACTTAATTGATATGGTCGGTGGTGCACCGCTGGTAATTAAATTACTGGAAGGCACTCAGGGTATTGGTGTGGTGTTAGCCGAAACGCGTCAGGCGGCCGAAAGTGTGATTGAAGCCTTTATGGGTTTGCAGTCGCACTTTATGGTGCAGGAATACATTAAAGAAGCCGGCGGTGCAGACATTCGTTGCCTGGTGATTGGTGACAAGGTTATTGCGGCCATGAAACGCCAGGCCAAAGCCGGAGAGTTTCGCTCCAACCTTCACCGTGGCGGCAGCGCGTCGCTGGTGAAGCTGACACCCGCTGAGCGTGCAACGGCCGTGAAAGCCGCTAAGACTATGGGCCTTAATGTTGCCGGTGTCGATATTTTACGTTCAAACCACGGACCCTTAGTGATGGAAGTCAATTCGTCGCCGGGGCTGGAAGGCATTGAGCAGGCAACGGAAAAAGACGTGGCCTCACAAATTATCAGCTTCCTTGAGAAAAATGCCAAAGCACACAAAACTCGTACCAAAGGACGCGGTTAGAATGACTCATTTTGAACTGGCCGGGCAACAGGTAGAAACCGGTTCACATGAACATATTACGCTTCCAGCTTTGCGTTTATACAACGACGCACCGCTGGATTTACGGATTGATGTGTTTCATGGCACCAAGCCGGGTCCGGTTTTATTAGTCAGTGCCGCTATTCACGGCGACGAACTGAATGGTATTGAGGTTTGCCGACGTTTAATTAATACCATTGATGCCCGCACGCTGCACGGCACCTTGATAGTGGTTCCTATTGTTAACCTGTTCGGCTTTATTCAGCAGTCGCGCTATTTGCCCGACCGACGCGATTTGAACCGCTGCTTTCCGGGGTCGGAACGCGGTGCTATGGGCAGTCGTATGGCGTATTTGTTTAATGAAGAGCTGGTGAAGAAGTCGACGCATATTGTCGATTTGCACACCGGCGCTATTCATCGCAGCAACTTGCCACAAATTCGTGTTGATATTGAAAATGAAAAAGCGCTGGCAATGGCTAAAGCCTTTAGCACCCCGGTTATTCTGCACTCTAAAGAACGGGACGGCTCACTGCGCGCATTGGCCAACGAGCTGGGTATTCCGCTTATTTTATATGAAGCCGGTGAAGCACTGCGGTTTGATGAAGCCTCAATAAGCGCGGGCGTTATTGGTGTTCAGAATGTCATGAAACACCTTAAAATGATGAAAGGCCGTCGGCGCGGACGCCGCATTACACCGGTTATTGCCCGACGCTCTACCTGGATAAGAGCCGAGCGCGATGGCCTTATCATTCCACAAGTTGAGCTGGGTCAAACCATTCAAAAGCAACAAGTATTAGCGTTAAGCGTGAGTCCTCACGGTGGTGATGGTGATGAGGTTGAATCACCGGTGCGAGGTATTATCATAGGCTGCAGTAACATCCCGGTGGCGAATGAAGGCGAAGCCCTGTTTAATGTCGCACAGTTTGATAAAGAGGCGATGTCGGACGCGACCGAGAGTGTTGGTTCCTTTACTGAGGTGTATGAGAACAAACCGTATGAGCAGTGATTTTACACAGATTGATTTTAACCGCGGCTTGCGTCACTGCGATGGGCAGCATGAACTTTACCGGGAGGTTCTTGCCTGCTATCTGGATCAGTTCCGGCCGCTACTCAGTGCAGAAACCTTACTGGACAATTACGATTCAGCCCGACTGGAATTGCATACATTAAAAAGTTTAAGCGCGACTGTTGGTGCTGCAGGCTTGAGCGATTTAGCTGCACAACTGTTTAAAGACTGGCAACAAAAAGACCCACAACAGCGCAGTGAGGCGATTAGACAAGTTAACTCGCACTTGACCATTATCAATAACAAAATAGAGGCGTATTGCAAACAATCCGCTTTGGGCGATTAAAATTAGTACAAAAAATAGTTAATATTCGTTAAAATCGCCCGATAAAAATTATAACAACAGTTAAAAACAGGCGCCCTATGTCCAGTCCGGTCAGTTTTCGGGTTTCTGAAAGAGACGTTTATATTAGCATCGACGCAGGGACGTCTCCCTCAGAGGTCAAAGCAGAGCAGTTGCAGAAAGCATGGCAAGCTTCTGAGTTTTCGGCTGCGAAATTGTTAGACCCTCAAATGTTAGCGCAGACGGCCACCAAGTACGCCCAACACCACAGCAAGGACTCCAACAGCAGCATCCCTTTTCAGGTCATTATTGCTGAAATTTTTGATGCTGACCTCGCATTACAAGTCAGTGACGATGATATGCGGGCAACCGCCAGTGCGATTGTTGGCTATGGCGGCAAAGCGTTAACTCAAGAAGCCATTATTGCCAAGCTAAAAGAGAAAAAAGTAACCTCGGGTATTCAGCGAAAAGCCATTGACGCTTTGGTTGAACACACCAGCGAGGCACCACCGGGCGCTGAGCTTTCGGTTACCGTCGCTAAAGGTAAATACCCCATTAACGGCAGTAACGCCAAATTTAAACCTCTGACCGATGATGCCCGCAAACGTGTTTTGCGACCCCAGTCACGCGAAGACGGAACCGTTGATATGCGTGATTTAGGGGCCGAAGTGACCGTCGACCCCGAGCAACCCTTACTGCAAAAAATTCCGCCCAGCAAAGGACGTCCCGGTTTTACCGTATTTGGTCAGGAACTGCCGGCAAATGATGGTGAAGATCGCGACTTTAAACCCGGCGAAGGCACCCGCATTAGCGATACTGACGCAAATATGATTATTGCTGAGCGCACCGGCATGCCCAGTTTTAATGATAACAGCGTGCAGGTTGATGACGTGATGCAGTTAAACAACGTGGATGTGTCCACCGGGCACGTTAAGTTTAAAGGCAGCGTTATTGTCAGCGGCAATGTAAGCGAAGGCATGAAAGTGACCTGCTCTGGTGACATTACCGTCGGCGGGTATGTCGATTCAGCCGAACTTCACGCCGAGGGCAACATTACGGTACGCAAGGGCTGCATTGGTCGCTTACTGAATTCCGGCGAAACAGCCGAGCACGACGAAGATGCGGATGACTGGATACCGGATGTCTCTACCAAGTTGGTTGCCGGTGGCTCTATCTGGTGTGCCTACGCCCAGTATTCCTGCTTTGATGCACAAAACGGTGTGCATACCGACAAACAGTTAACTCACTGTCATGTGATAACCCGGGGGCCATTAGCCATTGGCGGCGAAGGCCGCGCGGCCCGCGGTAAACTCATTGGTGGCACCATTGAAACCTGTGATCATATTTACTGTGGTCAGTTGGGAGCGCCCGCCGGAACCAAAACGAGAATTTACTGGTCACTGCCGCCGGTGGATCCGCAGTCTCTCGAACACTTAAAGAATATGCGCGGAGTTCTGGCCAAAACTCTGGCTCGGGTAAAGGTCGTGCAACAAGGGCTTGACCGCTGCGATAAGCTGGAAGACGGAGCTAAAAAGCGGGAGTACGAAACTAAGCTGAAAAACGAACTGCGCAAGTTAAAAGCGCGTATTGTCACGACCCGGACCAGCATCGACTCCGTACTGGAAGCCTTTGAAAACCACCCGGTACTGCGCACTATGGCCAGTAAAGAAGTATTCCCGGGCATTTTGTTTTTATTCAAAGAGAAAAGTCTGCGCATTAAAGAGCATCGAAATGGTACAATGTTCTTACTTCAGGACAAACAACTACGAGTAGACAGCTTAACCTAAGCCGTTAACCATCACTATGTCATCAGCAATTTTATCTCTGTTGGGCAGGCAGTCTGCCCAGCCCTGGAATAATGGTTCATTATTGATTATTCATCCTGGCGGCGCAGAGCTGGCAGCCTTGAGTAACGCCTCAGCCTGGTGTTTTCATGCGGGGCATGCAGCCCAATGGGAACTGGCCGGGCGCGACGTATTTTGCCAGGCGCAGGCGCCTGACCTGGAAAAGTACGACGGCATTTTACTGTTAGTAGCGAAAGAAAAAGAGCTGAACCACTATTTGTTGGAGCAGTTGGCCGCGCTGCCGTCGAGTACACCAATCTGGTTTGCTGGTGAAAAACGCTCTGGCATTAAGCCGCTCATGAATAAGCTGCCTGACTGGCTGCGCCCTGCACAAAAACTGGCATCGGCTAACCATTGCCTGTTGTTTTCCAGTGCACGCAATGAGCAGCCACACCAGCCTCAGCCCTTAGTCAACTATGCGCGCACACTGTCTTATGAGCTTAATAGCAAAACGCTGTCGTTTGTGACCTTGCCCGGCGTGTTCAGCCGCGACCATATTGATCCGGCGACTCAGCTACTGTTGCAGTACACCAGTAATTTACCGGCAGGCCGCGGGCTTGATTTTGCTTGCGGCGCAGGCGTTATTGCAAAACATATACACGCATCAGCAACGGAACTTATGGCCTGCGATGTGAGTCCTATTGCCATTGCCGCAAGCCAGATGACGCTAGCAGCAGAGCAGGAAAATGTGCAATTGTGTTTAGCTGACGGCATTCCCGAAGAGGCAGGAAAATTTGATTTTATACTGAGTAACCCCCCATTTCATACCGGACAAAAAATTGACTATGAAATAGCCAGGGCATTTATTCAAAGTGCAAAGCAACACCTTAATAAGAAAGGGATTTTGAGAATAGTGGCGAACCGTTTTCTGCCCTGGCCTGAGGTCATTGAAACGTTTTTTGGCCACTGCGATACACTTGCTGACGATGGTCGCTATCGCGTTTACCATGCCACTTATCGATAAATAACTAATTTTTTTGTTTAAGCGATGCCTTTTTTGTTAACGCTTTGCTAACATATATAAACAAACTTTTTTCAGAGACTGAGCTGTAGACTGAATGCATACCATTTCATTGAAGCGCATACTGATTTATATCGTGTTGTTGGTTACCAGCTTCGCGCTTCTTGTCGGCTTTACCATTAACATTGTCAGTCAGGTTGCCCAATACGAAGAGTCGTTGCGGGATCAAGCGCTGTCTTACACTCGCATTGTGGCCGGTAACGCCGCCAGCAGTCTGGTTTTTGATGATAACGCCACCGAAAAACAACGCTTAAACTCTTTAGAAAATACCGACTTTATACAGCACGTTCACGTGTATAAAATGGATGAAACCAGTAACGAGCTCACGTTCTTTTCCAGTTACAATAAACAGGGCCTGGCGCCTATTCCGGCCCGATTCTCAAAACTGGATAAACTGATTACGCCCCAAGTTAACGACGGTTACATTGAAGTATCGCAGCCGGTGGTACTGGATGACGAAGTGATTGGTTTTGTTTATTTGCGCGCCTCGCTGGAACAGTCTCGCCTATTTATGTGGCGTTCTATAGCCGTTGCCAGTGTGGTTTTCGTACTGACCATTCTGACCTGTTGGCTGGCAACTCTGCGATTACGAAGAACGATTGTAACGCCGCTGGACTCGGTGGTTGATGTGATTTCTCAAGTGGCGCGGGACAAGAACTACTCTTTGCGGTTGGCCCCTTCGCAGCTGGTTGAGTTTGACATGATGGCGCATGCCTTTAACACCATGCTTGACCGTGTACAGCAGCACATTAGCCGTCAACGCCGGGCCGAGGAAGAAGCCAGCCAGCTCAACACGGAACTGGAACGCCAGGTCACTCAGCGCACGCAGGCGTTAAAAGAATCCAACAGTGAGCTGTTAAAAACGCTGGAGCAGCTGCATCAGTATCAGGGGCAACTGGTTGAGTCAGAAAAAATGGCCTCGCTGGGCGACATGGTTGCCGGCATTGCCCACGAAGTGAATACACCTATTGGCTTGTCGGTTACCGCATCGACGCTGCTGCAGGATAAGCTGACGGTTATGCAAGAGAAGTTCGACGAAAAACGCATTTCAACGTCCGAATTTGAGCGTTTTTTAAGTGATTGTGACGAGAACTTACAAATTATCTACCGTAACTTAGGCCGTGCAGCCGATTTGGTCACCAGCTTTAAGCAGGTGGCGGTAGACCAGTCCTCGGAAATTGATCGTGACATTCACCTTCCGTCCTTTTTAAACGACGTACTGATTTCTGTAAAACCGCGGCGCCTGGACCTTGAAAAGTTTCCGATTCATATTGCCTGCCCCTCTAATTTAACAGTGCGGGCGAAAGCGGGGCCGCTTAACCAGGTGCTGATGAATTTAATTGTTAATTCGATGATCCACGCCTTCGACGGATACGATAGCGGGCAGATTAATATCAGCTTTAACATGCTGAGCGACAACGAACTTGAAATGGTGTATAGCGACAACGGCAAAGGGGTTCCAGGCGATATCAGCCGTAAGATATTTGATCCCTTTGTCACGACCAAGCGCGGCTCGGGAGGAAGCGGACTCGGCCTTCATTTGGTATACAACCTGGTAACCCAGGTATTAGGAGGAAGTATCCACTTCTTCAGCGAGGAAAAGAATGGGGTAGAGTTTATTGTTCGTTTCCCTGTTACTTTGGTCAGCAATGCTTGAAAAATCTCAAACAAAAGTCATAATGTAACGTCATAACTTTTATAAATATAAGTTCAACACCGTACGCTCAGCGACGAACTTTCCGGGAAAATCAACGCTTATGAATGCCAGAATACTGATTGTTGAAGACGAAGTTGTTACTCGCCAGACCCTGACCCGTCTGTTCCAGCAAGAAGGCTACGAAGTTTTTGATGCTGCTGATGGCCTGCAAATGGAAAACATCATGCGTCAGGAACGTGTTGATGTTGTTATTATGGACGTCAACTTGCCAGGCAAAAACGGTCTGGAATTAGCGGAATCACTTCGCGAAAGCGACAATATCGGATTAATTTTCCTGACCGGCCGCGACAGCGAAGATGATCGTTTGCTGGCACTTGAACTGGGGGCTGATGATTACCTTATTAAGCCTTACAATCCAAAAGAGCTGACCATTCGGGTACGTAACCTGTGCCGCCGTATTGAAGCCTCGCGCTCAAGCAACCCGGTAGAAAACAACAGTGTTGAATTTCAGTTCCACGGATGGCGCTTAAACAGTGACAGCCGCTGCCTGTATTCACCAGAAAACCAGATGTTCCGTCTGCCGAAAAGTGAGTACCGCGCGTTAGAACTGTTCTTATCAAATCCGGGACGTATTCTTGACCGTGAGACATTGGTGAAACGTATGTTAGACCGCGAACTGCGCCCGAATGATCGTACGGTCGATGTGGCTATTCGTCGCATTCGCCGGCATTTCGAATCGCATCCGGAAACGCCAAACCTCATTACCACCATCCATGGTGAAGGTTATCGGTTTATTGGTGAGGTTGACCAGCAGGCTCAGTGATGCGTCGCTAGCCAGGCTTCAAGTTGCTGCCGGTGTGGTATGACCGCATCGGCCCATTCAATCAGCTGCCGTTCCACTGTAGGCCATTCCCAGTCGTCTTTTTCCACTTTTTCCATCATTTTAGACAAACCGGTTAAGCCAACCGAACTGCAGGCCCCTTTGACTTTATGCGCCTGGTTGCGCAGTTCCTCTTCATTACGGTTTTTAGCCGCCTGGTGCAGTAACTTGGCGTAGCTTTGAATAATACCGTCAAAGGTTGTCAGAGTTGCCCTTACGCCCTCAATACCCAGTGAATCGATATACTGCTGCAACAACTCTGTATCAATGTCCGGTTTTTCTGCCATTTTATCTGCTCCATCAATCCAAAACCCTATCCTCGGCGTATTCCTGTTTTTAGTCAACCACTGTGCAGAGAGAATCGATTAGGGCAATCGGTGTCACCTGGTTAAATTCTGCGATATAATGCCCACCTTTAGACTGAGTCAACTTGATCAAGATCAAACTGACCGGACAATATTCACGAGACTTGGAGTTCACAACGAATGCCAACAGTTATGCCCGACGTAGCCAACCAAACGCAGGCCCAGACAGAGGGAGCCTTGGATTGGGTTGGCATGAGCAACATTGAAGTTCCATTAATGGTCGCTGCGGCCGGTGCGTCTGAACGCCCTGTAGCAGCCAAAGTGGAAGCTTTCGTCAACTTAAAGGACCCTAAAACCAAGGGTATCCACATGTCTCGCCTGTATTTATTGCTGGACAAACTATCAACCGAAGGTGAGCTCAGTCATGATTCGATGAAGCAATTACTGAATGACTTTATTGAAAGCCATAAAGACATTAGTAACCGGGCCTTCATCAAATTCGAATTTGACTACCATTTGCGTCGCAAGTCGCTGATTAGCAAAAAGCAGGGCTGGAAAGCATACCCGGTGAGCTTAACCGGTCGCTATGACACAGGCCAGCTCAAGCTGGAGTTGTCCGTTGATGTACCTTACTCATCAACCTGCCCATGCTCTGCTGCTTTAGCGCGTCAATTAATCCAGGATGCGTTCAGCGAAAAGTTTGCCGGTCAGGAGCAAGTGGATGCAGATACTTTGCATGAATGGTTAGGCTCTACCGAAGGTATTGTCGCAACACCACACAGTCAACGTTCCGTTGCTGAAGTAAAAGTGGCCTTGAGTGAAACCGTGAACGACTTCCCTATCGTGGAACTTATTGACGCCATTGAAGATGCCCTTAAAACACCGGTTCAAGCTGCCGTTAAACGCGAAGACGAGCAGGAATTCGCCCGCTTAAATGGTCAAAATCTGATGTTCTGCGAGGACGCTTCACGTCGCTTACAGCACCAACTGAACCAAATGTCGCACTTCCGCGACTTCTGGTTACGAGTTAACCATTACGAGTCTCTGCACGCGCACGATGCTGTTAGTGTCACGACCAAGGGCATTCCCGGCGGTTACTCAACCTAACCCAATTGAGATAATTTCCATTAATGCCCATTAGTGGCATAGCTTTTGCTTCATACCTCACAGAGCGTCAATTTTCTGATGAGGTGTGAAAATGGAAATTATCCTGTTGTTATTTGTTGTGGTGTTAATTGCGGTGGCTATTATTGCCAGCCGAATGTCTGAAAACTATGTGCCCTACCCTTACAAGCTGAAAGATGCCGCACTGTGCACCGCTCAGGAAGACCAGTTTCTGACGTTGTTGGAAAAATCAGTTGGCGATGACTTTCGAATTTTCACTAAAGTCCGCTTAAGTGATATTGTTTCTGTTCGTTCCGGGTTATCCTCCACTGCTCGCAAAGACGCACACAATAAAGCCAGCCAACGTATTCTTGACTATGTATTGTGCGACATTAACACCATGGAAGTTAAGGCAGCCATAGAGCTCGAGCCCAGCCAGTCTTCCATGAACCAGCAGAAACGCAACTTGTTTTTGAAAAACACTCTGGCCGCTGCCGGACTCCCGTTTTTGCGGTTTAAAGCAAAACCGGGCTATCGTTTGGCTGAACTGCACGACTACATTCACGGAAAAATTCGTCAGGCGGAACACGTCCGCGCTGCCGTACCGACAAATAAGAACAAAGACAACCAGCCGATTGCCGCTTGATTGCCACGTGATTGCCGAGTGATGCGCTCCGTGGCAGTATAGTGCCATGAACACCGAGTTATTAACCCAACTGCTGTTATCCCCTGTAGCGCTGGCTCTGCTGGCGCTATTGGCTGAGCGCTGGTTTCCCTGGCCGGAACAGTGGCACCCACTTGCCGTTTTCCGGCTAATGGCGTCCTACCTGAGCTCCAAGGTGAATAAACCCGGACGCTCAGTTCGTCAGCAACGACTGGCAGGCTTCCTGGCCTGGCTCACAATGTCGTTGCTGGTGCTGTTGCCGGCCGCCATTGTTTTTGCCGGAGCGGAAGTGTCGCTGGCCGTTGGTTGGTTGATTTTACTGGTTAGCTTGCGCCAGCAGCCGGTAAACCAGGCTGTTAAACTGGCCGACAGCCACTTACAGCGAGGCAGGAAAAACGCCGCCCGAGCCTGGCTAAGTCGCATTACCTGGCGTGACTGTGATTTATTAAGTGAACACGGCATAGCTAAAACCAGCCTGGAACTGCGCGCATCCAGTATTCTGGAGCACCGTTTCACCCCCTTATTATTTTGGTTCGCCGGTGGCCCGCTCGCTGCACTTGGCATACGTACGTTAGTGGAATTAACCCAGGTATGGCCGGTTGCGCAGCCGCGCTATCGATACTTTGGCGCGACCACACACTGGCTTTACACCATCACACACTTTTTACCGTCCTTTTTGCTCTCTCTGGCGGCGCGTTTTATGGCTCTGTTTCAGCGAGATAAGCCCAAACTAAAATCATTAAACCGTAACGCCCTGTTTCCAACGGTACTGCTCAGTTGGTTGCAGAGTTTCAGCTATTGTCACCGGGTGGGCCTGGGTGGCCCTATACAAGTTCAGGGGGTTCGGGTTGCACGGCAACGTTTTGACGGACGTCCGCCCGAGTTGTTATTACCCAGAGCGCTGCGCTGGCAAAGGCAGTGGCAGCTGTTTTTTGTCACTTGTCTGGTTATTACACTTTTAGTCTTGTTCATTTATCGACCCTGACGGACTCATCGGGTATACTACGCGCCCTAATAAGGCAACCATTTAATACTATGAAAACCATTGATGTAATCGGCATTGGCAATGCGCTGGTGGATCAGGAGTTTGAGGTCACTGAGGACTTCCTGCAGAAGCACAATTTAAAAAAAGGCATGATGGAGCTGATTGATGAAGACGCTCAAAATACCCTCATTGCCGAACTGAGTGAGTTGGGTGAATTAAAGAAGCAGTGTGGTGGTGGCTCGGCCGCTAACTCATTGGTTGCTTTTGCTCAATTTGGCGGTAAAGCCTACTATTGTTGTAAAGTGGCGGATGACGAAGCGGGTATGTTCTACCGGCAGGACTTAGAGCAAGTCGGCATAGAAACCAGCCTGAAGCAGCAACAGAATCCGGGTATTACCGGTCGTTGCCTGGTGATGGTGACCCCGGACGCAGAACGCACAATGCGAACCCATCTGGGTATTACTGCCGACTTATCCACAGTTGAAATTGACGACGATGCGATTGCAGCGGCTAATTACCTTTATATTGAAGGGTATTTAATTACCTCTGAGATAGCCCGTGGCGCCATTCAGCACGCAAAGAAAGTGGCTCGCGAGAACAAGACGAAACTGGTCATGACCTGTTCCGACCCGGCTATGGTCAAATTTTTCCGTGACGGTATTGATGAAATACTGGAAGGGGGTGTCGATTTAATGTTCTGTAATCGGGAAGAAGCAGAATTATTAACTGGCAAGGACGATCCTCAGGCCGCTTTGTCCGTATTACTTAAGCAGGCAGACACGGTTGCTATTACTCTAGGTAAAGATGGTGCCTTAATTGCCAACCGCGAACGCCAGGTTCATATTCCGGGCGTACCGGTTAAAGCTATTGATACCAATGGTGCCGGCGATATGTTTGCAGGTGCTATGCTGTATGGTTTAACGCGTGATATGTCGTTAGAAGACGCAGGCCGTTTAGCCAGCCACGCGGCGGCTGAACTGGTGACCGAGTTTGGTGCGCGACTGGACAAAGACCGTCAGCAGCAGTTAATTGAACGCGTTATGCAGAATCAAACCGCCTGAATTTGATAATTCAGTTTACTGAAAAATTCATTGAAAAAGAGAGTCGCTATGAGTGCAGAAGATTGGCAAGACTACAAAGTTGCAGATATTAGCTTAGCTGAATGGGGTCGCAAGGAAATTGCGATTGCAGAATCTGAAATGCCGGCGTTGATGACTATCCGCCGTAAATACGCTGACAGTAAGCCGCTGTCGGGCGCTCGCATCATTGGTTGTATCCACATGACCATCCAGACAGCAGTGTTAATTGAAACTCTGCTTGAGCTGGGCGCAGAAGTGCGCTGGTCGTCGTGCAACATTTTCTCCACTCAGGACCACGCTGCAGCAGCCATGGCAGCTGCAGGCGTTCCGGTATTTGCCTGGAAAGGCGAAACCGAAGAAGAATATGACTGGTGTCTGAAGCAAACGTGCCACAAAGATGGCGAGCTTTGGGACGCCAATATGATTTTGGATGACGGCGGTGATTTAACTCTGATGATCCACGACGAGTTCCCGCAAATGCTGGACAACGTACACGGCATTACCGAAGAAACCACTACGGGTGTTCACCGTTTGCTGGACATGCTGGAAAAAGGCACGTTAAAAGTTCCGGCTATTAACGTTAACGATGCCGTGACTAAGTCGAAAAACGACAATAAGTACGGCTGTCGCCACTCGCTAAACGACGCCATTAAGCGCTCTACTGACCACCTGTTGTCAGGCAAGAAAGCTCTGGTTGTGGGTTATGGCGATGTGGGTAAAGGCTCTGCCGCCAGCCTTCGTCAGGAAGGCATGATTGTTAAGATCAGCGAAATTGATCCGATTTGCGCGATGCAAGCGTGCATGGACGGCTTTGAAGTGGTGTCTCCTTACCTTGAAGGCAAAAACACCGGTAACGGCGAAAACATCAATAAAGACTTGCTCGGCAACACCGACCTGATTGTGACCACCACCGGTAATATGGACGTGTGCGACCGTTACATGCTGGCCGCACTGAAACCGACGGCTCTGGTTTGCAACATTGGCCATTTTGATAACGAAATTGATACGGCCTTTATGCGTAAAAACTGGCGCTGGGAAGAAATTAAGCCACAGGTGCACAAGATTTACCGCTCAGACGACGATAACGATTACCTACTCCTGTTGGCCGAAGGGCGCCTGGTGAACCTGGGTAACGCCACCGGGCACCCAAGCCGTATTATGGATGGTTCCTTCGCTAACCAGGTGCTGGCTCAAATTCACTTGTTTGAACAGAAGTTTTCGGACATGGACGCGAAGCAGCAGGAAGAGTACTTGCGCGTAGAAGTTCTGCCGAAGCAGCTGGACGAAGAAGTTGCGCGTTACATGGTGCAGGGTTTTGGTGGTGTCATCACCAAGCTAACGGGTGAGCAGGCAGCTTATATCCACGTAAATGAAGAAGGTCCGTTTAAGACTGACCTTTACCGTTACTAATGAGCGATATTATTTATCGTCAAATAACGGCTGCCGATTCGGCGGCCGTTATTGATCTGGCCAATGAAGTTCATGGTGACAACTACCTGAACGAAGACAGTTTTCAACAGTATCTGGATGCCGGTACCGTAGGTGACGTACAACTCAACTGGATTGCCCTGCGCGGTGATACGCCCTTAGGTATACGAATTACCCTGGCGCCCGGCCAATGGCCTATTGATGACTTTTGCACACCCGACGCCTGGCCGATTAGCGCTGACAAACTGTGCTACTTTAAGTGTGCCGCAGTATCAGAAAAAGCGCGCGGGTTAGGTATAGGCAAAGGCCTGCTGCATCGCAGTATTGAAGCTGCCAAGCAGCTGGGTTGCCGGGGTGGACTTGCACACATTTGGATGCAAAGCCCTAAAAACAGCGCGTATGAATACTTTACCCGCTGCGGTGGCGAAATGATTAAGCAACACGAAAAACGCTGGTACAAAGCCTCAGTTGAAGACGGCTATTACTGCCCGGTATGCGACGGCACCTGCTACTGCAACGCCGGCGAAATGCTACTGCGGTTTGATACGTAAGGAGCCAGATAGCGAGCGCTGAGGTTACATGGGCTACTATGGAGGACGCCCGTGAATACATCCCTGTAGGGCTTGGGCAGCGCCATCCATGGCGCTGCACACCTCCATAGTAGCCCACTGCAACCGTCGGGCGCGCTCACTACCTGACACCTTACGTACCCGCCGCAATTTACCGTATATTCTAGCAGGGCAGGTTGCTCACTTGGGAGCGTTACGAGTGTTGAAGGCCTTGATGGCGGAGTGTCGAAGGCCATGGATGGCCTTCGTCAAGCCCTCATGGATGAGCTCGTAGCGTCTCCGCCATCAAGGCCTTCAATGCTCAAGCGAAACAAGTGAGCAACCTGCCCTTCTCCGCTTTACTAGGTAGGTGATTATGTATGATCCTTTGGTTGATGGGCCTCCGGGGCCGCGTGATGCGCCTGAGGCGAGTTACTGGCAGCAGCATACGCGGGCTGACTTTCCGGAGTGTGTGGATGCGCCGGAGGAAGTGGAATTTGCGATTATTGGTGCGGGTTATACGGGCTTAAATGCGGCACGGGTTTTGGCTGAGAACGGGCGCTCCGTTGCGGTTTTTGAAGCTAACCAGTTAGCCTGGGGTTGCTCCTCGCGTAATGCCGGGTTTGTGATGAAAAGTACCGGTCGTTTGGGACTATCTGCCTGGGCGCAGCGTTTCGGTGAAGAGACGGCACGTGGCATTGCAGGCGAACACCAAACCGCGCTTCAATTAGTTGAGGAAACCCTGCGTGAGTGCCCGCAACACGGTCAGCGCCAACACGGGGGGTATCTTAAAATTGCTCACCGCCCCAGTGCTATTGCGCCATTAAAGCAACAATATGAGCAACTGAAACGGTTTAACCAACCCGTTGAGTGGCTCACCCGGGAGGAACTTTCGGCCATTATTGCCAGTCCCCAGGCCCACTCGGCCTTGCGCTTCACAGACTGCTTTGCGCTTAACCCTATGTTACTCGCTGCGGCTACGGCCCGACGGGCGTCCTCTGCAGGTGCGCAGTTAGTTGAACATTGTCCGGTAACCGCCGCTGTGTCGCTTGGCGGCAAAGGCGTGTATTTGCAAACCGCTAAAGGCGCTGTACGCGCCCGTAAGCTGTTAGTTTGTTCTAACGGCTATACCTCAGGGCAATTACTGCCTGAGCTTGCCAGTCGCTCGCTACCGGTACTGTCGAGCATTATTACTACGCCACCGCTGACTGAAACTCAAGTTGAGAGTATTCGACTGTCTCCGCAATACGCCATGATGGATACTCGCATTCTGAAATATTACTTTCGCTTACTGCCCGATAACCGTCTGCTGTTTGGCGGCCGGGGGGCCATTCAGGGAAAAAGTGCCGGCAATCCACTTTACGCAAAGCGCCTGCTGGCAGCATTACACCAGACTTTCCCGCAGCTGCGGGAAGTGAACGAGTGGGAGCATTTCTGGAGCGGCTGGGTCAGTGTGTCGTTGGATGACTACCCACGGATAGGCAATGTGAAAGACAATATCTACGCCAGCATGGGCTACTGCGGTGCAGGCGTGAGCTTTACCGCCTTAGCCGGCCAACGGCTGGCAGAAGCGGCCATGGGACACCCCCTGCCCGAACTGCCCTACTACCAGTCACAATTAAAACCCTTCCCACTACCGCGCTTCCGCCGCTTAGGCCAATGGCTCTACTACCACTACGGTCGCCTAAGAGATTAACCCCTGGGGCAGGTGGAAGGTGGCGAGCGCTGAGGTTACAAGGGCTTTTATGGAGGACGCCCGTGAATACATCCCTGTAGGGCTTGGGCAGCGCCATCCATGGCGCTGCACACCTCCACAATAGCCCTTGTAACCGTCTAACGCGCTCACTATTATCTACCACCTCACCCCGTAATTTCTTTATGCGATCAGTATAGGCTCGGAAAGACAGGTTATTCGCTTGTGAGCGTTATGAGTGTTGAGTACTTCTGTGGCGGAGTGTCGAAGGCCATGGATGGCCTTCGTCAAGCCCTCATGGATGAGCTCGTAGCGGCTCCGCCACAGAAGTATTCAATGCTCAAGCGAAACAAGTGAATAACCTGTCCCTATAGGCCAAAGACGATTTTTTCGCTTTTGAGCATTCGGGCTATGTATTTCATTAGCAGCAGTGCGGCGGCCAGGGTGGCTATTGCGCTGACTACGGTGCCCATAACGTTGACGCTTTCACCGCGTATGAGCGACAAGAAGGCCTGATGCTGACCGGTTAGCGGTAGATAGTAGAGTATGGGATTTTTGAGCCGTGCGAATTCTACGCCAAACGATGCGGCCATGGGAATAATCAGCAAAAAGCTGATGTAGGTTTGCGCTTCTTTGAAGTTCTTTGCCCGGAAAGAAACAAACAGCTGCAAAGCGGTGGCCAGCAAAGCCAGTGGCACCAACAGAACAAACATAAGTACCATCATGCCAACGCTGAAGTTCACGTTCATGCCTATTTCATGCAAAGGAACATAAGCAAAGATAATGGGAATAAGCACCAGCGACAGTATCGCGCCAAACAGCGAGAAGGTGGTTGCGGTCAGGGCTTTGCCAGTGACGATATCCCAGGTACTCAGCGGCTGGCTCAATAAAAACTCTAACGAGTTGCGCTCGCGTTCACCAGCACTGATGTCGATTGCGACGTTCATACCCGACCAGAACACCGACAGGATGATAAACACCAGCACGCTGCCCATAATAATCGCGGCTTTTGAGCCTCGGGTGGCCAAATCTTGTTTTTGCAACTGCACAGGCTGCACTACGCGTGGATCAATACCACGCAGTGTCAGACGGTAAGCGGCTATTTGGCTGGCATAAGCTTGCACGGCTTGCTCCACCCGCTTTATGTCGGTCTGCTGTTTTTGTGCTGACCAATCAGCTTTCAGTATCACTTCCACAGGTTCAGCTTTACGAATGCCTTCTTCCCAGTTCTCCGGCAAGGTCAAGACGATGGGTGTTTCGGTCTTTGCCCATTCATCTTGCTTAGCTACCACACCATTTGCACTCAGAAATTCAACCAATTGGGGAGCGTTCTCCTGACCCTTAATAGTAATTTCGACATCGGCTTCGGCCGTTAGCTGCGTTATCAGAAAAAAGAACGCAACAGCCATGAGTAACGGACCGAAAAACGCATACGACATAGCTGCTAAAACGGAGCGCTTATCACGAATTGCGTCTCGAAACTCTTTTTTCCATACGGAGGTTAATGCACTCATCAGGCCGCAATCCCCTCGTCTGTACCAATAATTTTCACGAAGGCGTCTTCCAGTTGTTCTTCGCCTGTCATGTCGCACAACTCTTGTGGCGTACCTTCTGCTGCAACTTTACCGTTGGCCATAACCACCACCCGGTCGCAAAGTGCGGCGACTTCCTGCATCACGTGGCTGGAAAACAAAATGCAGGTACCCTGCGCACGTTGTTCACGCAGTACGTCCCTTAAAATTCGGGTACTCATAACATCCAGTCCGCGGCTGGGCTCATCCAGAATTAAATGTTTAGGGCTGTGTACCAGTGCCTGTGCGAGCGCAACTTTCATTCTCTGGCCTTGAGAAAAACCAGCAGTACGACGGTCTCCCAGTTCGACAATATCCAGTTTATTTATTACCTGCTCGACCGCCTGTTTCTGCTGTTCGCCTTTAAGCCCGTGCAAACCGGCAAAGTACGCTACTTGCTCCCGCACCGTTAAGCGTTCATATAACCCGAACTTATCAGGAAATATGCCTAAATTGCGGCGCGCATCAATAGGGTTCTGATTGGCATCAACACCTTCAATTTCGGCTTTGCCGGTATCCGCTTGCAATAGCCCGTAAATAATACGCAAACAGGTTGTCTTACCCGCACCATTAGGGCCCAGCAATCCGGTTATTTCTCCGTCTTTTGCCTGAAAACTGAGAGAATCCAGTGCCTGCACGTTCTTAAATGATTTTGTCAGTGCCTCTACATTTATCATGCGTTATAGCCCCGCTGCATTTTGGTTCAGCACAAAAGGTTTCAGTCTTTGCTTCTGTAGACAGCTACCGTCAATGTTTTCAACTGAGCCTTGCTCTATAAATTTCGCAATGATTTTATTGGCGCAGGTATGGCTGGCAATGGTGTGACTGGCATTCGGTGCAACCAAATGTTTACTGTTAGGTAATGTACGTCGCGCTAAATCTCCCCACTCTGGTGGCGTTACCGGATCCAGTTCACCCGATAGTAACAATACGGGTTTATCGCTCACAATTGGATCAGACCAATAGCCCGGTGCTGTTGATGACTCCCAACCGGCGCACATATCAATAAAGGCATCTCCGGTACGGCTGCCAATAAACGTATTATTTCCGTCTTCTTTTAGGAGTTCCGGGGTTGCTCTGGGTAAGTCTTCAGCGCAAACCACTGACAACATCAGTCCTAAATAAATACTGTTTTGCGACATGGTGCCGCCCATTAACCCCAGAATGCCATGGTAGTTCCCCACCGCAGCGGAATGAATAGCATAAGGTAATAGCTGTCGGGTGCTTGGGTGATACAAGGCCACTCGAACAATGGAGCTGAACCGGCCTGGTGTTAGCTTTATCTGCAGCGGCTCAAAAGACAGAGGGTCTCTTGTGTCCAAAAGAACGTCCTGTTCTTGTAACTTATCCATCACCTGATAATAATCTTGTTCCAGGTTCGGGAGCTTCTCGTTACAAGCCGTTTGTTCTGCGCAGTCTTCTATCATTTCCTGAAAGGCATCGGACCCGTGTTGTCCGAACGGGCCTATCACTACCTGAGGCGGCGCTACAGCATCCAGAGTTGCCGTGCGGACAGAACCAGGCGCTTCCCGTAAGTAGGTCAGCCCAACGCGTGTGCCGTAGGAGCCACCGTACAAATTCAGTTGCTCGATACCGAGATGTTCACGCACCCGCTCAAAATCTTTAACCGCATTAACGGTGTGATACTGGGTTGTGTCGGTATCCGGATATTGCTTTTGGCACTCGCGGCTTAAGGCTTCAAGATCTTGCTCATCGTCCGCCCGGATTAACTCGTCGGGGCGCTGAATATCGCATTTCAGTGGATGGCTTTTACCCGTACCGCGTTGATCTATCAGTAAAATGTCGCGCTTTTGACGAACACTTTCAAACATCCGAGTAATCATGGGTGCAAGTTCTGTTGCTGCCTGACCCGGCCCGCCGGCCAAAACCAACATAGGATCGGGCTTTGCCCCTTCCTGCACAGCGGGAAGAATGGCGTAATAAATACCAATACTTTTACCGTCGGGCTCTGCGTAGTTTTCCGGGACTGATACGGTTCCACAAAGTAACTGTTCTTTTACCCCGGGCAAATAGCAACTTGTTGACTCAGTCGTTTTAGTTTGCGCCAAGCTGCTTAGTGGTAATAGTCCCAGCAACAGTAATGGCAAAGATAAGACCATCCATCGTTTCATAATAATTCCGTTTGTCTGCTTAACGGATCTATTGTCGTAGAGAACAGGGGAGGATTACAAGGTAAGTCACTGACTGATTTGTTAGAAGATGTAAAAAACCCGCAAACTGAGTTGCGGGTTTCAATAAAATAAAAAGCGGATCAGCTATTAAAGACCGGCGCGCTCTTTAATAGCCTGGGCAATTGCACTACCGCCGTGACCGTTAGCCTGAGCCCACTCATAGTCGCCAGAGCTTTTCAGTTCTTCAACAGATAGACGACCAACAATGAACTCGCCGATATCTTGTGAACCGTTTGACATTGCAAATTGCAGTAAGCTTTGACCATTACACTGAATACCAGTGTAGATATCACGTACACGGACACGAGAGTCGCGCAATTTCTTACGCATACGCATGGTGTCATCGCCCTGTACGTATGTGCATAAGCTCAAAGCCAGTTGGTTCGCCTCTGCGCTTTTCGAAAAAGTTGCGCCAGTTACTGCTACAGCAGCCATCATGGTGCCTAATACAATCGCTTTCATCTAAAACCCCATCACAAGATTGTTCAAAAATTCATCAAGATGATACTACGAACTCAAGCCCTCTGCAATGGGCTCAAATTGTCGTAAGTCACTGAATTTATAACTTCTTATTAACGTTTTCGATCGAAAATAAGAGTAGTAAAATTATGCGAGTTACGCTCATCTGCGGCAAAGTCTTGCCGCTCAACCTCTTGCCAGTCACCGACTTGGTGATAATCAGGAAAGAAGGTATCGCCCGCAACATTTAGTTCTATTTTCGTAACATATAGTCGGTCAGCCAACGGCAAAAAATTTTCATAAATTTTTCCACCACCAATAACCATAACCTCATCGACGGGCCCGGCAGCGGCTATAGCTTGTTGTACCCCAGAGACCCAAACTACCTGACTGTCCTGATTTTCCGAACGATCCGTTCGACGACTTAGAACGATATTTTTGCGTCCTGGTAGGGGGCGGCCAATTGATTCGAAAGTTCGGCGCCCCATAACAATTGGCTTACCCAAGGTAATTTTTTTGAAATACTGCAACTCATCGGGAAGGTGCCATGGCATTTTATTGTCTTTTCCGATAACCCGATTTTCCGCCATTGCGACCACAAGCGATATTTTCATTCGGTGATGCCCTTAATGCGTAGCCTGACATTTACGTCAGGGCAAATATCTCACCTGACATAAATGTCAGGCTACTTCTGATAAATAACTTCAACGTCGTGATCATCATCATCATCGTCGTCATCTTCATCGTCGTCCAGCGTCTCTTCCAGAACCTCTTCGTGGTAGCTGTCCCACATAAATTCGACCGGGTCAGCTTCTTCCTGCTTCTCGGTATCCGGTGCAGGCAGGGTTTCCAGATAAGACATCACTTCCCGACAAAGCGCATCACTGCCACGCCCTTCCAGCGCGGCAATCTGGAACACAGGGCCGTCCCAGTCCAGGGCTTTAACCAGTTCATCCACTTTTTCCTGGATCTCTTCGTCCAGTAGTAAGTCAACTTTATTAATAACCAGCCAACGCGGCTTTTCCGCCAGCTTAGGACTGTATTTTTCCAGTTCGTTGATGATAATACGCGCCTGCTCGGCAGGATCGGTGTCATCAAAAGGCGCTAAGTCGACCAGGTGCAACAATAAGCCGCAACGCTCCAGGTGCTTCAGGAATTGTATACCAAGCCCGGCCCCTTCCGCGGCACCTTCAATAAGACCAGGAATATCAGCAATAACAAAACTATTGTGCGGTGCCGGACGGACCACACCTAAATTAGGTATCAGGGTAGTAAACGGATAATCCGCTACTTTTGGCCGCGCAGCCGATACGGAGCGAATAAAGGTGGACTTGCCTGCGTTCGGCATGCCTAACAAGCCAACATCAGCCAACAACATCAGTTCCAGCTTCAGCGGGCGTACTTCGCCTGGCGTACCGTCAGTTTTCTGGCGGGGCGCACGGTTAACACTGCTTTTAAAGCGTGTATTGCCCAGGCCATGGAAGCCACCTTTGGCTACCATTAAACGCTGACCATGTTTTGTCAGATCGCCAAGAACTTCGCCAGTGTCAATGTCGGTAGCACGTGTGCCTGGAGGAACAGGCAACACGATATCGTTACCGCGCCTGCCGGTGCAGTTTTTGCCCATACCGTTTTTTCCGCGTTCAGCTTTGTGAAAACGCTCAAAACGATAGTCAATCAGGGTATTCAGGTTCTCATCTGCTTCCAGGTAGACGTCACCACCGTCGCCCCCATCGCCGCCATCAGGGCCGCCTTTGGGAATGTACTTCTCGCGACGGAAACTGATACAACCATTACCACCGTCACCCGCGTCTACGCGGATTTCTACTTCATCAACGAATTTCATCGCAATCTGCTACTTATCACTTATAGAATACTGTGCAAAATTCTAGCACATATGAAAAAGCCCCGCCGTAAGGCAGGGCTTTCAGAACCGAAACTTTTCAGTTTATGTTCACGTTATTAGTCAGTAATAACGCTCACAAATTTACGGTTTTTGCTGCCCTTCACGTCAAAAGACACTTTGCCTTCTGAGGTTGCAAACAATGTGTGGTCTTTACCGATGCCAACGTTAGCTCCTGCATGGAACTTAGTACCACGTTGACGAACCAGGATGTTGCCTGCTAATACAGACTCACCACCGAAGCGCTTAACACCGAGACGTTTACTCTCTGAGTCGCGACCGTTTTTAGTAGAACCACCAGCCTTTTTATGTGCCATGAAGTTACTCCTTAATTAGCTGTTGATACCAGTGATTTTCACTTCCGTGAACCACTGACGATGGCCTTGTTGACGACGAGAATGCTTACGACGACGGAACTTAACGATTTTAATTTTATCGCCACGACCGTGATCAATCACTTCCGCTTTCACTTTACCACCGGACACGAACGGAGCACCGATGTTTACATCGCTGCCGTCAGAAACCATCAAAACCTGGTCGAATTCAACTACATCACCGGTAGCTGCTTCCAGTTTTTCCAGGCGGACGATTTGGCCTTCAGACACACGGTGCTGCTTACCGCCACTTTGGAATACTGCGTACATATTATTCTCCACAACCCTATTGGGCATCCAAATTCAAATCAGGGCGCGAATTGTACGTAATCCCGCCAATGATCGCAACCCTTAATTTGAACTTAAGGGCTACGCTGCTGACCGCGGTTTGAGTTTCCGCGCCGCTATAAATAGTGTACCATCTCCTTTCCGTTAAATTTTGTAAATAAACAGATATCTATGATGGATATGCAGTCCATTAACGCATTAACCAAAGACGATATGCTTGGTGTTAATGCCTTAATAGGTGAACAACTTCAATCGGACGTTGCCTTAATTAACCAGTTAGGCCTTTATATTGTCAACAGTGGCGGTAAACGCTTACGCCCACTGCTTGCTATACTCGCCTGCCGCGCTTTGGGTTATGACGGTAACGATCATCGCAAACTTGCTACAATTATCGAGTTTATCCATACCGCGACTCTGCTCCACGACGATGTTGTGGACGAATCAGAGCTGCGCCGCGGACGGAAAACCGCCAATGCCGTATTCGGCAACGAAGCCAGTGTTTTAGTTGGTGACTTCCTTTATACCCGCGCTTTTCAGTTAATGGTCGATTTAGATTCACTGCGAATATTGCGTATTTTAGCAGACGCCACGAACATTATTTCTGAAGGTGAAGTGCTGCAGTTAATGAACTGCAATGACCCCGATACTTCAGAAGCCAGCTACTTTAATGTGATATACGGCAAAACCGCTAAGTTATTTGAGGCGGCCACCGAATTAGCGGGCGTGCTCACCGCGCAAAACGAGAAAGTAACCCAGCAACTGGCCGATTACGGTCGTTACCTTGGCACCGCGTTTCAGTTAGTCGATGACTTGATGGATTACACCGCGGACAGCGAATCTATGGGTAAGAATGCCGGAGATGACTTAGCAGAAGGTAAACCAACACTACCGTTGCTTTACGCCATGTGGCACGGCAACGAAACAGAACAAAAGCTGATTCGTGAAGCCATTGAACAAGGCGACGGACGTGAGCACTTACAAACCGTACTCACTGCTATGGAGCGCACAGGCGCACTACAGTACACCCGTAACCAAGCGCTAGAATCCGCCGAACAAGCACGCCAATGCTTAAGCGAACTGCCGGACTCTGACTACAAACAAGCCTTACTCGCCCTAACCCACCTGGCAGTCGACCGAGTGGCTTAGGCAGGCTTGGAGGAAAGAAATGCCTTGGGGGATCGGGTTCTGTTTCGGAGGACGCCCGCAAGTACTTCCCTGTAGGGCTTGGGTAGCGCCATCCATGGCGCTACACACCTCCGAAACAGAACCCTTCCCGCTTTATGCATTTCCAATCAACTCTGTAGCCTTCGCCGACACTCCGCCACGGAAGCCCTCAACACTCTTAACGCTTACAAGCCAACACCCTGCCCCATCAACCATTTCCGTAGCCTGATAACTCACAACCAACACTCTGTTTCAGTTGAGATATTTAAACATTGAGCCTGAGAAGCACTCTTCAGTAAGTAGCGTGGAAATGTTGGGGTGGATCAGTATTGGCGAAAAGTCATTGCAGGTTTATCTGGAGAAAGTGTGCAGCGCCAAGGATGGCGCTGCCCAAGCCTTACAGGGACGTACTTGCAGGCGTCTTTCGGAAGATAACCTGCAATGGCCAGCCAATGCTGGCCCGCCCCAATATTTTCAAGAGCGGATTGCTGAAAGCTTAGCTGGCGAAGTCGATACCAGTTTGGATGTCGCCTTTCAGGCCGTCCAGCATGTCGTCCATGCATTTTTGTTCGAAAGCACTTAGCTTGCCGTAAGACAGAATTTCTTCGGCGCCGTTTTTGCCTAAGCGTACAGGTTGTGCGAAGAACTTGGCGTTGTCGCCCGGGCCTTCAACGTAGGTGCACTCAATAGTGTCCTGGCCTTGTAAGCCTTTCAGCAATGACAGTGCAAAACGTGCTGCTGCCTGCCCCATAGAAAGGGTAGCTGATCCGCCGCCGGCTTTGGCTTCAACCACTTCCGTACCTGCGTTCTGAATGCGGTGAGTTAAGTCTTTGATTTCTTGCTCAGTAAACTCAACACCTTCAACTTGTGACAGCAATGGCAGAATGGTTGTGCCGCTGTGACCGCCGATAACCGGTACGTTAACGTTTGCTGGGTTTAAGCCGCGCAATTCGCCAACAAAGGCTTCTGAACGGATAACGTCCAGAGTGGTCACGCCGAACAATTTACGCTTGTCGTAGCAGCCTGCTTTTTTCAGGACTTCAGCAGCGATTGGAACCGTTGTGTTGACCGGGTTGGTAATGATACCAACACAAGCGTCTGGACAGTTGTCAGCAACGCCTTGTACTAAATTCTTAACGATGCCTGCGTTCATGTTGAACAGGTCAGAACGATCCATGCCCGGCTTACGCGGTACGCCGGCAGGAATTAATACGATGTCGCTACCAACCAACGCCGATGCCAGGTCATCTTTACCGAAGCCTGTTACTTTCACGTCGGTAGGGATATGACTTAAGTCAACCGCTACACCTGGAACTACTGGCGCAACGTCATACAGCGATAATTCTGAACCGGCTGGTAATTGGGTTTTCAGAAGTAATGACAATGCCTGGCCGATACCACCGGCCGCACCTAATACGGCTACTTTCATCTCAGACTCCGTTTTTGTTAGTCAATTTAAACTGCGTAAAAATGCAGAATTTGGGGCAAAACTGTACTCCTATATCGCTAAAAATACAACTTTGCGGGCGACACATTAAGGACTCGAACAGCGCCTGTTAATGCAGTACACTGGTGCTCATTATAGCATGTAATCGGCATAGGAATTGAACACTCTCATGGTGCAAGACACGTTACTTGACGCTTTTAAAACTCTGCTTCGTGAAGAGCGTTACGGCTCTCAGGGAGAAATTGTTAACGCCTTGAAAGCTGAGGGCTTCGATAACATTAGCCAGTCCAAAGTGTCGCGTATGTTGAGCAAACAAGGAGCCGTGCGCACTCGCAATGCTAAGCAGGAAATGGTGTATTGCTTACCGCCTGATTTAGCGGTTCCGTCCACCCGCGCACCATTAAGCCAGCTTGTACTGGATATTCAGCATAATGATGTGATGGTCATTATTCGCACCAGCCCGGGCGCGGCTCAACTCATTGCGCGCTTGCTTGATTCTGTCGGTAAAAAAGAAGGTGTACTGGGAACCATTGCCGGTGACGACACTATCTTTATTGCACCGCTCAAGGTAGCCGATATCGATTTTACTCTGCAAAAAGTCAGAGAATTATTTGCTAATCAGGCCGTACTGCCTTCTTCATAATCAGGTACTTCTTTGTTCTCTTGCATAAAACGCGCGGATGGCACGAAAAATCCGGAGCAGGACACGGCCTGAGAATAATCAAGCAATGGGTCATAAGCCCCTTGTTCGTCGGCGTAATAACGATTCTTAAGCCACTGAACCACTAATTTCGGCGTGTGACTAAAATACATAGCGAGCAAGCCCTGCTCGCGTAAGTCACCCCAGGGCATGTTTTGTCGCAATAACGGAATGGGCTGCTCGTTGTTGTCAATTAAACGACTTTTGGCCGCATGGGTAACGCCTTCTATTTTCGCTTCTGATAAACGTTCGCCGGACACCTTTTCCCGGCCCATCAGTTGCTCTTGCTTCTCCGGGCCAAGCTGGTCCCAGCGCCGTAAGTCGTGGCGGAACTTCTGTACGAACAAATAACTGCCATCGACAAAGTCCGCATCGTCTTTTTCTTCAATAAGGGACGCCTTTCGTTTTCTCATTCCCCTGGGGTTATCGGGGGCATCAATAAAGCCGGTTAAATCACGGCCGTCCAGATAACGGAAAGAACGGATTTGCTCAACCACTTCAATGTCATAACCAAACCATTCTATTAATGTACGTCCGGCCAGGTAGTTGGCGTCGAAGCGGTCGCAACGAATTTGAATAATGAGATCAAACGGGTGTCGGGGGGCTTCACGATCACCATCGCTCAACTCTGGAAACGCCTGCAAATGAAGCGGTTGCTTGTGCGGATAAAGAACATCCCAATAATCGGCGCCGATGCCGACAAACCCCGTTAACATGCCCTCGGAGAAACGAGCGTCAAGATCACGTAAAATCGCTGGAAAGCGGGCGAGTTTACGACGTAAACTTTCAACGTCGTCGCTCATGACATGACAAAACAACGTCAGACCATGCAGATTGGGTTCCGCGTAGACTCCTGACTGAGCTTTATCCACCCTATTCTCCCGTTTAACTGTTATTTTTGTGGGTTCGTTCTATTCGCTTTTACATTAAATAGCGCAAGAGGCATTATAGAATGCCTGTATTCGTTATGACACCGCAAGGAAAAATCATGCGTAATCTGATACTTATTTTTGGTTTGCTTGGGCTTACGGCCTGCACAACCACCGCTAACAACCAACCACAGCGTGACAGCGTTGAGCAACAGACGCCAGCGGCTCAATTTCACCAGTTGGCTGACACGATCTGGGAAGGGCTGAATACGTCCAGCGAAACTGAATTAACCGATATGTCCCCGGAAGCATTAGAGAAACGCTATCAGCAACAAGCAAAGTGGCTAGAGCAACTGAATGCAATTCAACTTACGTCACTAAGCCAGGAAGATCAGATCAACCACGCGATGATTCACTATACGCTAAAGAACAGCGTGGATGAATACCGCTTTAAAGCACACTACATGCCCTTGACGGCAGAGGGCGGCTTCCACAGTTCGTTAGCGTTTATGCCTGCGCGTACGTCTTTCGAAGACGCTGAAGATTATCAGAATTATATAGCAAAATTGCGCTCCATCCCGCGCTATATGGCACAGCAGACTCATTGGTTACGTAAAGCAATTGAAGAAGGCTACACCCAGCCAGCGGCAGCGATGGCCGGTTTTGAAGAAAGTATATTGGCTTATATTGTGCAGGATGCGGAAAAAAGCGTTTATTTTGCGCCTTTCATGCAGCAGCCGGATTTCATTGCAGACGAGCAGTGGCTGCAGCTAAAAGAAGATGCGCTGACCGCGATTGATGACCAGGTCATGCCGGCCTACGACGACTACTTTACCTTCATGGTGACGGAGTATTTGCCCAATGCACGCGAAACGATTGGCGCCAGCGCGCTACCTAACGGGGAAGCGTTTTATCAAAACCGCATTAAGCACTACACCACCTTAGATTTAACTGCCGATGAAATTCATCAAATTGGCTTGCGTGAGGTGGCTCGTATTCGCGGTGAAATGCTTGAAGCAATTGAGGCCAGTGGCTTTGACGGTAGCTTCGATGAGTTTGTCGAATTTCTACGTACCGATGACCAGTTTTATCCGGAAACCGCGGAAGAATTACTGCACTACGCAGCCTGGATAGCAAAGAAGATGGACGGGCAGTTACCGAAACTGTTCAAAACCTTACCGCGTAAGCCTTATGGCATAGCCCCCGTACCGGAAGAAATTGCTCCGAAATACACCACAGGTCGTTACTCAGGTACCAACCGTGATGACCGTGCTGGTTTTTATTGGGTGAATACTTACGCGCTGGACCGCCGTCCGCTGTACCAAATGGAAGCACTGACATTGCATGAAGCCGTGCCGGGTCACCATTTACAAAATGCCATTGCCGGCGAGTTAGAAGACTTACCGGAATACCGTCAGCAAACCTATATTTCCGCGTTTGGTGAGGGTTGGGGTTTGTACTCAGAGTACCTGGGGCTGGAAGCCGGCTTCTATCAGGACCCTTACAGCAACTTTGGTCGCCTAAGCTACGAAATGTGGCGTGCGGCACGCTTAGTGGTGGATACAGGTATGCATGCCAAAGGCTGGAGCCGTGAGCGTGCGATGGAATTCATGGCCAGTAACACAGCGTTGTCACTGCATAACGTGAAAACTGAAATTGACCGCTACATTACCTGGCCGGCACAGGCGTTATCTTACAAGTTGGGTGAACTAACCATTAAGCGTTTACGCGCTGAAGCCGAGCAACAGTTAGGTGATAAATTCGACATTCGTGAATTCCACGATGCCATACTGGAAAACGGCAGCGTGCCACTGAAAGTACTCGAACAACACATCAACAACTGGATTGCTGAACAGAAGAAATCATGAGCGCTTAGGTTACAGGGCCTCGTGTGGAGGACGCCCACAAGTACTTCCCTGTAGGGCTTGAGCAGCGCCATCCATGGCGCTGCACACCTCCAAACGAGGCCCTGTAACCATTTGTCGCACTCACTATTCGCTGTTCTCCCGCCAAGTTTTGTAGCCTAACGTTCTACGTCAGGTGAGGTGTTCAACCATCTCACCTGATGCAAGAGCATCAGGCTACCAAATTGTTATTTGGTAAAGCAGATCTTGGGTATTCTGTTTCTGTCGTAGAAAGGCCATGACGTAGCTCACCCGGGCCTTCTCATCTAAACGAAATAAGATTTTATAGTTATCCACTAGCACCACTCGATAGTCAGTGATACCTAACGCCTCAAGCTCATGAGAAACAGGAAATTGCAAAGGGTTATCGCCAAGTTTATTGGTGGCGAAATCAAGAAGTTGATGACCTAATCTAATCGCCTCTTCTTCACCAAGAAAATCTTCCATATAGCGGCTTAAAATAGCCAGAGTTTTATAGCTGAGCTGGGTAAAATCAACATCATAGTTCATAACTGAGAACTAAAGCTCAAACTTCTTTGTACTGAGTTCACGCGCTAACCTTTCTTTAGCTTCGCTAAGGGATAGCAAGTTTTGATTGCGAACATCTCGTTCAGCCAGATTCATCAGCTTAAGTGTGGCAATAGCTTCGTCCCGCTGACGAGCACTGGCTTCCGATTCGATACGGTAGACCGGCTTGCCACCCTGAGTTACAACGATAGGCTCTTCAACATCCAGTGATGCCGCATTTTGCTTAATGTAACTAATGGTTTTTATTTGCATGATTCAACCTCTTTAAAGTCGAACTAAATATAGACCATTAATAGACCACAGGCAAGCTAGGCACAAAAAAACCGCCGAAGCGGTTTTGGAGACATTAATGTGGATAATGAGTGCGCTCAACGGTTGCGAGGACTCTTAACGAGGTGTGCAGCGCCATGGATGGCGCTGCCCAAGCCCTACATGGACGTACTCGCGGGCGTCCTCGTAAAGAGTCCTTGCAACCTAAGCGCTCATTAAGCCACGTTAATGGTTGGGATGATGTTTTCCTTGGCCGCTTTTTCTGCGTCGCGGAAGGCATCCATTTGGTCGAAGTTCAGGTATTTGTAGACTTCGCCTGCCATTGAGTTAATGTCTTGTGCGTACTCTAAGTACTCTTCCGGTGTCGGCAAGCGACCCACGATAGCACCAACCGCTGCCAGCTCGGCAGATGTCAGGTATACGTTTGCGCCATCACCTAAACGGTTCGGGAAGTTACGGGTTGAGGTAGAGAGTACCGTTGCGCCCGGCTCTACCCGCGCCTGGTTACCCATACACAATGAACAACCCGGCATTTCAGTGCGAACACCATTACGCTCATAAATGTCGTAATACCCTTCAACTTCCAGCTGGGCTTTGTCCATTTTCGTTGGCGGAGCAATCCACAAACGCGTATTCAATGGGTCAGAGTTTTTCTCTAACAGTTTACCCGCTGCGCGGAAGTGACCAATGTTCGTCATGCACGAGCCAATGAACACTTCGTCGACGTTATTACCGGAAACTTCGCTCAGGAACTTCGCGTCGTCCGGGTCATTCGGACAACATACGATTGGCTCTTTGATGTCATTCAGGTCAATTTCGATAACCGTTGAGTAGTCGGCGTCTTTATCGGCACGCGTCAGTTGCGGGTTCTCTAGCCATTCTTCCATCTTACGGGCACGACGCTCCAGCGTACGCGCATCGCCATAGCCTTCGTTGATCATCCAACGCAGCATGGTGATGTTAGAACGCAGGTACTCGGCGACAGATTCTTCTGACAGGTCGATAGTACAACCGGCAGCAGAACGCTCGGCAGACGCGTCAGACAATTCAAAGGCCTGCTCTACCGTTAAGTGATCAAGACCTTCAATTTCTAAGATACGACCTGAGAAAATGTTCTTCTTGCCGCGCTTATCCACGGTCAGGTGACCTTCTTTGATAGCGAACGCAGGAATGGCATGAACCAAGTCACGCAGGGTGATACCCGGTTGCATTTCACCTTTAAAGCGAACCAGTACTGACTCAGGCATATCCAGCGGCATAACACCGGTTGCTGCAGCGAACGCTACCAGACCAGAGCCTGCCGGGAATGAAATACCCAGCGGGAAACGCGTGTGTGAGTCACCACCGGTACCAACGGTATCTGGCAACAACATACGGTTCAACCAGCTGTGGATGATACCGTCACCCGGACGCAAGCTGACACCGCCACGGTTCATGATGAAGTCAGGCAAGGTGTGCTGAGTTTCAACGTCTACAGGCTTAGGATACGCGGCTGTGTGACAGAATGACTGCATAACCAGGTCAGAGTTAAAGCCAAGGCAGGCCAGGTCTTTTAACTCGTCACGAGTCATAGGACCGGTAGTGTCCTGAGAACCAACTGTGGTCATCTTAGGCTCGCAATATGCGCCCGGACGAACACCGTCCATACCACAAGCTTTACCCACTAGCTTCTGCGCCAGCGAGAAACCTTTACCGCTGTCGGCTGGTTGCTCTGGTTTACGGAATAAGTCTGAAGGGCCCATGCCCAGCGATTCGCGCGCTTTTTCAGTCAGGCCACGACCAATGATCAGGTTGATCCGGCCGCCGGCACGCACTTCATCCAGAATGACACGAGATGCGTAATCGTACTCGGCAACCACTTCGCCCGCTTCGTTTTCAATTTTTCCTTCATATGGGTAGATAGTAAGCACATCACCCATGTTCATTTTTTCAACGTCAGCTTCAAATACCAACGCGCCTGCGTCTTTCATGGTGTTGAAGAAAATTGGCGCAACTTTAGAACCAATACAGATACCGCCGGCACGTTTGTTTGGAGTGCCCGGCATGTCTTCACCGATATTCCATAATACTGAGTTGGTTGCAGATTTACGTGAAGAACCGGTACCCACTACGTCACCAACAAAGGCAACTGGATGACCTTTTTCTTTCAATTCTTCAATCTGTTTGCCTGCATCGGTAATGCCTTCACGTGGCATTTTAAACATGGCTTTAGCATGCAGAGGAATATCCGGACGAGACCAGGCGTCGGGTGCCGGAGACAAGTCGTCGGTATTAATTTCGCCAGTCACTTTAAAGACGGTCGCTTTAATGGACTTAGCCAGCTCGTCGCTGTTGGTAAACCACTCGGCCTTAGCCCAGGACTCGACAACCTCTTTCGCCAGTGCGTTACCGGCTTTCATTTTCTCTTCCACGTCGTGGAAGGCGTCAAACATTAAGATGGTTTCTTTCAGTTCTTTCGCTGCTAATTCAGCCAGCTGAGAGTCGTCCAGCAACTCCACCAAAGTAACGATGTTGTAACCACCATGCATGTTACCCAGCAGTTTTACCGCGTATTCTTTGCTCACAACCGGGCTTTCAATGTCACCCTTAACAACGGCGCTTAAAAAACCAGCTTTAACATACGCCGCTTCATCCACACCCGGCGGTACGCGTTCAGCCAATAATTCGACTAAAAAGTCTTCTTCACCGGCTGGGGGATTTTTCAGTAATTCCACTAAATCGGCTACTTGCTCGGCGTTTAGTGGCTTCGGAGGGATGCCTTCTGCGGCGCGCTCTTCTACGTGCTGACGGTATTCTTTAAGCACTGATATTACCTCTCATTTGCTTGCATGAATTCAAGACGGTTCACTAGTGGCGCGCATTATACGGATTTTACCGTTAGATTCCCATGACACTGGGCTATAAATAAGATAATTCAGGGTATAAACAGGATGAATGCGCCCGGGTTACGGGCGCGGTACTCTTTGGACTATGGCGTACATTACAGGCACGACAAATAAGGTCAGCACGGTGGCAAAACCCAATCCGAACATGATGACCGTTGCCATGCTGGCGAAGAAAGCGTCAAATAACAAAGGTATCATGCCCAAAATAGTAGTAGCAGCGGCCATTCCGACCGGTCGAACACGACTGACAGAGGCGTCACTTAAGGCTTGTGGTGCATCCTTACCGGAATCCAGCTCAGCATTGACCTGCTCCAGCAACACCACCCCATTTTTAATCAGCATACCCGACAGACTCAGAAAGCCTAGCAAGGCCATGAAACCAAAGGGCTTATTCAACAGCAACAGCCCCACAGTAACACCAATAATGGACAGTGGCACTGTGGTCCACAGCACGGCGGCCTGGCGAATACTATTGAACAGTAACACCGTAATAATAAACATGACCAGGAAGCCCATCGGCAAGGCGCTAAACAAGGCTTTTTGGGCTTTATTTGAGGCTTCGTGCTGGCCTCCCCAGGTCAATTCGTAGCCCAGAGGGAGCTCTATATTCTCTATTTTCGGCCGGACACGCTCAAACACCTGCGCGGCGGTTTCGTCGGTGAGTAAGTCGTGGTCTGCCATCACCGTTAGCGTTCGCTTGCGGTCTCGACGCAGAATCAACGGATCTTCCCAACTCACGTCGACTGAGCGGACAACTTGCGCCAGCGGCACAAAGCGGTCAAACACCGGGCTGTAAATTTGCAGCTCCTGCCAATTATCGAGGTCGACACGCTCTGCCTTTGGTGCGCGCTGAACAATGGGCAGCAAATCGGTCCCGTCGCGGTAAACCCCAATTTGGCGGCCGACAAAGTTGGCCCGCAGCACATTGTTGACGTCTTCTTTGGTAATGCCAGCCCTTCGTCCGGCAGCTTCGTCGTATTCTGGTCGTAATAGTTTGGTACGTTGACGCCAGTTGGAGCGAATATTAACCGCCCCTTTGTCTTGCGCTAAAATAGCCTGCGCTTTTTCATTCAGCTGACGTAACACCTCAATATCGGGACCGGAAAAACGAGCTTCAATTTTTGCCGGCGTTGCCGGGCCGATTTCCACGCGGATCAATTTATCTTCAATGTCCGGGTGCTCTTCACGAATGCGCTGTCGAATGTCTTTCATTAAGGCACTCATTGCTTCGTTGTCTTCGACCCGAACCAACAGTTGCGCATAACTTTCGTAGCTTTTTTCAACCAGGTAAGTGAGGGTAAAGCGCGGCGCACCGCGGCCAATGGTTGTTGAAACCGAGGTCACTTCGCTTTTACCCAGCAAATAGTCTTCCAGACGTTTCGAGTCCTGTGCCGTATGACGAATGTCCGTGCCTTGTGGGTACCACAAATCCACATAAAATAACGGGGTCGTAGACGGTGGGAAAAACGACTGTTTCACTTGCCCAAAACCAATTACCGAGGCAACCAACATGGCTAACATAACCAACATGCTGATAAGCCGATGGCGTAGGCAGACCGACAATAACTTTCTGTAGCCCCGATACACTGGGTGGTTAAAGACATCTCCCTGCTCATTTCCGATATCTTTAGCGGAATAAAGCCTATCGGATAAAAACGGAATAAGTGTTAACGCTGTTACCCAGCTTAACAAAAGAGAAATCAGCAGTACCCAGAATAAGCTGCCTGCAAACTCACCGGTTGCATCGGATGACAACCCAATAGGAGCAAACGCGATAATGCCGATAACGGTTGCGCCCAGCAGCGGCCACTGGTTCTGTCTAACCACGCTCACCGCTGCATCAACTTTACTCATGCCACGGCGCATGCCCACCATAATGCCGTCAGCTATCACAATGGCATTATCGACCAGCATACCCAGAGCAATAATTAATGCGCCCAGGGATACCCGCTGTAAGTTGATGTCGCCCAACCGCATGAAAATGAAGGTGCCCAGTACCGTCAGCAACAATACGGTGCCAATTAGTAAACCACTGCGGAACCCCATGGTAAGCAACAGCGCAATCACAACAATTGCAACGGCTTCCACTAAGTTCAGAAGAAAGTCATTAACCGACTTTTCGACCTGATGCGGTTGATCGTAAATGCGCTCGACCGACATTCCGACCGGTTTTGCATAGCTCAGTTCATCCAGCCTTTTTTGGATGCGCTCACCCACTTCGACCACATTAACGTTGTCAGCAAAGGACAGCGCCAGCCACAACGACTGTTTGCCGTTATAGCGCACAATATGTTCAGGGATGTCGCTGGTTTCCCGGTAAATAGTGGCTACATCACGTAAGTAAATACGCTCTCGGGCACCCGGCTTGCTGATCACCAGTTTCCCCATTTCTTCGACATTGGCAAACTCACCACCGGTCGCAATACGTAACGCTTCCTGATCAACCGTTACGCGACCGGCGTTAGCCACTGCGTTTTGAGTCTGCAGTAAACCGGCAATGCGGCTTGGCGAAATCCCGACATTCGCCATACGCGAACGCGACACCTCGACAATGACTTGCTCTTGTTGCTCGCCGGAGAGCGTCACTTTGCCGACACCGTCCACTAACACCAGTTCACGCCGCAAAAAATCGGCGTAACGTTCCAAATCTTTGTAGGAGTAGTCCTCGCCGGTAATCGCCATTAACACGCCATACACGTCAGCAAAGTCATCGCGAACAATAGGTTCACCGGTACCGGGAGGAAGTTGGGTTTTCACGTCGTTAATTTTACGCCGCAACTCGTCCCATATCTGGTGCAGATCGTCCGCCCGGTAAATACTCTTCATTTCAATTGTTATCTGCGACAAACCGGGTTTGGATATGGACGTGACGTGGTCGACATAACCCAGTTCCTGAATTGCATTTTCCAGCCGGTAAGTCACTTCTTCTTCGACCTGCAATGCTGAAGCGCCGGGGTATGGCGTAATCACCATGGCCTGTTTAATGGTAAATTTGGGATCTTCCAGACGCCCAAGCTGGGTCAGCGCAACAATGCCCCCTATCAACAGGATGAGAAACAACAACCAGCTGGTGGTTTTACGCTCCATGCTGTATTGAGCAATATTCATTACAGCCCCCGTTCGCGTTGCCATTCGCGAATTTGCTGGTTGGCCTTCAATTGATGAACGCCGGCCGTGACGATGGTTTCACCGGGCTCCAGCCCTTCCACAATAGTAAGACCGTCGTTGGTCATTGAGCCAACCGTCACTTTACGTTTTTGCACTCTCATATCGTTGTTCACCACCCACACATACGACGCGTCATCAATATCGGTAAACACCGCTTTGGCGGGTACAACAATGCCTGGCTGTGAAGAACGAATAACCTGATTAATATCAACAATAACGGTTGCCGTCATACCGGGCAGAACATTCAGCTCAGGTGGCTTGGGCAGGGTAAAAACCACTTCGTAAGAATTGGTGGCAGCATCGGACTGTGAATCCCACTCTTTAAGGTGAGCCGGAAACGTAAAATCGGGCGCGGCATCAAAGCGCACTTCCGGTTGGTAATCGGTGCGCTTTTTAACCTTAGCAAACAGCTTTTCCGGTACCTGAATACTGACATCAATGGCGTTACTAATTTGCAGAGTGGCAATAGGCTGCTTAGCCTGAACATTTTCGTAGGCCTCTACGGCAAGGTTGGCAATAACGCCGTCAAAAGGGGCGGTTAACTTGGTATAACCCAAATTCGCCTGTGCAGTTTCATAATTGGATTTAGCGACTGCCAGTTCTGATTCTATTTGATCAAACTGACCTTCCGACATCACGCCCTGCTCAACTAGTTTTTTATTCCGGTCGTATTGCGACGACGCCAACTCGTACTGTGCTTTCGCCTGATTCACCGCCAGTTGGTAATCGGTTGGATCTAACCGGGCAATCACTTGCCCTTGCTTCACTTGAGTACCCGGGCGCACCGGCAGTTCAATAATTTCGCCGGCAACGCGGAACGTCAACTGAGCCACTTTAGCCGCTTCAACAACAGCAGGAAATTCACGTAAGCGGGGACCATTGGCTGCGTTTACCTGCATTAGCTGAGCCGGTCTTGGCTGCTTGAGCTCTTGTTGTTCAACTTGCTCAGAGCAGGCCGCCATAGCGAGCAGAGCGACTGCGAGAGAAACTATTTTTAACCTGCGCATAACCTGAGTTCCGATATTTTCCGGGAAATTTAATGGGGCAAAGTTTACCCCAAGTACAGTTACAGTTATATTGAATTAAAATTAAAAAGAGCATCAGTAAAACTTAATGAATTTATCGCATCTTCAAATGATGATCACCGTTGCCAGAGTGGGCAGTCTGCAAAAAACTGCAGAACAGCTCAACCGCACACAATCAGCGGTCAGCATGGCCTTAAAAAAGCTGGAAGAAAACGCAGGTTTTGCACTTTTTAACCGTGACGGTTATCGCTTAGAGCTTACTGAACAAGGTTGGCATTTCTTACGTCAGGCAGAAGAAGTCGTGCGTCAACAACAACGGCTAAAGTCATTGGCAGAGCAGCTGAAACATGGGGCCGAACCGCTACTCACACTGTGCTACGACCATACCTGCGACAGTAAACTTTGGGTACCCAGCATTCAGTACGTGCAGCAGCAATACCCGGCCACCGAGCTTCATGTGGATGGTGAATCTCAAATGCGGGCATTGAAGCGCATCGACAACGGCAGTGCTGATTTAGCGCTGTGCCCGTGGTTGCCGCTGTTTCGTCAGTACGGCGATTTTGAAACCTTGCCGGTTGCCCCGTTTGAGCTCACTGTGGTGATATCAGCAGCATTAATAAGAGAGTTTGGTCGCACACCGCAAAGCCGTCAGGATTTGCTCGAATTACCCATGTTGGTACCACAAAACCTGGAAATTGGCATTAACCTGGACTCGGTACTGCGCCTGCCCAGCCAGCAACGTATACGCGTCAATGAGGTTAACACCCAGTTTGAATTACTGATGGCCGGTTTTGGCTGGGGCATTATCCCCAAGCACATTGCGGATAGCGCGTTGGAGCAAGGCAAGCTGGTTGAAATTACCATTCCTGGATTCGTCCAGCAGGTTCGTCTGGAAATTCATTTAGTGCGCTCCGCCAACAGAACACTCGGCCCGGCAGCCAACGCCATTTGGGAAAGTTTTGCCTGACATAAATGTCAGGCTACGTCGCTTTATTTCCGAGCCAGGTAAAACACGGCGGGGATCACCAGCATTGAAATGAGTGGTGCCAGCACCATACCACCAACCATTGGCGCGGCGATGCGCTGCATCACTTCGTTACCAACGCCACCGCCAAGCATAATGGGCAGCAAACCCACAATAATGGTCAGCACCGTCATGGCTTTGGGTCTGACTCGCAATAACGCGCCTTCCTCTACCGCTGCTTTTAACCGGTTTTTATCGTATGCCGCGCCTTTCCAGGCATTGTTCAGATACAACAACATAACCACGCCGAACTCAGCCGCGACCCCGGCCAACGCTATCATTCCGACAATAACGGCCAGTGACAGATTGTAATCCAGCAGGTAAATCAGCCACAGACTGCCGGTCAGTGCCAGTGGTAAGGTGGCAATAACCAGTAAGGCTTGCTGGAGCGAACGGAACGTCATGTAAAGCAATAATAAAATAACCAATAACGTCAGCGGAATGACTTCTTTTAAATCACTTTCCACCTGTTGCATGGCTTTGTATTGACCCGTCCAGCTCCAGTTGTAACCCACCGGTATGTCCAGCGTTGCCATCGCACTATTCACTTCAGCAATGTAGTCGCTGACGGTTACCCCTTTAGCGGGTTCAATAAACACCCAGCTGCTTAAACGAGCGTCTTCGCTTTTGAGCATGGAGGGACCTTCCGTCACCTTAATGTCAGCGACGTCGGCCAGCACAAGCCATTGTCCTGTAGCCGATTTAATGGGAAGGCTTCTTAACTTTTCAACATGGTCACGTTCCTGTCGCGGATAGCGTAAATTGATAGGAAAGCGCTCATTACCCTGAACTGAGGTTGCGATATTCGCTCCACCAATGGCGTACTGGATATGGTCCTGGATATCGGCCTGAGTCAAGCCATAGCGAGCGGCCTTGCGAAGTTCGGGTTGTATTTCAATATACCGCCCGGCGCCGGAGCGCTCTGCAATGACTGAGCCAGTCACTTCTTTATCCGCCAGAAGGTTTTCTATACGCGTCGCCAACTGCTCTATCTTGCGAAAGTCACTGCCGCTGACTTTAACGGCTAACGGGGTTTTTACACCGGTCGCCAGCATTTCGATGCGTGTCCGAATTGGCTGTACCCAGGCGTTGGTCACACCGGGAATCTGTACTCGCTGATCTAGCTCGGCAATAATGTCATCCACCGTTATTCCCTCTCGCCATTCGCTTTCCGGCTTAAGGGTAATGCTGGTTTCAATCATGGTCATGGGTGCCGGATCGGTTGCTGTCTCCGCCCGCCCAACTTTGCCGAACACGCGTTTTACCTCAGGTTGCGCGGCAATCAGTTTATCGGTTTGCTGCAATAACTCACCCGCGGTCTGGACACTAATGCCCGGCAGCGTTGTCGGCATGTACATTAAGTCACCTTCGTGCAACGGTGGCATGAGCTCATAATTAAGCTGTTTATACGGATGCCAGGCGGAGGCGGTTATCAATAAGGCCAGCACCAGAATGGTTTTAGGGAATTTAAGCGTAAACGCCAGCAGAGGCCGGTAAAGCGCTATTAATCCGCGCGACAACCAGTTCTTTTCTTCAGACGGTATTTTGCCGCGTACCCATAATGCAATCAGCACCGGTATTAAAGTTACGGCAATAATGGCCGCAGCGCCCATTGCCAGTGTTTTGGTATACGCCAGCGGTTCGAACAAACGCCCTTGCTGCCCTTGCAAAACAAACACCGGGACGAAACTGACGGTAATTACCAGCAGCGAGAAGAACAATGAAGGGCCAACTTCACAGCAGGCGTCATTGACAATTTTCAACCGCGCAGCACCTTTAGCCACTATTTGATGGCGCTCCTGATAGTTCTGCAGATGCTTGTGTGTGTTTTCAATCATCACAATGGCCGCATCGACCAAAGCGCCAATGGCGATGGCAATTCCGCCCAGACTCATAATGTTGGCACTGATGCCCAGCATGTTCATTATCCAGACTGCAAACAACACCGATAACGGCAAACTGATAATAGCGACCAATGCGGAACGTGCATGCCAAAGAAACAAAATACACACCACGGCCACGAAAAACATTTCTTCGATTAGCTTGGTGATGAGGTTATCTGTTGATGCCTGAATCAGGTCTGAGCGATCGTAGGTGGGCACCACCTTGACCCCTTCAGGCAAACCTGGCTTCAATTCTTCCAGCTTACTCTTAACCGCCGCTATGGTTTGCAACGCGTTCTCGCCATGACGCATTACCACGATGCCACCGACAACTTCCCCGTTACCGTTCAGTTCGGAAATACCACGGCGAACCTGAGGCCCGATACGGATGTCAGCAACCTCTCCCAGCAGCACGGTGCCTTGCTGCTCAGACAACAATGGCAACGGAATTTTACGGAGGTCCTCAATACTCTTTAAGTACCCCAGACCTCTCACCATGTATTCGGCTTCACCCATTTCAACAACCGAACCACCCACTTCATTATTCGCTTGTTGAATGCTTTGTTTAATCTGGTTAAGTGTCAGGTTATAACGGTGCAAAGCGGCAGGCTTTACAACCACTTGATAGGTTTCCACCATGCCGCCCACGGTGGCAATTTCAGCGACCCCTTCGACACTTTGCAGTTCCTGTTTCAGAAACCAGTTTTGCAAACGGGTCAACTCGCCCAGATTCAGCTGATTTGTTTCATCAACCAAGGCGTATTGGTAGACCCAGCCAATACCCGAGGCATCGGGTCCCAGCGCGGGGCGTACTTGTTCCGGTAGCTGACTTTGCGCTTGATCCAGGTACTCGTTTACCCGGCTGCGCGCCCAATAAGGGTCGGTACCGTCTTCAAAAAGAATGTACACATAAGAGTCGCCAAAGAACGAAAAACCGCGCACGGATGTTGCTTTAGGCACCGATAACATCACGCTGGACAGTGGGTAGGTTACCTGCTCCTCGACCACCGCCGGTGCTTGCCCTGGATAACTGGTTTTGACAATAACCTGTACCTCAGATAAATCCGGTATCGCGTCCAGTTTGGTTTGTTGTAATGACTGCATTGCCCAAAAAGCCAACCCCAAAAACAGCAACAAAACCACCCAGGCATGACGTATAGAGGCTTCAATGATTCGAGCTAACATAATGCCTCCTAGTGATTGTGCTGCGACATGGGAGCGTCGCTATTGTCGCCATCAAGACCCAAACCCTGCAAGCTGGCCTCAGAGTCCAAAAGGAACTGACCCGAAGTAACCACTAACTCACCGGCTTTCAGTCCTTCGGTAATGGCAATTTGGTTGCCCACTCGAAGTCCGGTGGTGACTTCACGAACCTCAAAGTCCCGGGCACTCAGTTTCACCACCACCCGGTTATTTTTCGCCGTGACAATTAAACTCGACACCGGCACAACAACCACGTCTTTTAAAGGGGCCAGTTCGATATGCGCATTGGCCCAAAGCCCTTCTCGTAAGCGATCAATTGAATCGTCTACCGGAATTCTGACTTTGATGGTTTGCGTGGTTTCATCCACTTGCGGATAGATGTAGTCAATGGCATTCATCCAGTGGCTTTCCGGGAAGTGTTCTGATGAAATATGCGCCATTTGACCAACTTTCAGCTGGTTACTGTAACGCGCTGGTACATCGGCAAAGAACCACAGTTGATTGTCCTGCGTCAGCGTTAATAATTTAACGCCCGGTGAAACGTACATACCTTCCTGAATATCCAGGCTGGTGATGTAACCCGATTCGGGGGCGTAGTAGTCCACCACGTACTGGGTTTCACCGCCTTGCTCCAGTGCTCGAATTTGCGCTTCGCTCATACCCAGCAGGCGCAGGCGTTGTTGACCCTTGCGCTTAAAGCTTTGCTGGTTGTCTCCATTAGGCATTTGGGCTAGGGAATCGAGCAGTTGCAGATAGTCGTTCTGGGCCACCACTAAGTCTGGCGCATAAAGGCTGTAAAGCTTATCGCCCTTTTCAACCCACTGCCCTTCAACATCAGCATGCAGCTGCTCTACCCAGCCTTCCGCACGACTGTGGATATGCCGCTGCGCGGACTCCTTCCAGCGGACCTCGGCCTGTGCCATTAATTTAGGTTGAAGATCTTTACGTTCAGCTGCGGTCGTAGTGACGCGGATAGCCCGCTGACTGGACCGCGGTACGGTAAAAGTTTGCTTAGCCTCAGAGCTTTCTACTGTTGGCTTTCTCTCTACCAGCTCCATACCACAAATTGGGCAGGTTCCGGGCTGGTCCCGAACAACCTGACTGTGCATTGGACACACGTACTCTGTGCTTTGCTGAAACGGACTTTCTTGTTCAGAATGATTGTGTTCCTGAGCCATAGACAGAAATGGGATCAGGACAAAAATGATTATCCAGTGACGCATAATACTTCCTCGAAAAACGGTTTAAGACGTAAGAAAAAACGGAGCTTAAACTGTATATTTCGGCGGACGGATCAGCGTTTCAGTAATGACAGGGAGGTTTGAATATATTGGCTCGGCCGCGTGAGTGTATGCGGCTGGAGAAAGCTGTGTGAATGGATTCATCAGCCCCAGCTGACCTGCACAGTGTTGCTCGCACTGTTGGCAGACGCTGTCTTCTTTATCACTGCAGGGGGTTTGTTGTTCTTCCGTGCAGCAGTCATGTTCGCTACTCATCTGTTCTGAGTGTGTATCAGACATTTGAGCAGGCATCGCATGCACCATTGGCGAGGTCATAGACCCCGCCAAGAGTGTGATAGTAATTGCGATAACTGCCCAAAGTTTTTTCATAAACCGAGTTTACCAAATAATGACACGGTTTTCAGGTTTAACGTACAAATCATGGCGAGGCTGCACGTCAAAGGCGTCGTAAAACGCAGGAACGTTGACGACAGTACCATTAACCCGGTATTCAGCTGGAGAATGCGGGTCGCTCATTACTTGTTCGCGAATCGCATCTTCACGGTATTTACCGCGCCAGACTTGAGCCCAGCCAATGAATACACGCTGATCGCCGGTAAAGCCATCCATAACAGGCGCTTCTTTCCCATCCAAAGACATTTTATAGGCTTCGTACGCGATAGTCAGACCGGCCAGGTCACCAATGTTCTCACCCAGAGTCAGATCACCGTTGATATGAAGGCCCTCGATAGGTTCATACTGACTGTACTGATCAGATAAGTCCTGAGCGCGCGCTTCAAAAGCTTCGCGGTCGGCGTCAGTCCACCAGCTTTGCAAGTTACCGTCACCGTCATATTTTGACCCTTGGTCGTCAAAACCATGGCCCATTTCGTGGCCGATAACAGCGCCGATACCGCCGTAGTTAACCGCCATTTCAGCGTCCATATCAAAGAACGGAGGCTGCAAAATACCAGCCGGGAAGACGATTTCGTTGCGTACCGGACTGTAATAAGCATTCACCGTTTGTGGTGTCATACCCCAGTCTTCTTCATCCACCGGACCACCAATTTTCGCAATTTCTTCTTGATAGTTAAACTCGGCGTAAGCTTTGTAGTTTCCTACCAAATCGGTTGGTGAAATGTCCAGCTCGCTGTAATCGCGCCACTTGCTCGGATAGCCAACTTTAGGGTCGAACTTCGCCAGTTTTTCTAACGCTTTCTCTTTGGTCTCATCGGTCATCCATTCCAGATTGCGAATAGATTCTGCATAGGACTTACGCAAGTTTTCGATCAAAACTTCCATTTTATGCTTAGCTTCTGGTGGGAAGTACTCTTTCACGTACACTTGGCCTAACACTTCACCTAACACACCGTTTGTGGCGTCAACGGCACGTTTCCAGCGAGGTTCTTGCTCAGGCGTTCCGCGCAGGGTTGTTCCGTAGAAGGCAAAACGACGCTGGCTAATTTCTTCACTTAATTCCGACGCGTACTCATTTGCAACTCGGAAACTCAAATAATCTTTCCAGGTTTGTAAATCAACGTCCGTAAACAATTCACCGAACTCTTTAAAGTAAGACGGTTGACGGATAACCATTTCTTCGACGTGAGACAAATCTGACGTTTCGATAAAACGTTGGAAGTCGAAGTTAGACATCAACTCGGCAACTTCTTCGGTAGTTTTCTTGTTGTACGTTTTATCAGCGTTACGACTCTCTACCCGGCTCCACTGAATTTCAGCCAGCTTGGTTTCAAGGTCAAGAATGTTTTTTGCTGCTTGTTCGGTGTTGTCCACACCCACCATACCAAGAATATCTTCGGCATACTGCTGATAAGCATCACGAAACTCTTCAAACTTCTTCTCATCTTTCAGGTAGTAATCTCGGTCTGGAAGACCCAATCCTGCCTGAGAAACATACATCGCATTGGTGTTCGGATCTTTTGCGTCTGGGTACACATAAAAACCAAACGGGACAGAAACACCACTGCGGAACATGCGCGCCATATGTTCGGCGACATCTTCGTGGCTGTTTAACGCTTGTATGCCTTCTAAATCGCTGGCAATGGGTTTAGCACCCAATTCATTCAGTGTCTCAACATCCATATAAGCGTTGAAAAAATCACCAATTTTGCGTTCGCTGGTACCCGCTTCAGGGTTAGACGCTGCAGCAGATTCAATAATGTCGCGCAGACGTTTTTGGTTTTGTTCACGTAAGTCGTAAAATGCGCCAATGGATGAACGGTCGGCAGGAATTTCTGTTTTATCAATCCAGGTACCGTTCACATACTGATATAAGTCGTTCTGAGGCTTCACGCTGTGATCAAAGTTTTCAAGCACCACACCAGAGGTCAGTTGTTGTTTTGTTTCTTCGGCCTGTGGAGTCTGTTGCTGAGACTCTTGCTTCTGCGGTGAACATGCACCCAGAGTTAATGCCATAGATACGCCAAGCGCTACAGCGGTTAATTTTTTCATTGATTATTACCCTTTCTTTAGTGTTCGTTATTTTAACCCCTCTAAACTAGCGCATTGTTAAATTCAGCGCAAAAAAAATGACCGCATTCTCGATGAATGCGGCCATTTTACCGATGGTTTATCGTAACAAAGTGTTACTTCTTCTTTTTCGCCTTAGGGTTCGGCATATCGGTAATAGCACCTTCCTGAATCTCAGCCGCTAAGCCAACCGATTCATGTAAAGTTGGGTGCGCATGAACGGTCAGAGCGATGTCTTCGGCATCACAGCCCATTTCAATGGCAAGACAAACTTCACCAAGCAACTCACCCGCGTTAGTACCACACATAGCACCACCGATAATGCGGTTACTCTTATCAAAGATCAGTTTGGTCATACCTTGTTGCGCATTTGACGCGATGGCACGGCCTGAAGCTGACCAGGGAAAGGTCACTGCATCGTATTCAATACCCTGCTCTTTCGCTTCTTTCTCGGTAACACCGGCCCATGCAACTTCCGGGTTGGTGTACATGATAGAAGGAATGACTTTAGGTTCGAAGAAGTGCTTCTTACCCGAAATAACTTCGGCTGCGACATGTGACTCATGTACCGCTTTGTGCGCCAGCATTGGCTGGCCAACAACATCGCCGATAGCGAAGATGTGGTCTACGTTAGTACGCATCTGGCTATCCACTTTGATAAACCCACGATCATCTACATTAACGCCCGCTTTGTCTGCGTCAATTTTGTTACCGTTCGGCGCACGGCCTACAGCGACCAGAACAGCGTCGTATTTGACCGGATCTTTCGGCGCTTTGTCACCTTCAAAGGTCACATAAACACCATCTTTTTTTGCTTCAACATTGGTCGCCTTCGTATTGAGCATAATGTTCTCAAAGCGGCCTTTTATTTGCTTGTTGAAGTTCTTAATGATGTCAGCATCCGCTGGCGGTACCAGTTGATCGGTCATTTCTACCACATCAACTTTAGAGCCCAATGACGCATAAACCTGACCCATTTCCAAAGCGATAATACCACCACCTAACAGCAGCATTTTCTTCGGAATTTCTTTCAGTTCTAATGCGTCGGTTGAGTCCCATACACGCTCATCGTCATGCGGGATAAACGGTAACTTAATGGCTTGCGAGCCTGCCGCTATAATCGCGTTATCGAATTTGACTTCGGTTTCGCCGTCGTCACCTTCAACTTTAATGGTATTACTGCCGGTAAACTTGCCGTAACCGTTGACAACTTTTACCTTGCGCATCTTAGACATTTGGCCAAGACCGCCGGTCAACTGACCAACCACTTTTTCTTTGTGCTTGCGCAGCTTGTCCAGGTCAATCTTAGGCTCGCCAAACTCAATACCTTCTGCCGCCAGGTGTTGAGCCTCTTCAATGTGCTTAGTCATATGCAGTAGTGCTTTTGACGGGATACAGCCAACATTAAGGCAAACACCACCTAAGGTGCTGTAACGCTCAATCAAAACAACATCAAGACCCAAATCAGCTGCACGAAAAGCGGCTGAATATCCACCCGGGCCCGAACCTAACACTACTACCTGTGTTGTAATCTTGTCGCTCATGTTAACCCCTTTTTTGTCACAGCTGGTTGAGCCACCGGCTGCGCTCAGTCAACGCTAAATGTGGCGCTATTGTAGCGCGAATTTTTTCGTATTTCCTGCCCAAATTGGTGCTTAAAGCACCAATTTGCGGATATCTCCTAAAACACCACTTAAGTAAGCAGTAAAACGTGCGGCCTCTGCGCCATCAATCACCCGATGGTCGTAAGACAACGACAATGGCAGAGTCAGACGTGGTTCAAACTCTTTGCCGTTCCATTTGGGCTTCATCTCATTACGAGAAACGCCCAATATGGCGACGTCCGGTGCGTTCACAATTGGCGTAAACGCCGTACCACCAATACCACCAAGGCTTGAAATTGAGAAGCACCCACCTTGCATATCGGTTGCTTTCAACTTGCCGTCACGTGCCTTAGAACTAATTTCAACCAGCTCTTCTGACAATTCGTAAATACCTTTTTGGTCAACATCCCGAATGACCGGAACAACCAGCCCGTTTGGCGTATCAACCGCAATACCGATATTCACGTACTTTTTCATGTACAAGGACTCGCCCGATTCTGACAACGAGGAGTTGAACGTCGGGAACTCACGCAGTGCTTTGGCACACGCCTTCAGAATGAACACTAACGGTGTAATTTTGAAGCCCAGATCTTTCTTCTTAGCCACTTCATTTTCTGACTTACGGAAATTCTCCAGTTCGGTAATATCCGCTTCATCAAATTGTGTGACATGAGGAATAGTCACCCAGTTACGATGCAGATTAGGTCCCGATTTACGCTGAATGCGCGACAACTGAACCTCTTCTACTTCGCCAAATTTGCTGAAGTCGACCTTCGGTGGATCAATCACCTGCAGTCCACCGCCACCCTGGCCTGTTGAACCCGCAACAGCTTTAGGACGGGACAGCTCATACTTAACGAAGTCCTGCACGTCTTCTTTTAGTATACGATCCTTCGGACCTGTCCCTTTGACTTGCGACAAGTCCACACCAAACTCTCGCGCAACGCGGCGGACCGCTGGTGAGGCATGCAGCACGCCTTCTTTACGATCGCTGCGCTGGCTGGGGTGATCAGGTACTGGCGGCTGACGCTCACTACTCGGTTTAACGCTGCTGCCACTGTCTTTTTCTTTCTTCTCATCGGTGTCGTCTGATTTCTCAGAGGACTCTTTATCCGATTCAGATTGCTCTTCTTTTGCTGATTCTTTCTCTTCGCTTTCAGCGTCATCGCCACCGCCAGAGACTTTCAACTTAGCAATCACAGAGCCCTGCGACACCTTATCACCCACACTAACCAGCATTTCTTCAATTTCGCCGTCTTGCGGGCAAGGCACGTCCATGGTGGCTTTATCTGTTTCCAGTGTAATTAAGCCGTCTTCAGCAGAGACTGAATCACCTTTGGAAACTAAGATTTCGATGATTTCGACATCTTCTTCATCACCAATGTCCGGTACTTCAACATCAACGACTTTACTGCCACCACCAGAAGATTTTTTCTCAGACTCAGAGTCGTCCTCTTTCTCCTGATCTTTCTCTTCGTCTTTCTCTTCGTCCTTTTGTTCTTCCTGCTTATCTTCTGATTCATCCGCCTTTTCGTCATCAGCTTTGTCCTCAGCGTCATCGCTGTCTGACTCATCTGACTCGTCGGATCCACCGGAAGCTTCCATTAGCGCAAGCACATCGCCTTCGCTTATTGTGTCTCCCACTTTTACCTTCAGCTCGGTAATTTTACCGCCGGAAGACGCAGGAATGTCCATTGAAGCTTTGTCACTCTCGACCGTCACAATACCGTCTTCTTGCTCAACGGTATCGCCTTCACTGACCAGAATTTCAATAACTTCAACTTCTTCACCGCCCACGTCGGGGACTTTGAGTTCGATTTGATCGGCCATCTCAGTACCTCCTTACGCCAAACGTGGGTTGAGTTTTTCAGTGTCGATATCGTAGTCTTTGATAGCTTTTGCTACCACTTTCTTATCGATATCCCCTTGGTCTGCAAGCTCTTTCAATGCCGCAACCACAATGTATTGCGGATTAATCTCAAAATGCTTACGCAAGTTAGCGCGGCTGTCAGAGCGACCAAAACCATCAGTACCTAAAACACGGTAAGAAGTTGGCACCCAGGCACGAACCTGATCAGCGTATAGCTTAATGTAATCCGTAGCCGCTACAGCAGGACCTTTGGCTTTTTTCATCGTTTGCGTGATGTACGCTTCTTTTTCTTTCTTTTCAGGGTTCAGCATATTCCAACGGTCGGTATCCAGACCGTCACGCGCCAGCTCGTTAAACGAAGTGACACTGTAAACCGTCGAGTTGATGTCGTAGTCTTCCGACAGGATTTTCGCGGCTTCGCGCACTTGCTGCAAAATAGTACCACTACCCAACAGCTGAACATCGCCTTTGGCTTTTTTCTTAGCCTTCACTTTGTCCAGTTCGTAAATCCCTTTAACGATACCCTCTTCGACACCTTCCGGCATTTCTGGCTGATGGTAGTTCTCGTTCATTACCGTGAGGTAATAGAACACATTTTCCTGATCGCCAAACATGCGTTTCAGGCCATCGTGCACGATAACCGCAATTTCATAACCGTAAGTAGGGTCATAACTGATGCAGTTAGGCACCGTGCCGAAGTGGACCATGCTGTGTCCATCCTGGTGCTGCAGACCTTCACCATTTAGTGTTGTTCGCCCGGCAGTACCACCGACCAGGAAGCCTCGGGTCTGGCTATCGCCTGCGGCCCAGACTAAGTCACCCACACGCTGGAAGCCGAACATGGAATAATAAATGTAGAACGGAATCATCGGTTCGTTGTTTAACGAATAACTGGTACCCGCGGCCACCCATGAGGACATCGCGCCCAACTCATTGATGCCTTCCTGAATCACCTGGCCTTTTTTATCTTCACGATAATAAGCCACCTGATCTTTATCCTGCGGTGTGTACTTCTGGCCATGGTGAGAGTAAATACCCACTTGGCGGAACAAGCCTTCCATGCCGAACGTACGCGCTTCATCTGGAATAATTGGCACAATACGCTTACCAATTTTCTTATCTTTTAATAACGCTGTTAAGACGCGGACAAAGGCCATAGTGGAGGAAATTTCACGATCTCCTGAACCTTTCAATACTGCATCAAAGGCTTTCAACGCCGGCAGTTCTAATTCCACGTCACTTTCCGCACGTCGTACCGGCATATAGCCACCGAGCTTCTCACGACGCTCGTTCAGGTACTTCATCTCGTCACTGTCGTCTTCAAACTTGTAGTACGGCAGGTCTTCCAGCTCTTCATCTTTGAACGGAATATTAAAACGGTCACGCATGTGCTTAACCGCATCTAAATCCATTTTCTTAACCTGGTGGGCAATGTTTTTCCCTTCGCCCGCAGCACCCATGCCGTAACCTTTGACGGTTTTCGCCAAAATAACCTGTGGACGCCCTTTGGTGTTCACCGCTTTGTGGTAAGCCGAGTATACTTTTACCGGATCGTGACCACCGCGGTTTAGGCGCCAGATGTCTTCGTCGGACAAGTTAGCAACCATTTCTTCGGTTTCAGGGTATTTACCGAAGAAGTTTTCACGGGTGAACTTACCGCCTTTGGCTTTAAAGTTCTGGTAATCACCGTCAACGGTTTCTTCCATTAACTGCTGTAATTTACCTTCCGTATCGCGGTACAACAGTGGATCCCAATAGCGGCCCCAGATAACTTTGATGACTTCCCAGCCAGCGCCGTGGAAGTTGCCTTCCAGTTCCTGGATGATTTTGCCGTTACCCCGCACCGGTCCGTCTAAACGCTGCAAGTTACAATTGATAACAAAGGTCAGGTTATCCAGTTCTTCGCGGGCAGCCAAACCAATAGCACCCAGGCTTTCTGGCTCATCGGTTTCACCGTCACCTAAGAAGCAGTAAACCCGCTGTTTGGAGCAGTCTTTAATACCACGATCAGTCAAATATTTGAGGAAGCGGGCTAAGTAAATTGCCTGAATAGGACCTAAGCCCATAGACACCGTTGGGAACTGCCAAAAGTCGGGCATTAAGTTCGGGTGCGGGTAAGACGGTAAGCCTTTACCATCAACTTCCTGACGGAAGTTATTCAGTTGCTCTTCGGTTAAACGCCCTTCAATGAAAGCGCGGCCGTAAATACCCGGTGACACATGGCCCTGAATAAACAGGAAATCTCCGCCATCACCGTCGCTTGGTGCACGGAAGAAGTGGTTGAAACCGACATCGTACAGCATCGCAGAAGAAGCAAAACTGGCCAGGTGTCCACCCAGCTCTTCGCCTTTTTTCGATGCTCTAAGCACCATCATGGCGGCATTCCAGCGAATAGCTGAGCGAATGCGCGATTCCAGAGTCTGGTTGCCCGGCATGGTGGGTTCCTGGCTTGCAGGAATGGTATTCAAATACGCGGTGGTTGGTTTATAAGGTAAATAAGCACCGTTACGGCGTGCTTTGTCAACCAACTGTTCTAACAAGTAATGCGCGCGCTCCGGGCCTTCCGCCTCAAGCACACCCTCAAGAGCGTCTAGCCACTCCTGAGTTTCCTGCTGGTCGACATCGTTCTTTAACTCTTCACTCATAGCTATTCCTTACCTTTTTATCAATTCAGGAACGTCGTAGCGAACGTTGAATGCGTGACTGTTCTTTGCCTAATTCTAACAATGTCTGTTCAATATAGGCCAAATGTTGATGACACGCATCCCGCGCTTGCTCCGGTTGGCCAGCAACAATGGCACTCACCAGTTGCTGACGGTGTTTATTCAGTTTTTTCAGCAGGCCTTCGCGGCCGGCCAGTATTTCCAGATTCTGACGAATATTCTCCGCCAGGAGTTCCTGCATGCCATGCACAACATGCAATAAAATAACGTTATGCGAGGCCTCTGCAATGCGATGATAAAATTCAACCAAGGCATCCACCTGCTCATCAATACTGCGCGTTTGGCTAACCACTATGCCTTTGATACTCTCCGATATTCGATCCAGATCGGCTTCAGTACCTCGTAAAGCGGCATAGAAGGATGAAATACCTTCCAGCGCATGACGAAACTCAAGCAGATCAAACTGGGATTCGGGGTGTTTGGCCAGCAAGTCAAATAAGGGGTCGGTTAGCTGTTCATTCATGCTATTGACGACATAAGTACCGCCGCCCTGACGACGCTCGACCACGCCCTTTGCTTCCAGCTTTTGAATGGCTTCACGCAGCGACGGTCGTGATACATTAAATTGCTGAGCCAGTTGCCGTTCTGCCGGCAGTTTTTCCCCGGCACCAAGCCGCCCGTCGACGATCATCTGCTCAAGGTGAGCGACGATAGTGTCGGATAACTTCGTTTGTTTTATGGGTAAACTCGACATAACGGTAAATTGGTCAGACCAAAAGATGCCGTTATTCTAAATCATTTATTTGCTGAGCCCAAATATTTCTCAGCTGGTACTACCTCTAACTCACTGCTCCCCACACCGTTAGAGCAGCAATAACAACTATCCAGAAAACTTGCTGACGACGCATTAAACGTAGCTGGCAAGCGATGTGCTCAGTTCTGTCATCCGGGTGCTGAGGACTGTCTTCTGCCTTACCGGCCACCTCAAAGAGCAGTTTATCGGGGTCTGTCTGTGGATTCAGACTCTGCTGTAACCACGTCGGAAACGCGCGTGAAAAGTGCCCCACTATCAATAAACCAAAAGCGGATAATCTCGCGGGAACCCAGTCTGCAAACCACAGGAGTTGTTGCCTGGGCTTAGTGTCTTTTTCGGCATAACGTAACGTGGCGTACACCAAAGCACCAAAGCTCCCGAACAGCACAAAATAAAACATCACCGCAATATATTGCCGATAATTGATCCAGATTAAAGAATCGCTGAGTTGCTCTGGCTGATGGCGCCCGGCAAATTCAGTTAATGCCTGTTGGTGCGCACTTACCTGCTGCTCATCACCCCGGTTGGCCGCTTTCAAATAGGCTTTGTATTCCTTACGGGCCGGTTCGCAGTTGATAGCCAGCAACAGTGCCAGAATGCTGACAATAAAGGTCACCATCAAGTTATCCAGCAGCACCACCAAAAGGCCAATCGCCACGGCTGGTACCAACATACGCACCAACTGCAGCGGCCCACTTTCCCATTTTTCATCCTTAAGCCGTTCTGCACTCCAGCCTTGCCAGCGTTCTAAATAAAACGACCAGTGCAAAAAGCCCGGGCTGTGATACAAACGCTCAACGCTTAATGCTATCAGCAACGCAATGAGGACCATTCATGACTCCTTATAAGGCATTTAAGTAGGTCTGCCAGTCAAATTCACTGCCGGGGTCTGTTTTACGACCCGGGGCGATATCCTGATGGCCGACAATACGTCGACGGTGCAATTTTGGGTATGTGGCAATGAGTGCCTCAGTGACCGCAATTAACTGCTCATACTGTTGTTCAGTATAGGCACTGTTGTCCGTTCCTTCGAGTTCTATACCAATGCTAAAATCATTACATCGCTTACGGCCACAGTAACGCGACCTACCCGCATGCCAGGCTCTTTTGTCAAAGGGTACGTATTGCTCTAACGTACCATCCCGGCGGATCACACAGTGTGCCGACACTCTGAGTCCTTTTAAAATAGCAAAGTCCCGGTTCGCTCCGGTGTCCAGCTCGCCCATAAACAACTGGCGAACATAGGGCGTACCGTATTCCCCTTCCGGCAGGCTAATACAATGAATGACCAATAAACTGATGTCATCGGTTTGCGGCCGCTCATCATAATGCGAAGACGGGTATTGCACAGCCGTGGTAATTTTATGATTTTTTATCGGGTCGCTTTTCACAGGCTCAACAAAACGGTAAAGTTTGCCCCCTAGTATCCGTATTGTCTGCTAAAAGGTAAAGTCATCTATGAGTCAGCCAGAGCTGCAACTTACCATTCAGGACGGCGTACGCGCTGCGCTGAAGGAAGATTTGTCCGGCGAAGACGCCAGTCGCGATATTACCGCGCAACTCATTCTCGAGCAAAGCCAGTCGCACGCCAGTATTATTACCCGTGAAGATTCTGTCATCTGCGGCTGCGGCTGGGTTGATGAAGTGTTCCGTCAGTTGGGCCAGCAAGTAGAGATTGAGTGGTTAGTCAAAGACGGCGACAAGGTAGAAGCCGACTCTGAACTGTGCCGACTGAAAGGCCCGAGCCGCACCTTGCTAACTGGCGAGCGTACCGCTTTAAACTTTTTACAGACGTTGTCAGCAACGGCGACGACGACCTACCAGTACAGTCAGTTACTGGAGGGTTATCAAACGCAATTACTCGATACTCGTAAAACCTTACCGGGTTTGCGTTTAGCACAGAAGTACGCGGTACGCTGTGGCGGCGGTGTAAACCACCGTATCGGTTTATTCGATGCCTATCTCATTAAAGAGAATCACATTTTTGCCTGCGGAGGTATTGCCGAGGCGGTTGCCGCAGCCAAACGTCTTAACCCGGGCAAGACCGTAGAAGTTGAAGTCGAAAACCTCGAAGAGTTCTCGCAGGCTTTAGAGGCTAAAGCAGACGTGATCATGCTGGATAACTTTGATATAGCGGATATAGAACACGCCGTAAAACAAAACCAGGACAACGATGCCCATACGGCCAAACTCGAAGTTTCAGGCAATATTACCGATGCCCGATTGCAAGAGCTTGCCGCCACCGGCGTCGATTTTATTTCCTCCGGCGCATTAACTAAAAACATTCAAGCCATTGATTTATCAATGAGAATTTCAGAAGATAGCGAATAACCTACAGAACAATAGAATTTACTAATTGTTCTGAGTGAACCACAGTTCTGCTGTTTTTAAACACGGAGCTGTCTCATGCAGGAAGCACATTTTCGCCGTTTCACCGGCACGGGTTTTAGTCTTATCGAAATGATGGTTGTAGTGGCCATCATTGCTATTCTCTCCGCTATTGCGGTGCCATCGTATACCTACTACACGCAACAAGCCAAAGTCAGTAAGGCGCTGGCACATGCTCAGCCGTTACAGCTGGGTATCGCTTTATGCTGGCAAATTGAAGGCCAGTTAAACCAGTGCAACCAAGCCGGTAATAACGGCATTCCCGGCCTACCGTCACCGCTGCCGGATGAACTTAGTGATTTGAGCCTGACTGAATCAGCCAGCGTCCGCTTAACTCTCAATTCAGTGACTATAAACAACCAACCACTACAGGTTGAACTGACGCCAAACGCCGCGAATACCCATTTATCCTGGAACATTGCCTGTTCTGACTACAGTGAGTCGCGCTCTGTTGTTCAAAACTGCGAAGAACAGGTCAGTTACTAATGGGTCCTATTGCCTGTTGTTCTCTTTCGCATCTCGCGGCAAAGCAGAGTGCACCCAATAGAGAAAGCGACCCTTTTCTTGCCCAGCATGGTTTACTTCCTTTCGCAGAAGGTGAGCACTGGATTCTGCTGATACAGGAACCGGGTTATTCGGCTGTCGATGCGGTGTTACTCAGTTTTTACAGCGATAAAAAGGTGATGATTATTCGGGGACAAGGAACACTTCCCGGCATTCGACTGACACATGAGTCAGCCATTAACTACGTTAATCAGCTGTTGTTATATTGCGCGGAACACGGCTTTTCCGATCTTCACTTGCAACCGCAGGAAGACGGGGTCGTCGTCAGAGGACGGGAAGCAGGTGAACTGCGCCGCCTGGATTTTATCTCGGCACCTTTCGCTCAGCAGGTGTACTCACGTATTAAAGTGCTGGCTAATCTCGACTTAACAGAACATCGACAGCCGCAGGATGGCCGCTTGTCGGTACTTACGGATACTCACCAACAGCACGAATTCCGTCTGAGTTGTTGTCCGGTGGTTGGTGGCGAGAAGCTGGTACTGCGATGCCTGCAGCCAACACAAAGTATCACGCCACTGCAACAGTGTGGGCTTCTGGATGAGCAATACCAGTGGTTTGCCAAAAGCCTGACCCAGCGCCAGGGGCTGATTTTAATCACAGGACCGACCGGCAGCGGGAAAACCTCAACACTTTACAGCGCAGTCAGTCAACTGAACACCGAGAGTAGTAATGTTTGCAGCGTTGAGGACCCGGTTGAAATTCCGCTGCCCGGATGCAGCCAGGTGATGGTGAATAACCGCCAGGGGCTAACGTTTGCCCAAATTCTCAGAGCCCTTCTCAGACAGGATCCCGATGTCATTCTTATTGGCGAAATTCGCGACGCTGAAACCGCAAGAATTGCGGTACAAGCCGCTCAGACAGGCCACTTGGTTCTTACGTCGCTGCACACTAACAGTTGTCTCGACAGTTTAAAGCGGCTGCAGTCACTTGGGATCAACCCATTGGATATTCGCAGCTCACTCAAACTCCTTGTGAGTCAGCGGCTGTTTGCCGGACCGGAATTGACAAGCAGCACGGAACAAAAGCGCCAGGCGGTCTTTGAGGTGGTGCCCTGGCTCGAACATGCTGACAAACTCATGGTCGAAAACACCACCGAGGATGATCTGCGCCGCTATCTGCGCGAGCTAAAGCTACCGGACTTTTCGCAAGCATTGCAACATTACTTTGATACCGGTCGCATTAACCACTCAGAAAAGGAGCGCATTGCTTATGAAGCTGGTTAGTTATCGCTGGTTATGGCAAGCCCATAACCAGTGTGGCTTGATACATGCTGACTCGGCCTTACAGGCCAGGCAATTACTGTCACAACATCATATCCATTGTGGGAAAATAGAGCGTCTCTCAAGCCGACGCCAAAGCCGCTATAAACCAGCGCTCTCGTTATGGTATTTGCTATTGCAACAGACCGCTAACCTACTGGCCAGCGGCTTACCGCTCTCTGCCGCTCTGCGGCACAGTATTGGCGAAACTCCATCGAAAGGTTTGCGCTGGATGGTTGAAGACTGTATTCGCAGCATTGAGCGCGGCATGTCGTTTAGTCACGCGCTACGGCAATACAAAAACTGGCTTCCCGAAGCTGATATTCACGCGATAAGCTGGGCGGAACAAAATGGGCAGCTGGCTGACGCGCTCACTCAGTTACAAAGGCTCGCAAGGCGTCAGCAGCAACTGAAAAAACAACTGGTTAAAGCTTTGCGCTACCCGTTGATAGTATTAGCCGTCGCCACCGGAGTCTGTCTGATGATGATGGGGTGGGTACTCCCCAGCTTTGCCGCATTATTTGGTGACGGAGAGTTACCGTGGTTAACCGCTACTTTACTAGAGGGTTCGTCGTTCTTACGAGATAATGGCGCTCTTATTATCGGTACCGTGCTAGTCGCCTTTTTGCTGGCATTCACTGTAAAAAATAAAGCGCCATTACGGTGGCAACGCTCGCTGGCCTATTTACCCTTTATAGGTCAGCTACTGCAGGACATTAAACTACAGCAGTTGTTTCATCGTTTAGCGGTATCGTTGCAAACCGGTACCGAAGCCCGCCAGGCACTAAAAACCACAGAATCATCACTGACCTGGTTACCACATAAGGCCGCTTTACGTCAGGTTCGGCAGCGGCTGGAATCCGGTTATGGCTGGGTCGACAGTTTTCGCACCAGTGCGTTGAATGAACCTCGTACCCTAAGCTTTCTTCTGGTTGCTGAACAAAATGGGAAAATTGATAATGCGTTTACCGCTCTTGCCGATTTTAACCAGCAGCGATTTGAACAAAACTGCGAGCGCCTGATTGGTTTGGCGGAGCCCTTGCTGATGGTTGTATTAGGCGGCATTATAGGCACTCTTTTGGTCGCAATGTATTTACCGCTGTTCTCTATGGGCCAGCAATTTCAATAACTAAGGAACTGACGTATGGACTATTTGCTCGCGGCTGAATCAGTGCCCACTTTAGTGCTCGCCCTGGTATTCGGTGCGGTTATCGGCAGCTTTTTAAATGTGGTCATCACTCGTCTGCCGATACAGTTACAACGCCAGTGGCAAAGGGAATGCGCCGAAATGAATGGGACACCGGTCACAGAGCAGGACCGTTTTTCGATTGCGGTACCCGGCTCGCATTGCCCTCAATGTAAAACGTCCATTGCCTGGTACGACAATATTCCTCTACTCAGCTACTTAGTGTTAAGAGCCCGCTGCCGTCATTGTAAAACCCGTATTTCGGTCGCTTACTGGCTGGTCGAACTTATCAGTTGCTTAGCGTTTGGACTCATCGCATGGCACTATGGTTTCAGCCTCACGGCTCTGGTTTTGGCAACGTCTCTTTCACTATTGATTTGTCTCTTCGTTATTGACTGGCGCCACCAGCTGCTTCCTGATCAGCTTACTTACCCGTTACTCTGGATTGCTTTACTCTGGTCAATGTCCAACAACAGCGCCATCACTCCGGACTCTGCGATTATAGGAGCTGTGGTGGGTTACCTGAGCTTATGGAGTGTTTATTGGGCCTATAAACTCATTACCGGCAAGGAAGGCATGGGTTACGGTGACTTTAAACTGCTGGCCGCCATCACCGCTTTTACCGGGGCAACCCTATTGCCGGTCACCATTCTTGCAAGTTCGGTTTGTGGAGCCATCATAGGACTCTTTATGCTGCGCCAAAAAAGTCGTTCTCAACCGATACCCTTTGGCCCGTTCTTAATCGGCGGGGGCTTACTTAGTTACTTCTACGGTACTGAACTGCTATTCGGCTACTGGCGTTGGTTAGGGGGCTTTTAAACATGACTTATGTTGTAGGGTTAACTGGCGGTATCGGTAGCGGAAAATCGGCGACAACCGCACAGTTTGAAACGCTGGGCATCACCGTCATTGACGCCGATATTGTCGCGCGGCAAGTCGTGATGCCAGGTACGCCCTGCCTGAAAGCCATTGCTGAACACTTTGGGCCACAAATACTGAGCCAGGAGGGGCAGCTTGACCGTAAAGCTTTGCGTCAAAAGGTGTTTTCTAACCCAGAAGAAAAGAACTGGCTCAATGAATTACTTCATCCGGCCATACGTCAGGAAATCTTAACTCAGCTGGAGCAGGCGCAGTCGCCTTATGCAATTTTGTCCGCCCCTTTATTACTGGAGAATGGTTTAGAACAATATTGCCAGCGCGTAATCGTGGTTGATGTGCCCGAAACGACCCAGATAGAAAGAACCGTTCAACGTGACGACAGTCCCAGAACAGAAGTTGAAGCCATAATGGCAGCTCAGCTAAGTCGAGAAAAACGACTAGAAAAAGCAGATGATGTGCTGCACAACGATGGCAGTCTGGAGATGCTGCAGAAACAAGTGAATGATTTGCACCAACGCTATCTGGCGGCAACCGTTGCACAGGAAAAGTAATACGCTATTATAGGAGCAGAGTTCACTAATTGGCAATCGCATGACTTCCACTGATAACGACAGCATTCTTTATGAATATCCGCTTCAGGAGCGCATGCGAACCTATTTGCGATTAGAGCATGGCTTTGAGCAACTGAAAGCCAGCCTAGAGTGTTTTAAAGACCAGGCAGAGCCCTTTTTTAATGCGTTATTTGACGTGACTGACTTGCTAGAGCGCTTTGATATTCGCACGGAGCTGAGCAAAGACCTAGATCTCGACAAGCAACGTTTGCAAAAGTGGGAAGAGCATCCCGACGTTGATAGAGATGCTTTAGGTAAAACCATCAATGAAATTGATTATTGCCTAAACAGACTTCAGGATATCCCGAAGTCTCTAAGGGAGTTAAAAGACGATTCACTATTAGCCAGTATTCGTCAACGCTTTAGTCAGCCCGGAATGAGTGGTCTGTTTGAATTACCACAACTGCACCTTTGGTTAAGTCAGCCTCCCCAGAAGCAAGAACAACAATGTGAAATTTGGTGTGAAACACTGGCTTTTGTAGAGCTGGCAATTACGTTAAAGCTCACCTTGCTTCGTGAGCAGTCCGTTTTTGTACCTATGCAGCTTCAAAATGGTTTCTTACAGGAAAGTTCAGAACAGCAACTGGCCATGTTACGCATTAAAGTCGTCCGTTCAGCTAACATTTATCCTGTCATTAGTGGGCATAGACAACGTTTTACGATACGATTCATGCCGTTACCGGGGGAGAGTTTAGAGACCTCTCCGCAAGATATTGAATTTGAACTCGCAAGGTGTAGTCCATGAGTATAAGTGTTAATTGTCCCACCTGTCAGGCAAACGTTGAGTGGTCGGAAAAGTCGCCCGCCAGACCGTTTTGTAGTGAGCGTTGTAAGTTGATTGATTTAGGTGAGTGGGCTAACGAAGAAAAAACCATCCCGGGCGAGCCAGTCGTTGTTGCCAATGATGACTACAATGGCGAGCACCGAGACGACTAATTAATACGCGTTTAATGACTGCATAATGCATTCAACTATGGGTTGATTGGCTTCCGGAAATTGGAATGCATCCAGTTGGTTCTTATCAACCCAGCACCAGTCCTGCCCCTCTAGCTGACGCGCTTCGCCTTCATATGAGATTATCCACCAGACATCGAGCAAAACTCGCTTGTCTTTATACTGGTGTTCTATCACTGTTAGCGGCGCCATGTCGGCCACATCGATGCCGCACTCTTCTTTCAACTCACGTTGCAACGCCTGTTGGACATTTTCGCCAGCTTCGACTTTACCGCCGGGAAACTCCCACTTTCCACCCTGATGCTGTTCAGGATGACGCTGGGCGATGAAAATTTCGCCCTGATCGTTTTCAATCACGCCTACTGCAACATGCACAGCAGGCGATTTTTCGGTTTTCATAGTAACCTACAGTTTACCGTGACAGTGTTTGTATTTTTTACCTGAGCCACAAGGACACGGCTCATTACGTCCTACCTTTACGCCTTTACGAACCGGTTGCCCTGACGCCTCAGCAGCGTTTTGCTTCGGCTCTTCCGCGGCCGGGCCACTCTGCTCATGCCGGAACTCGCGAGGAGCGCTGTCTGCCGCTTTACGCTGTTCATCAACTGCATCCACATCTTCCTGAGCGCGCACCTGCACCTTACTTAAAATAGTAACGACATCCAGTTTCAGAGCTTCCAGCATCTCAGTAAAGAGCTCAAAGGCTTCTTTTTTGTATTCCTGTTTGGGGTTTTTCTGCGCGTAACCACGCAAATGGATACCTTGGCGCAAGTGATCCATAGCCGCCAAATGCTCTTTCCAATGCTGATCAAGACTCTGCAACATGATGGATTTTTCGAAGCGACGTATCACTTCAGAGCCAACCATGTCTTCTTTTTCCTGATACGACTTCACCAGCTCTTCCAGCACACGTTCACGCAGAACTTCTTCGTGAAAATGCTCTTCATCTTCCAGCCACTGTTGTAATGGCAGTTCGATATGGAAATCGCCGCGCAAACGCTCTTCCAGGGCTTTTAAATCCCATAGTTCAGCTAAAGACTGAGGCGGAACGTATTCGCTGATCACTTCATTGATGACATCTTCCCGAATAGCGGTGATGGTTTCCGATATATCACCTTCGTCCAGCAGCTCGTTACGTTGTTCATAAACAACACTGCGCTGATCATTGGCCACGTCGTCATATTCAAGCAGCTGCTTACGCACGTCAAAGTTGCGACCTTCAACCTTACGCTGCGCGTTTTCGATAGCACGAGTCACCCAGGGGTGCTCAATGGCTTCGCCTTCTTTCATGCCCAGACGCTTCATCATCGTCGCCATCCGGTCAGAGGCAAAGATTCGCATCAGCGGATCTTCCAGTGACAGATAAAAACGTGAGGACCCCGGGTCACCCTGGCGGCCGGCACGACCACGTAACTGGTTATCAATACGACGAGACTCATGCCGTTCGGTGCCAATAATGTGCAAACCGCCGGCTTCAATAACGGCGTCATGCAGCTTTTGCCACTCTTGCTTAATCTCTTCAATTTTCTCGTTAGATGGCTCTTCTAATTTTTCCACTTCGGCCATCCAGCTTCCGCCCAGCACAATATCGGTACCACGACCGGCCATATTGGTCGCTATAGTGACCGTGCCAGGACGCCCGGCCTGAGCGATGATGTCCGCTTCGTGTTCGTGGAATTTGGCGTTCAGTACTGCATGGGGAATCTTTTTCTGCTTCAACAACTTCGATAATAGCTCGGAGTTCTCGATAGACACCGTACCCACCAATACCGGCCGCTTCTGTTTACGGCATTCTTCAATGTCTTCGGCAATGGCTTCGTATTTTTCAAGCGTGGTCAGATAGATTAAATCGGCTCTGTCGTCACGAACCATTGGCTTATTGGTTGGTAAGACGATGGTTTCTAAACCATAGATAGACTGGAACTCAAACGCTTCAGTGTCAGCTGTACCGGTCATACCGGCCAACTTGTTGTATAAACGGAAGTAGTTCTGGAAGGTAATAGACGCTAACGTCTGGTTTTCATTCTGAATAGGTACGCCTTCTTTGGCTTCTACCGCCTGATGCAGACCCTCTGACCAGCGACGCCCTTCCATTGTACGACCCGTATGCTCATCAACGATAACCACTTTGTCGTCTTTAATGATGTAATCAACATCTTTTTGAAACAGATGGTGAGCGCGCAGAGCCGCATTAATGTGGTGCAGCAGGCTGATGTTGGCCGCTGAATAAAGCGAATCATCAGCGTCAAGCATCCCCTTTTCTTTCAGCATGTCTTCGATGTGTTCTTGTCCATGCTCAGTCAAATGCAACTGTTTGGCTTTTTCATCGATAGTGAAATCGCCGTCGCCCTTTTCTTCCTCGGTGTCTTCTTTTTCCTGGCGTACCAGTTGCGGTACCAGCTCGTTCATTTTGCGATACATTTCAGAACTGTCTTCCGCCGGACCGGAAATAATAAGCGGGGTACGTGCTTCATCAATTAGGATTGAGTCAACCTCATCGACCAACGCGTAGTTCAACTCACGTTGCACTCTATCCTGTGGTGCAAAAGCCATGTTGTCGCGCAGATAATCAAAGCCAAACTCGTTGTTCGTACCGTAGGTGATATCGGCCTGATAGGCGGCTTTTTTATCTTCCGGTGCCATGCCCGGAATGTTAAACGCCACGGTTAAACCGAGGAAATCAAATAATGGCTGGTTAAATTCAGCATCACGTTTGGCCAGGTAATCGTTTACCGTGATGATATGAACGCCTTTACCCGGCAACGCATTCAAATAAGCCGGCAAGGTTGCAGTCAGCGTTTTACCTTCACCCGTTTTCATTTCGGCGATACGGTTGTCGTTAAGCACCATGCCGCCAATTAGCTGGACGTCAAAGTGGCGCATATCAAACACACGCTTACTGGCTTCTCGAACCGTAGCAAAGGCTTCTGGCAAAATTTTATCTAAACTTTCACCATCGTTAAGACGCTTTCGAAATTCCGTTGTCTTCTCTTTTAGCTCGGCGTCGCTTAACGCTTCAAACTCGGGTTCCAACGAGTTGACTCGCTCAACGTCTTTTTTCATTGTTTTGAGAATGCGATCGTTGCGACTACCAAATACTTTTCGGAACAGACTGCCTAGCATGAGATTGATTTATCCTGTGTTACTTTTCTGAACAACAAAAGCGGTACCGAAGTACCGCCCACGTTCTAATAAATTAACTGAATTATTTTGAGCCAGCTTTACGATACACAAACTGATTAGGGTCAATTTGACGACCATTACGTAAAACCTCGTAATGCACATGCGGGCCCGTTGAACGACCCGTACTGCCCATTTCAGATATTTGCTGACCCCGGGTCACTACGTCGCCGACTGAAACCAATATTTTTTCGTTATGTCCATAGCGGGTTTTTAGGCCACCACCGTGATCAATTTCTATCAATTTACCATAGCCATATCGATCGCCTGCCCAGGTAACCACCCCGGCACCGGTGGCAACTATTTCCACATCTTCGTTATAACTGGCAAAGTCGAGGCCTTCATGCATCGACGGAACGCCATTAAAAGGATCTTTCCGGATGCCATACTGCGACGATAGCCAACCATCTGAAATTGGACGACCAGCGATGTACGCATCGTTATTAACTTGGTGGTTCATCATCACGGATTCAAGTAGCGAAAGCTGTTTTTGTTTGTCTGAAATCTGCGACAACATACTCTCAATTTCGTTAATAACATCGCCACCAGAGCTCAACGGCAATTCAGCCACTTCCGTTTCAGGCCCACCAATAGGCATTTCCTGATTAAAGTTAAATTCACCGTTATCGAGATTAGCGACTCCGGCCAGGCGCTTACCTAGCGCATCGAGACGACGCATTTGCGCTCTGAGCTCGCCCAGATAAACCGTCATTGCTCCAAGCCTTTTTTGGGTATCTTCTTTTAGTTCTTTGAGGGCTTGTTCCTGCAAGACGAGTTTTTTCTGTTCTTTAGTGATTTTATTTTTGGCCAGTTCCGGATCAATTCCCTGATACTGCCACGGCTGCCAGACAGTAAGCCCCATAAAGGCCGCAATGCCCACGAAGGAAAAAAACCGACGTCGACTTAAACGAATACGAAAACGTATTTTGGAGCCTCGATAAAAGACTGATAAACTCATCTGAACTCTCTTATTATTTGCCTACTACGCAATTATGTCACGACACCCGAAAACCCCATCTCAGTGGCTTCGTTCCGGCCAAAAACCGTTGTCGGCAACATTACGACACTATGCACAGTTTGCCGCCCAACTTTCACATTGGCAACAATTGTTTCAACAATGCGTGGATAAAAACACGAATCAACATTGCCAATTGCTGAATATCCGTGATGGTCAAATGATCATCCATGTGGATAATGGTAGTTGGGCAACCCGGCTAAAACTTCAACAAGCGGCCATTATAACGCATTTTCGACACAATGCGACGGTCCCCGTGCACAGCTTGTCGATAAAGGTGTCCCCGTCAATGAACAGTTTTGAGAAAAGTATTAAAAATCAGAAGGATTCAAACAGCGCAGACCGTTTACTGGCGATGGCTGAGGGGTGTGATGAGCCGCTAAAATCAGAGTTAAAAGCGTTGGCGGCAAAGTTTACCGCCAACGACAATGATTAGGCTGTGGTGCTTGCAGGAGACCAAAAAGCGATAGGCGCTTCGGCCTGTTCTTCGTCAAAGGTGACAAATTCCCAGGCAGACTGCTGCGCTAATAACGCTTGTAATAACTGGTTGTTCAACGCATGTCCGGATTTATACGCACGCAGGTGACCCAAAATACTGTGGCCCCCCATGTACAAATCACCAATAGCATCCAGCATTTTGTGTTTTACGAATTCGTCGTCGTAACGTAAGCCGTCACTGTTGAGAATACGGAATTCGTCCAGCACGACCGCATTATCAAAACTACCGCCCAGTGCCAGATTATTTTCCCTTAAAAACTCAATGTCTTTCATAAAACCAAAGGTACGAGCACGGCTAATCTCTTTGATAAAGGCATTAGCACTAAAGTCGATGCTGACGGTTTGCCCTGTGTCTGCAATAGCCGGGTGTTCGAAGTCGATAGCAAAGTCGATGCGGAAACCATCGTGGGGTAGCAGTTCCGCCCACTTATCACCGTCTTCAACACGTATCGGCTGTTTGATCTTAATGAACTTTTTCGCTGCTGACTGCTCTTCAATGCCCGCGCTTTGTAGCAGGTAAACAAACGGGTGCGAACTGCCGTCCATAATTGGAATTTCATGCGAATCCACTTCGATAACCGCATTATCAATTCCAACGCCGGCCAGCGCAGCGAGCAAATGCTCGACGGTAGAGATACGAACATTTTCCTCATTGATAAGACAGGTACACAGCTGCGTATCACGCACCCAATCGGCCCGTGCTGGAATATCCACCACTGGGTCAAGGTCCACACGACGGAATATCAAACCGGTATTAGCAGGCGCCGGGCGTAAAGTCAGATTGACTTTATTGCCTTTATGCAGCCCAACACCCGTGGTTGATATTGCTTGCTGTAATGTACGTTGCTTAATCATGGTACTTGTTCACCTACCTTTTCTATTCGGTTCGCCATGGCTAACGCCAAAGCGGCCGCATATTATACGACATTTGTCATGGTTCGATCAAATTTTACGCAAATTTACACAGAGTTACGTCAAGTTAATCGACCTGTTTTCGTAAAAATGCCGGAATATCCAGGTAATCGAGTTCTTTATCCTGTTTAGCTTTGGCAGCCGGTTGGCGTTTTGGTTCCGCCTTGGGTTCTGCCTGCATCTCTTCCTGCTCCTCATAACGAGGGGCGGCTGCACCGCGGTCAATATCGCTACTACGGTAAGCGTGCTGTGGTTCGCGTTTAGGCGTCGCCTGACTCGCGTTATTAACCAAAGAGATATCCGGTTTACGCTCAGCACCTATGCCGGTCGCAACCACAGTCACCCGCAACTCATCTGACATTTCGGTATCAATAACAGTACCCACAATCACAGTGGCATTATCAGAAGCAAAGGCTTTCACCGTATTACCAACTGTATCAAGTTCTTCAATGCTCATGTCCATGCCGGCAGTGACGTTAATCAATACACCGCGAGCACCAGACAGGTCGATGTCTTCAAGTAACGGACTGTTGATGGCCATTTCTGCTGCTTCCTGCGCACGGTCTTCACCGCTGGCGACACCGGTACCCATCATGGCAGTACCCATTTCTTTCATCACTGCACGAACGTCAGCAAAGTCGACGTTGATAAGGCCCGGACGAGTAATCAGCTCAGCAATCCCCTGAACCGCGCCCAACAATACGTTGTTGGCTGCACTAAAGGCATCCAGAAGGCTGGTTCCGCGACCCATAACTTTCAGCAGCTTCTCGTTTGGAATGGTAATTAGCGAGTCGACACTTTGCGCCAGGGCGTTAATGCCTTCTTCCGCTACTGCCATACGCTTTTTCCCTTCAAACGGGAACGGCTTAGTGACTACAGCAACAGTCAAAATACCCAGCTCTTTAGCCACTTCAGCGACCACAGGTGCTGCACCGGTTCCGGTACCACCGCCCATGCCGGCCGCAATAAAGACCATGTCGGCGCCCTCTAAGTGGACTTTGATGTTCTCGCGGTCCTCTTCTGCCGACTGACGACCCACTTCTGGGTTAGCGCCAGCGCCAAGCCCTTTTGTGATGTCTTGCCCTAATTGAATGGTGACATCCGCCGTATGATTACGCAGAGCCTGCGCATCGGTATTGGCTGCAATAAACTGCACACCTTCAATCGATTCTTTTACCATGTGCTGGACAGCGTTTCCGCCACCACCACCGACGCCAATCACCTTAATGACGGCTTCGCTTTCATAATTGTCCATCAGTTCGAACATAATAATTCTCCCTACCTGCTTTTAACGTGCTACCCCAAGTTAAAACTCACCTTTGAACCAACTCTGCACTTTTTGCCAGAGTCCGATCACGTCAGTTTTAGAGCTTTCTTTTTGTGACACAGCGGCATCTTCCTGCCCATACCGTAACAGTCCCACCGCTGTGGCATAAACCGGATCTTCGACGTAATCCCGCAGGCCTTTCATGCCCAAAGGAACGCCGATACGAACCGGCATTTGAAAAATTTCTTCGGCAAAATCAACGCAGCCTTCCATTTTGGCGCTGCCGCCGGTGATAACGACCCCGGCTGCAATCTGTTCATCTAAACCACTTTGCTGGATTTCATCCCTGACCAGCTCAAACAATTCCTGATACCGCGGCTCTACGACTTCTGCCAGCGTATGCCGCGACATGACCCGTGAAGGACGACCACCAACCGAAGGCACTTCGATAGTGTCCTCCATGCTGACCATTTGTCGTAACGCACAGGCATGCTTGGTTTTAATTTCTTCCGCATGGTTGGTCGGCGTGCGAAATATCTTAGCGATATCGCTCGTGACCTGATTTCCCGCAGCGGGAATCACCGCAGTATGGCGCAAGACACCGCCCGCGTAGATACAAATATCAATGGTCCCACCGCCTAAATCGACCAGCGCGACCCCTAAATCTTTTTCGTCGTCGGTCAGTACCGAGATGCTTGACGCCAAGGCTGAAAAAATCAGTTTATCGACTGACAGGCCACAGCGTTCTACCGCTTTAATGATGTTTTTTGCCATGTCGTTGGCACAGGTAATAATGTGCACTTTCGACTCCATGCGAACACCTGACATGCCGATTGGGCTACGGATGCTCTCTTGCGAATCAATCACATATTCCTGTGGCAGTACGTGCAAAATACGACGCTCTTTCGCGATAGGCACTGACTGTGCGGCGTGAATCACACTGTCAACGTCGTCCTGTGTCACTTCGGCTTCGTTAATCGGCACCATGCCACTCTCGTTCTGGCAGGAGATATGACGCCCTGAAATGTTCAGATAAACCGAGGCGACACGACAGTCCGCCATCAGCTCAGCCTCGTCCACAGCGCGCTGAACCGACTGCACGACCAAGTTCAGGTCGTTCACTCCACCCTTGTCCATACCCCGCGAGGTTGCCGTACCAACGCCAACAACGCTGATCTCATTGTCCGGCAATAGTTCGCCAATCAGCGCTGTGACTTTACTGGTGCCTATATCCAGACCTACAACCATATTGCGTTCCGATGTTTTCGACATAACGGTCTAACTCTCACTTTTTGCTTTACGCCAGGCCACTGCAGCCCCGGTGTCATATCGTAAATCCACAGTATCGATTTCGTTGTTTTTACTTTTTTCATGCTCCTGAATAACAGGGAACAGATCGATAAAACGTTTTATTCTTTCCAGTGTTGCTTCGCGCCCCAACTTTATTTCTATCCCTTTTTCCAGAACGATATTAACCGCAAAACGCTCTGTTAAGCGCAGAGCCCGCACCTGAAAACCATTCACTTCCAACATCTGCTGAACCCGGCTAAATTCGCTCCAGGTTTCTCCCACTGCGTCTTCCGGACCAAAGAGTTGCGGTAATACCGCGTCCACTTGCTCTAAATTCGCCCGAAACACCTGACTATGCTGGTTTATCAGGCGGTCTCCGTTCCAAATAGCCACCGGCTGGTGCTCTGTTACGTAGACCGATAATTTATTCGGCCAGACCTTGCGAATGGATACTTTTTGCACCCAGGGTAACTGTTCTACCCGACGCCTTAACTCGTTAACATTCGCCGTAAAAAAGCTGCCCATAGGCTCTGTCGTTAACGCTTGCCTGACCGCTTCACTACTCGTGTACTGCAACTCTCCTTGTACACTTAATTTTGCTAACGGCACCTGTCGCTCGTCTGTCAGCACTTGATTTAACTGATAAATGCCAACCAGTACGCCGACAATGGTCAGGAATAACACGGCAACACCTGACCAAAAATTAACGGAGCGCAGGCGCTGTTCAGCGACCATCATCAGCGCTCCAGTGTTTGCGCTAAAATGCGCTCCACCAAGTCATTAAAACTTAACCCGGCCGCCTTAGCTGCCATCGGTACCAAACTCTTTTCAGTCATTCCGGGAACCGTGTTGGCTTCAAGTAAAAACCAATCACCTTCCTTGTTACGCATCACATCAATGCGTCCCCAGTCGCTTGCGCCTATTGCCGAAAAAGCACGTTCTGCGAGCTTTCTCAGCGAGACCTCATCTTCATCGCTTAACCCAGCGGGGCAGTGATACTGCGTATCATTTGCCTGATACTTTGCCTCAAAGTCATAAAACTCATGCGGTGTCTGCAGACGAATAACCGGCAAAGCAGTTCCTTCCAGTAAACCAATGGTGTACTCAGCACCTTCAATCCACTGCTCAACTAAAATGTCATCATCAAACTGCGCAGCATGTCGTAACGCCGCCGCCAGCCGTGGTCCGCTATCAGCACTGCTCATACCAATAGATGAGCCTTCCCGGGCCGGTTTTACAATGACCCGCCCGCCAAGCTCAAGTAATAATGACTCGGCATTTAATTGTTCTATATCCGCCTGGGTGACCACTCGCCAATTTGCTGTTGGTAACCCCAAAGAATGCCAAATTTGTTTGCAGCGCACTTTATCCATACCCAAAGCACAACCCAGAACACCACTGCCGGTGTAAGGCATTTCGAGTATTTGCAGCGCGCCCTGCATACTGCCGTCTTCTCCACCACGCCCGTGCAACGCAATGAACACACGTTCAAAACCGTCATCCACAAGCTCCTGCAAACTGTGAGCTGCAGGGTCAAATGCGTGTGCATCAATACCTTTTGCGACCAGGCCCTTCAGCACAGCCATTCCTGATTTTAACGAAACATCGCGTTCGGCTGATGTACCGCCCAGCATGACTGCTACCTTACCAAAGGCGTTAGCGTTCATGGCTTAACACCTCCGTTGCAATGTGTTTCGCCATCGCTCCAATGTTCCCTGCCCCCTGAGTCAACAATAAATCGCCTGGGGCCAACACCGACTCCAGAACCTCAGGCATGTCATCGACCGTTGCAACGTAAATAGGGTCAATTTGTCCGCGCAGCCTGATAGAGCGACACAAAGAGCGGCTATCGGCACCACTTACCGGCGCTTCGCCGGCACCGTAGACTTCCAGCATGAGCAACACATCAACCTGCGACAACACATTAACGAAATCCTCATACAAGTCTCGTGTCCGCGAATAACGGTGAGGCTGGAACGCCATAACCAAGCGGCGCTCAGGCCAGCCTTCACGAGCAGCCTGAATAGTCGCAGCGACTTCAGACGGGTGGTGGCCATAGTCGTCAACCAGCATGACTTCACCAGGCTCTTTGTTATTGGGTAAAGCAAAGTTCCCATAATGCTGAAAACGGCGACCAATGCCTTCAAACTTGTTTAATGCTGATTGAATCGCCTCGTCGTCGATACCTTCATCGGTGGCTACCGCTACTGCAGCCAACGCATTCAGCACATTGTGCTTGCCGGGTAAGTTCAGACAGACATCTAGCGGTTTAAGGCCTTGACGTAAAATCGTAAAACAGCTTTCGCTGGCGGTTTGCTGATAGTTCATCGCCCGAATATCGGCCTCTTCGTTAAAGCCATAAGTGATTGCCTGGCGTCCCAGCTTCGGTATTAAGTCAGCAACGACCGGATCGTCCACACACATAACGGCTAAACCATAAAATGGCAGGTTGTGCAGAAACTCCACGTAGGTGTCCAACAACTTGTTAAAGTCACCTTCGTAGGTGTCCATATGGTCGGCTTCAATATTTGTCACTATCGCCACCATCGGCTGCAAATGCAGGAACGACGCGTCGCTCTCATCCGCTTCGGCGATAAGATACTTACTGTTACCCAGGCGGGCATTAGAGCCAGCGCTATTTAATAAGCCACCAATAACAAAAGTGGGGTCACGCCCGGCTTCGGCAAAAATACTAGCCACAAGAGACGTGGTGGTGGTTTTACCATGCGTTCCCGCAACTGCGATGCCATGACGAAAACGCATTAGCTCTGCCAGCATCTCGGCACGACGCACTACCGGCACCCGTAATTCGTGGGCGGCCACTAACTCAGCGTTATCAGTTTTAATGGCACTGGAGACAACCACTACACTAGCGCCTTCAATGTTGTCTGCCGCATGACCCAGTACGATGGTTGCACCTAAACCGCGCAAACGTTCAGTGTTTGTGTTTTCGGCGATGTCAGAACCTGAGATCTGATAGCCCTGATTCAACAACACTTCAGCAATACCCGCCATACCGGCACCGCCGATACCAACGAAATGTATTCGCTGTACCCGACGCATTTCCGGGACGTTCACAATAGTAAATGGCTGTGCGCTGGTTGCGGTCATGCTAGTCATCGCCCTGTTTAAATTCCATACATTCATTGACCAGTCGTTGCGTTGCCTCTGGCATTGCACACTGGTCAGCAAAACGCGCCATTGTCCACAGTTGTTGTCTGTCATGCAATAAACGATTTAACTGTTGTTTCAATGCACCTTTCATTAATTCAGTTTGCGGCAATAGAACCGCAGCTCCCCGGCTTTCCAATACTTTTGCATTCGCAGTCTGATGGTCGTCCACCGCATGCGGTAGAGGCACAAGAATGGATGCAACCCCCATTACTGCCAGTTCGGAAATAGTTAAGGCGCCAGCCCGGCAAATAACGAGATCGGCCCGATTAAAAGCCTCACCCATATCTTCAATAAACTCCGATACCGTGAGAGTTTTAAGCACCGCAGCGCTCTGATAAGCCTGCTTTGTAGTCGATTCACGGCCAACACCACACTGGTGTACGACATTGAGCTCGATTCCTTCTAATGCTTCGACGGCTTCAGGCACCGCTTCGTTCAACACCTGCGCCCCCAGACTTCCGCCAATCACCAACAGATTGAGTTCACCGGTCATGCTGGAATTGTCTTTTTGCACCGAAGTGTGTTTCAGCACCTCCCGCCGCAAGGGGTTACCCACCACCGCGTACTGTTGCCATTGTGGCAATGCGACCGGCAGGCCGAGAAACACTTTATTCGCTCTGGGGGCTAACAACCTGGTTGTCATACCGGGTATGGCATTTTGTTCATGCACCACTAAGGGAACACCGCTTAACTTAGCCGCTAAGCCCATAGGGGCGCAGACATAGCCCCCAAAGGTTGCAACCACCTGCGGATTCAGCGCTTTGAGTAAGCGTCGGCACTGCCAAACTGCTTTTGCTAACGTCAAGGGCATCAATAATTTACGTTTGAGCCCATGCCCGCGAACGCCGGTCATACTAATACTGTGCAGAGGAAAACCAGCAGGCGGAATCACCCGGCTCTCTAAACGACCTTCCTGAGTACCCAGCCAGTCAACTTGCCAGCCGGAATCGCGCATTTGTTCTGCCACTGCCAGCGCAGGGAAAATGTGACCTCCGGTGCCCGCGGCGGCGATGAGTATGCGGTTCATTCGGCACCTCCGCGTGGCGCCACTTTACGGCCACTCATACGGCGCTCATGATCAATACGCAACAACAAGCCGATGGACAATGCAGAAACGATCAGGCTATTCCCGCCATAACTCACCAGAGGCAGGGTTAACCCTTTAGTCGGTAGAGCCCCGGACGCCACGCCAATATTGACAAAGGCCTGAATACTAAACCAGATGCCAATACCGTACGCAAGGTAGCCGCCATAACGTTGTTCCATCATTAAACAACGGCGACCAATAATCAGCGCTCGCCATACTAACATCAGTACCATGACAATAACGGCGAGTACGCCGAGAAAACCTAACTCTTCGGCAACAACCGCCATGATGAAGTCGGTATGCGCCTCTGGCAGATACTGCAATTTTTGAATACTGTTTCCTAAACCCACGCCACTAAATTGACCCTGACCAAAGGCTATCAGCGACTGCATTAATTGGTAGCCCGCGCCAAATGGATCCTTCTCCGGTTCTAAAAAGGTCAACAACCGCTGCATACGGTAAGGTTCAACAATAATCAGTAAAATTAGCGCCAGTACACAGGTAATAAATACGGCGAAAAACTGCCATAGCTTTGCGCCCGCTAAAAACAACATAGCAACCGTTGTCGCCGACAAGACCACAACCGTTCCGAAATCAGGCTGCATCAACAAAAGCACAGCCGCTATAAACAACAACGCCAGAGGTTTTATAAAGCCTTTCGTCGCTTCACGCACCTCGTCTTCGCGGCGAGATAAGTAACTGGCCATGTAGATGCAAAAAAACAGCTTAGCCACTTCGGCAGCCTGGAAAGTAATGGGACCCACTTTAATCCAGCGTTGTGAGCCATTCACTTCATAACCAATGACAAGAACCGACAGCAGCATCAACAAACCAAGCAATAATAGTTTGCCACTGTGCTTGTTCCAGGTATCACTGGGCACGCGTAAGGTTGCCAACATCACCGCAACGCTAATGACAATGTACACGCCGTGGCGAATCGCAAAATAGAACGGATTCCCGGTCAGTCGTTCAGCTGTTGGTAACGATGCTGAGGTAACCATCACAAAGCCAAATGCCAGTAAAGACATAGCGATGGTAAACAGCAGTCGATCGTACAATGGTTGACGAGTTTTAGGTTGAAACCATTCAAGCAGTTTATGCCATGGACGGCTATTCTCAGCCGCCGGCATCTCCAGATTTAGCTGCTCTTCACGCACTGTCGACATAAAGCGCCTCCACTGCCTGACGAAAGCTATCGCCGCGATGCTCAAAGTTCTTAAACTGGTCGAAGCTGGCACACGCCGGTGACAACAGCACCATGTCGCCAGCTTGTACAAGAGATGAGGCTAGTTCGACGGCCTGTTGCAGACTTTTCACCTGGCGCGAACCGTTAAATAACTTACCTATGCGAGAACCATCCTCACCTATTGTTAATAAAATATCGACACACTCGAGAGTCGACTGCAACTCCCTGAAGTCGGCGCCTTTGCCCTCTCCCCCGGCAATGAGCAGTAGCCGGCCATTGACGGTAGGGCGGAGACCTTCGACGGCCGCCGCCGTTGCGCCGATATTAGTTGCTTTTGAGTCGTTAACCCAAAGTACTCCACCGTTATTGCTCACTAACTCGCACCGATGAGGTAACCCTTTAAATTCTTTTACTGCGTTAACCGCTTGCTCAATGGGAAGGCCAATAGCCTGACACAGTGCCAATGCCGCCTGCACGTTGACTAAGTTATGAATTCCCTGCAACTGCAATTGATCGGCTCTTAACACCACGTTCCCGCGGAAGGTAATTGCCACCGGTCCACTGGAACGATCAACATTGCCCGAGAGTAAGCCAAAATGCTTGGGGTGAGAGTCATTACCAAAAGTCATCAGCTTTCCGGTCACCGGATGCGGCCAGGTATCCTGCTGCTGACGGTACAAAACCCACGTTTTCGCATTGGCAAAAATTCGTTGTTTGGCCTTGATATAGTCTTCGAGACTGCCATAACGATCCATGTGATCAGCACTAATGTTCATTAGTGCCGCTGCTTCTAATTTCAGACTGTTAATGGATTCAAGCTGGAAACTAGACAGCTCCAACATGACCGCGTCGGGCTGCTCGCCGGGTTGCAGTAACTCTAAAACGGGTAGACCAATATTGCCGGCAGCCGCCACATTTTTACCACATTGGGCCGCAATAAATTCAACCATTCGGGTCACTGTGGATTTTCCATTTGAGCCTGTTACCGCAACCGCCGGCAAGCTCGACTCTTGCGCGAAGAGTTCAACATCGCCAACCACCGGAATTCCCGCGTCTCGCGCCAAAACAATAGGTTCTTCTCTTAAATCGATACCCGGGCTGGCAATGATTATGTCAGCAGCCAGTGTATCTTCTATTTCCCAGCGACGGTTCAGGAACTCGTCATCCCCCAGCATCTGTTTTGCTTCTGCCAGGCCCGGAGGATCGATGCGGGAATCAAACACTTGTATGCGCGCATTTGCTAAGGTTTTACCCTGCTGCTTTTTATCGTGTAAATAGCGCAGCACAGAGACCCCGGTCTTTCCAAGACCGAGGACAATAATATGCTTCATGTTATGCCAGGCTATTTTACTCATCTTTTTTAACGCTACTAACGCAACTTAAGCGTTGCGAGTCCTATCAGTACAAAAATTAGTGACAATATCCAGAAGCGCACAATCACTCGTGGTTCTGGCCAGCCTTTCAGCTCGTAATGGTGATGAATGGGAGCCATACGAAAAACACGTTTGCCGCGTAATTTATAGGAGCCTACTTGCAGCATCACAGACGCGGTTTCCATCACAAATACGCCCCCCATAATGAACAACACCAGCTCTTGTCGCACCAGTACCGCAATAACGCCCAATGCTGCACCCAGTGCTAATGAACCAACATCACCCATGAAGACAAGCGCCGGATAAGTGTTAAACCACAGAAAACCAAGCCCTGCGCCGACAATAGCAGTACAAACCACCAGTAACTCGGCCGTTAAGGGTAGATAAGGAATTTGCAGATACTCAGCAAAATTTACGTTACCCGAGACATAAGCGAAAATCCCCAGGGCCGCTGCGACCATGATAGTCGGCATAATTGCCAGACCGTCGAGACCATCAGTTAAATTAACCGCATTGCTGGTTCCCACAATGACAAAGTACGCCAGCAGCAGATAAAGCAGACCCAGTTGTGGCATTACGTCTTTAAAGAAAGGCACTATCAGCGCGGTTTCAGCGCCCTGTGTGCTGCTCCAGTAAAGGTAAACCGCAGCCACACTGGCAATAACCGACTGCCAGAAGTATTTCCACTTAGCAATAAGTCCTTTCGGGTCTTTACGTATCACTTTCCGGTAGTCGTCCACAAAGCCCACAATACCAAAGCCCGTAATGACTAATAGCACCACCCAGACGTAACGGTTTTCCAGGTTCGCCCAAAGTAACGATGAGCCCAGTACCGTTGCCAGAATTAAAACGCCACCCATAGTAGGCGTACCGGTTTTACTTAAATGCGTTTGCGGACCATCGTCCCGCACCGTTTGCCCAATTTGTAAACGTTGCAAACGGCGAATTAACGTAGGTCCTAACCACAGCGACAAAACCAGTGCGGTCAGCACACTGAGTATTGCTCTGAGAGTTAAGTAAGAAAACACGTTAAACGCGCTCTCAAACTGGGTTAGGTACTCTGCCAACCAAACTAACATGCGTACTTGTCCTCTACCCTGTCGCTTACCGCGACAGCCTGCTGTATTGCTGCAACAACACGCTCCATGTGCGCGGAACGTGAGCCTTTAACCAGCACTGTGACAGGTTGCTTACCAGTCTGTTCTGTAAGTCTTTGTAAAATGGAGTCGACCAGCGACTGTAAGCTGCCAAAGTGTTTGCCACCATGACCATTAAAGACCTCGCTGGCACTTTGGCTAAGTACGCCCAAGCTGTATAAATTATCGATGCCCGTACCAATGGCATGCTCACCAATGTCCTCGTGATAAGCGCGTGCATCGGCACCGAGCTCACCCATATCGCCCAGTACAAATATGCGGTACCCAGGATAGCTGCCGAGCAGATCCAGAGCCGCTTTCGTTGACGCAACGCTGGCGTTGTAAGTGTCATCAATGATTCGTAAGTGATCACTTACTTTTATGGTTGTCAGTCGTCCTTGTGCCGGCTCCACTTGTTCCAGGCCCGCCGCAATGTCGTCCAGCGGCACCTCTAACTGGCTAGCCGCCGCCGCGGAAGAAAGCGCATTAAGCACATTATGACGACCGCTTAACTTCAAACTGACTCGCTTGGTTTTGTCGCCTAAATGCAGCGTAAACGAGGGTTGCCCTTCGCTATTAAGCTCTACATCAGTTGCGTAAACGTCAGCACTGTCATTCAGGCCGAAGGTTTTCCAGTTCATCTCTGTACAGGCACGCTGCCAGCATGGGTAAAACTCAGAATCTCTGGGGGTAACAGCCGTTCCCTGGCTGCCCACTCCACGGAAAATCTCGGTTTTTGCACGAGCCACCCCATGCAAACTTCCGAACCCTTCCACATGCGCCGCACTCACGTTATTCAGAATAGCGACGTCCGGTTTAACTAAACCGGTGGTATAAGCAATTTCGCCCGGGTGATTTGCGCCCAGCTCCACTACCGCGTATTTGTGCTCGGCGGTTAACCGCAACAGCGTTAATGGCACGCCAATGTCGTTATTAAAGTTACCCTGAGTTGCTAATACTGGATGGCGAATCGATAGAATAGCCGCAAGCATTTCTTTTACGGTGGTTTTCCCATTGCTGCCAGTGACTGCGATGGTTTTGGGCGCTACCTTAGCTTTAACTGCCGCCCCTAAAAGGCCGAGTGCATGACGACTGCTTTCAACAATAATTTGGCGACAGTTGACCGCTTGCTGCTTTTCACAGATCACGGCAGCAGCGCCTTTTGCGACCGCTTGTTCGACAAAATCGTGGGCGTCAAAATTCTTTCCTTTTAGCGCAACAAACAGTGCGTCGTTCAGGTCAGCGCGAGTATCTGTCGATACGGTATCAATTGTACAATCAGAGCCAATCAGGCGGCCTTCCACCTGCTCCGCAATCCACTTCAGTGATACTGAGATCATGCGCAGTCTCCTTGCAGCCATTCACTCACGACTGCTCGTTCGTTGTAATCAATACGCTGGGTACCAATCACTTGGTAGTCTTCATGCCCCTTGCCAGCCAGTAGTACGACATCATCAGGCCCGGCTTCCTGCATTGCCCGAATAACCGCGTCCCGGCGACCAGGCCACACTTTAGCGCGTCCTTTATCAGCAATTCCGGTCAGGATATCTTCAATAATTTGTTCCGCTGGCTCCGTTCTCGGATTGTCGTCTGTGACGACGACGACATCGGCATAATCTGCCGCCACTTTGCCCATTTGTGGACGTTTCCCCCGATCTCTATCGCCACCACAACCAAATACGCACCATAAACGACCTTTGCAATGCAGCCGCAACGCGCTGAGCACCTGGTGCAAAGCATCTGGCGTATGTGCATAATCAACAACCACTAGTGGTGATTTAGCGTTATGGAAGGCTTCCATTCGACCGGGAACTGGCTGCAAGCTTTTGCACGCCTGACCAATTGCGGCGAGCGGTTTATTCAACTGTAATAACACCGCGGCCGCACACAGTAAGTTGTAGACGTTAAAGCGTCCCAGCAACGGTGTTTCAACCGTGCACGATTGACCTTGCCAGTTCAGTTGAAATACGGACCCTTGTTCGTGAAACGCCAGTCCGGTCGCATGCAGGCAGGGTTCAAGCGGGCTGTCATTAAGACTGACCCATACGTCAGCTAAATCGTCATTTTGCCACTGCGTAAGCAGATCATCATCCGCATTAACGACCCGGTTGGTCACACCAAAATCAGCGAATAAACGCTGTTTTGCGGCAACATAATTCTCCATCGTACCGTGGTAATCGAGATGATCCCGGCTCATATTCGTAATGGCGGCAGCCGCAAAATGCAGGGCTTCGACCCGGCGCTGTATCAAGGCGTGCGACGACACCTCCATGGCAACCAGCTCAGCGCCTTCAGCCAATAATGTTGCCAGCCGTTGCTGTACCGTTACCGCATCGGGTGTGGTGTGGCGTTCTGGCAGTAAACGCCCGATAAGGCCACTGCCCGTTGTACCAATAACAGCCGCTTCCATGCCCAGCGTTTTCGCCAATTGCGCCATGATATGGGTCACCGAAGTTTTGCCGTTGGTGCCGGTTACGCCAACCAATTTCATTTTTTCTGAGGGGTGACCAAAAAAGGTTCCTGCTATCTGTGACAAATGCTCGCGTACACCACTGAAACCAACTACGACGGTACCACGGCGATGCTCTACAGCTAATCCCGGCGCTTCTGCGATAATAGCCACGGCACCCGAGTCGATGGCCGCATCAATATACGCACGCCCGTCAGTTTCATAACCTGGAATAGCGACAAAGACATCACCGCTGGCAACTTGTCGACTGTCGAGCTTGATGCCGCTTACGGTCACGTCCGGAACTGTGAACGATGCAGGTAACATGGTCAGCAACTCAGCTAACTTTTTCATTTGTCACCCCCAAAGCCAGCCGCATGAACCTGGGTATCTTCCAGGTTATCTGGCGGTACGTTCAACAAGCGCATGGTTTGAGAAACAATATTAGAGAAGACCGGAGCCGCCGCTGTGCCACCATAGTAATCGTCGGTTCCCGGCTCGTTAATGGTCACTACCACCACAACTCTGGGGTCGCTAACTGGCGCAATGCCAGCAAACAAAGCGACATACTCATCACCGTACCCGCCGGTTGCTTTGGTTTTACGGGTGGTTCCGGTTTTACCCGCAATTCGGTAACCCGGCACTTGCGCCTCCGTGGCGGTCCCATCACGCACCACCTGTTCCATCATGTGCAGAACAGCGCGCGTATTGTCAGGATTAAAAATCTGTTCTGCGGGCAACGGCGACTCTTGTCGGAAAATAGTCAACGGCCGTTTCTTGCCACCATTGGCGATAATACTATAAGCGTTGGCCAACTGGAGGGTCGTTACCGCCAAACCGTAACCATAAGCCAGCGTCGCGGTTTCAAACTCAGACCACCTCCGTCTGCCACTCAATAAGCCGATGCTCTCTCCCAGTAAAGCAACCCCGGTATCACTGCCAAACCCTGCGTCTGCGTATGTTTGCAATAAAGAATCAACGCCCAAATCGAGCGCTACCTTGGTCACACCGACATTAGACGAGTGTTTCAATACTTCGGTTAGCGTTAATTCACCGTAATTACGCGGGTCACTCACTCGACGACCGCCAATTCGTAGCCAACCAGGGCTGGTATTAATGGTATCACCGGCTTTGTGACGGCCATTTTCTAGTGCGCTTAAAATCACCAGGGGCTTCACTGTGGAGCCAGGTTCATAACTGTCAGTAATCGCGCGGTTCCGCATTCTGAAGGATTGCAGATCCGCACGATTGTTAGGGTTATAGGACGGGCTGTTAACCATCGCCAGCACCTCACCGGTCTCGACATCGAGCACTACCGCCGATCCTGAAGTTGCCTGATTGTAGCGCACGGCTTTTTTCAGTTCGGTGTAAGCAGTTGCCTGAATACGTTGGTCGATACTCAGTGTTAGCTGTTTTGGTTGTTGTGCATCGGTCTGGCTAACTTCCTCAACAACCCGCCCTTCCGCGTCCTTGCGGTAAACTCGTTTCCCCGGTTTCCCGGTCAAATGTTCGTCGTATAGTAACTCCAGACCTTCTTGTCCGGCGCCGTCAATATTGGTAAGGCCGACTAAGTGCGCACTGATTTCCCCTGTTGGATAGTAACGACGCGATTCTGTCTTTAAATAAACGCCCGGGATATTCAGCTGCCGTACATAATCGGCTTCCGATGGCGTCACTTTTCTTTGCAAATAAACAAAGCGTTGCGAAGGGTCATCGACTTTGTCGACCAGTTCATCTCGGTTCATCCGAAAAGTCTCAGCCAACGCCTGCCAGCGGCGCTTATCGGCTAACGCCTTTTTATCAGCAATTCGTTTGGGATCGGCCCAAACCGTCTCGACAGGCACACTGACGGCCAGTTCGCGACCATTGCGATCGACAATGGTGCCTCGTTGCACCTCAACACTTGACGCCCTCAGGCTACGCATGTCGCCCTGCAACGAGAATGCGTCTGGACTGATAACCTGAATGTAGGCAGCGCGCGCAATTAATACCGAGAACACACCGAACAGTAAAAATACCGCAGTGTAAAAGCGCCAGCGCGTGCCGACCAATTCCGCTTTTTTATTGCGACGCGTTACGGCCATGAGACAAGTACCTCCTGCTCAGACTTAACGTCACGCATACCTAACTGCTCTTGCGCAATACGCTCCACTCTACTGTGTTCCGTCAGTGCATTTTGCTCAATCACCAAATGTCGCCACTCTCTGTCGAGCTTGTCACGGTACGAGAGCATGTCATCGCGTTCTGCTGTTAACTTTCGATTCAAATGAGAGATGTAAACAATGCTGAGTGCATTGACAATGACAACCACACTCAACAAAACCACCCACTTATGCCGCAGCAAATCCTGCAGTAACATTGTGGTCAGATTTGGATAGCGCTGATTAGTCATTGCGAATCCTCCTGGCAATGCGCAACACGGAGCTGCGCGAGCGTGGATTCATCTGCACTTCCGCTTTCGAAGGTTTAATCGCTTTGCCAACCTTTTCTAACGCTTTGTCTTTATTTCGTTCAGCTTCTGTTACCGGCAGGCCTGGTGGTAATTGCTTACCTTCGCTGTGCTTGCGGATGAAGCGTTTCACCAAACGGTCTTCCAGACTATGGAAACTGATAACCACCAGCCGTCCGTGTTCTTTCAAGCCCGCCAGAGATGATTCTAACGCTTGCTCAATTTGTTCAAGCTCACGGTTGATATGAATGCGGATAGCCTGAAAAGTCCGTGTTGCCGGGTGCTTATGCTTCTCTTTTACCGGACTCACACGGGCAATCATTTCAGCCAGTTGTTTGGTGCGGGTAAAAGGCTTTTTCTCACGATCCATAACAATAGCGCTGGCAATACGACGGGCGAAGCGCTCTTCGCCGTATTCTTTCAACACCCAGCTAATGTCGTCTTTCTCCGCGCGATTAAGCCACTCTGCAGCGGTTTCTCCGCTACTGGTATCCATTCGCATATCCAACGGACCGTCACGCATAAAGCTAAAGCCACGCTCAGCGTCGTCCAATTGTGGGGAGGACACGCCAAGGTCAAATAATATGCCCGTCACTTGCTGGTTTAATTGCAGTTCATCGAGTACCTGTTGCAGGTTTGAGAAAGGCGTGTGGATAATCTGGAAACGGGGATCGTCTTCGAAGGATTTAGCCGCAGCAATGGCCTCAGGATCTTGATCCAGAGCAATAACCCGGGCGTTCTCGCCTAATTGGCTGAGAAGTGCACGTGTATGTCCACCACGACCAAATGTGGCGTCAATATACGTGCCTTCAGGATCAGTCGCTAATGCTTGTATCGACTCTTCCAGTAGCACCGAAACGTGTTGCGGTGACGTTGTTATCATTATAGTGAAAAGTCTTCTAGTCGTTCGTTGAGTGTAAAGTCACCTTCGCGTTCAACATCCATATCTTGCGCCACTTGTTCATGCCAGGCGTCTTCATCCCAAACTTCAAATTTATTCAGCTGCCCGACAAGCATCAGTTTTTTCTCTAAACTGGCGTGTTGTCTCAGAGGCGCTGACAGTAACAGACGACCGTTTTTATCCATTTCACAGTCGTCGGCATGGCCTAGCAGAAGCCGCTGTAGGCGACGTTCTGCGGGATTCATACTGGATAATCGAGTCAGCTTTTGTTCGATGATTTGCCACTCGGGAAGCGGGTACAGCAACAAGCACGGTTGCTTAATATCAATCGTGCAGACCATCTTGCCTTCACAGTCTAATGACAGCGCATGACGGTACTTGGCTGGTATGGCCAAACGTCCTTTGCTATCCAGACTTAATGTTGTTGCACCTCGGAACATGATCCCACCTGATCATTGCGATCCACTATTATCCACAAATCCCCACAATGTTACAGTCTAGGTGTCTCTCTTTCCCACTGTCAAGAAAAAACACGCTATTTGTCGGGTCTTGACGGGAAATTTACATTAAGCGGTTGATGCTACGCGCAAAATATCTTTCTACTAGGGACTGTATTATTTTTGTGCGATACTGATTCCAGTCCCGACAGGCAGCGACACTTAATGAAACGCTACTTATTCGTTATTTTTGTAAGCTTTTGTATTCTCGTAACAGGCGTTATCTGGTTTGCAGAAAATCAGCATTCGCAGGTGGTGGAATCACGTAAACGAGTCGCTACCGAGCGTTTAGGGAAACTGCGCGCCGCACTTGAAGGACAAATTAATTCCTCGTTAGCGACTGCTCGTGCGCTGCAAGCCGAAATTAAGCTTTCGCCAGATATCTCAGCAGAGCGTTATCGATTACTTATGCAGGAGCTTATTGCCGGCGACCTGCCTGTTCGTCACGTTGCCTTAGCCCCCGACCTGGTTATTGAGTTCGTGTACCCTTTAGCTCCGAATCAACGTGCACTTGGTTTTGATTACCGAACTTCTCCCGTCCAGTTCAAAAGCGTTCAGGAAGCGATTAAGCGAAAAAGCATTGTCATTGATGGTCCAGTAGAATTGATTCAAGGCGGCTGGGCTTTAATTGCGCGTGCTCCGGTGTTTATTGAAAACAAGTTGTGGGGCGTTATCGCGGTTGTTATTGATATTAATGATTTGCTGGTAAGTAGCGGCTTAGACGAAGTGGATGATTACCTGTTTGCCTTAAAGAAAAAAGATGGGAACGGTTCCAACCTATTCGATTTTGGTGACCCCTCACTTTGGGATAAAGACTACGTCGCAATTGAAATAGATGTCTCTACGGGTCAATGGGTGCTGGCGTTGGCGCCTATTAATAACGGTTGGGCAGAGCGTGGGACAACGTATTGGATTATTGTAATTGCGGGCTTATTACTTTCATTTTTAATGACGGCCTTCATGTATAATTTAGTGCTGACTCAAATTCGCTTGCGTGCCGCTCTGACAACGATTGACCACCAAGCCCATTTTGATTCGACTACCGACTTGCCTAATCGACACGCTTTTATCGACTATCTTAGTCAATTGACTCAAAAGGGTCGGGAACAGCATTTTGCTATTTTGTTTATTGACCTTGACCACTTTAAAGAAGTGAACGACAGCCTTGGCCACGATGCTGGAGACGAACTGTTAGTTTCTGTCGCCGAGCGTTTGCGAAGTCAACTACGCGGCACTGATTTTATTGCCCGCATTGGCGGTGATGAGTTTGTCGTTGTCATTAACCGTTTCACTTCACATCAGGTAATCAATGACATAGCCACCCAAATTAACCGGCAGCTGAGCGAGCCTTTTAGTTTACGGCAGAACCAGATACAGACCACTTGCAGCATCGGTATTGCTTTGTACCCGGACGATGGCTTACAAGGAGCGGAGCTACTGAAAAACGCTGACCTTGCCATGTACGCTGCAAAAACCGCAGGACGACGTACACATTATTTTTTCAACGATGAATTGAGACAAAAGAACGAACGGCAGAACTCAATTCATAACCGTATGCGCGAAGGTTTGAAACACCAGGAGTTCTCTCTCGTCTATCAGCCGATAGTCGACTTTAGTACCGGTAAAATTAGTAAGTGTGAAGCGTTGCTTCGCTGGGCAGACAATAGCGGCAACCAAATTCCACCAGCAGAGTTTATTCCAATTGCAGAGCGTACCGGGCTTATCCACGAACTGGGCCAGTTTGTCTTAGAGCAGGTCTGCGTGGACTGGGCAATTGTGCACAAGTCAGGCTACCCCATCGAAATCTCCATTAATCGGTCAGAGCGAGAGCTCAACGACATGGGAACAGCGAAGCAGTGGCTATCCTGTATTAGTCAGTATGGTATTCCAGCTGACTGCATCACTTTCGAAATTACCGAGTCACTGTTGATGAGCAATAAACAGCGACAATTACAAATTCTGCATTATTTACGTTCACAGGGAGTGCAACTGGCCATTGACGATTTCGGGACCGGTTATTCCAGTATCAATTACCTGCAACGATACCCCGTCGACTATTTAAAAATAGACCGCAGCTTTTTAAATCAGGCGCCCGATGATCGTATCCAGGTGGCCTTGCTGGATGCGCTGCTACGGGTCGCCAGAGCGCTCGATATTGATGTCATTGCCGAGGGTGTCGAAACCAGACAGCAGTGGGAGCTTCTGCAGCAGCAACAATGTGACTTTGCGCAGGGCTATTTTATTAGTGAGCCTCTGCCACTGAAGCAGTTGCTTGAATTCCTGAGGAAATGGCAATTTTAATGCAGGAAAAAGGTGGAGAGCCGGCCGATAAGCCGGGTTCTGTCGTGGACAATCATTCATCTAGTGATCAGGTTGCCCTGACCCTCAAGCAGTCTACCCGGGTTCAACGCGGGCCGCGCCAAAGAACCCCTATTTGACCTTGCTCCGGGTGGAGTTTACCGTGCCACAAGCTGTTACCAGTTGCGCGGTGCGCTCTTACCGCACCCTTTCACCCTTACCTGTGCTGCAAGCAGCCATCGGCGGTTTACTCTCTGTTGCACTGGTCGTCGGCTTACACCGCCCAGGCGTTACCTGGCACCCTGCCCTATGGAGCCCGGACTTTCCTCCCCCTGTAAACAGGCGGCGATTGTCTGGCCAGCTCTCCGCGGGGGATTCTACGCTGCGCCGGGCGTTAACTCAATCTTTGTTTCACTCATTGTCTCGATTCTCGAGCGCCCATTGGTATAAGAGATTTTTTCGTTCATCATGGATTTTTGCTGTCATAGCGGCAGCTTTCTTTAACGGTAACTCTTCTAATAGCAGCAGCAGCGTGCGCTTAGCCGACTCGCCCGGGCCTTCACTTGCTTCCGTGTCAGGCTGCAGGGGTGCTATCAGCAGCACCATTTCACCGCGCTGTTGGTTCGTGTCATCGGTTAATATCTGTAATAACTCGGCCGCACTACCCCGTAAATAGGTTTCAAACTGTTTGGTCAGTTCGCGCGCAAGCACCACTTGTCTTTCGTTACCTAATACCGTGTCCATATCCGCTAAAGCGTGCAAAATTCGGTGCGGACTCTCATAAACCACAATTGTTCGCTGTTCAGTCTTTAACGCTTCCAGTTTAGCTCGCCGTTGCTGCGGTTTAGACGGTAAAAAGCCTTCAAAAGCAAAGCGGTCGGTTGGTAAGCCGGCAGCAGATAAAGCGACGGTTACCGCACAGGCTCCAGGCAATGCAATAACTTTCAAGCCCTGCTCTCGACAGCGATGCACAATGACATAACCCGGATCATTGATTAGCGGCGTACCGGCATCGCTAACCAACGCCAGAGAATCTCCCTGCTGGAGGCGTTCGATAACGGCATCCGCACGGTGAATTTCGTTGTGCTCATGCAGCGCGAACACCTCGTTCTGTATTCCGTAGTGTTGCATTAACTTACGTGTATGCCGCGTATCTTCAGCGGCAATAGCCGCCACCTCAGACAACGTTTTTATCGCCCGCTCCGTAATATCGTCCAAGTTACCAATAGGTGTCGGTACAATATAAAGGATACCCTGCTCAGTCATAATCAGTCTCAGTTTGTTTCCAACGCCAATGCCGTTTATAGTATCACCGAACAGGCACCAAAGCGGAACCTTACAGTGTTTAGAACTCATTCTTTTGTACTTTTAGCCGTGCTGGCACTTATGACACTCACACAGTGTACATCGTCACCTAAGCGTCCTTCGCCTGCAGAAAAGGAAACCGTAGACGTTACCGATAAAAGACTCAGCATTACAGAAGATAAATCGGCCGAAAACTGGTTAGAGGAAGCCCGTCAGGCACCTAACGAAGTCGCGCAACATTCCGCTTTGGTCCGAGCAGCGAACGCGTTTCAGAATCAGCAGCAATGGCAAAAAGCAGCGGCTATTTTATCCCAGCTGAGTCCACAAAAGATCACTCATTACAGCCAAAAATACTACCATCTGGCAAGAGCACGCTGGGCTGCGGAAAGAGAACAGTGGTCAGCCGTTCAGGATGAGCTCATCGGCGTGCCTACCCAGTTTAATCAACGAGAGTTTCGCTCGTTGGCTTTACAATTGCTATCACGCTCAGCCTATCAACAACAAAACTACTGGCAAGCATTAGTCTGGCAGGTAGATGCTCAACACTATAGTGAGCAAGCCAATGCGGATACAATCTGGTCCATCGCCAGCCGTGTGACACCCTCGCAACTGCCCGATGAAAGGCCAAGTAATATAACCCTGGCCGGATGGTGGCGATTGATCGACTACCACCACCAGGCAATGGCGCAACCAGAAAAACTGCCGGACTATCTGGTTCAATGGCAAAAAAGCTTTGCCAATCATGACGCCCTGCCGTTGGTTAACCAATGGCAGGAGCCTAGTACCGCAGCAGAGACAACGTCAGAAACTCAGCCGCAGGATACGTCAACAACGGCACATCAACCTACTGTCGCAGTACTACTGCCACTATCGGGCCGCTACCAACAACAAGGTAAAGCTGTGCGAGATGGTGTTATTGCAAGAGTCGCTGAAGTCAACCAGTTACGAGTTGTCTTTATTGACACCGCAGCAAACGACATAGCGGCACACCAAAAGCAAATTGAGACGCTGAATCCAGTCGCCATTGTTGGTCCCTTATTAAAAGAAAACGTCACAGCCTGGGTCAAACAGCCATTAGCAACGATTCCACAAGTTTACCTCAATCAAATTGACTCAAACATAGAGGTCAATTTGCCGACGAGCATCTTTTTTGCTTTAAGCCCTGAAGCGGAAGCAGAACAGGCGGCTCGCCATATGAGTCAAATTTATTCGGATAAAAAAAATACACTGATCATTGCGGCAGACCACTCCAGCGGACATCGTATGGTTGAGGCGTTTAAATCGAGTTGGGATGACAACAACGAGAAAAAACCCGTGGTTTCTTACTTTTCTGAGCGCAGTGATATGCAGAGTACGGTAGAAAGCGCACTGGAACTGACAGACAGCCAAAAGCGTATCCGGGCAGTCAAAATCGCAGCTGGAAAAATAATCGTGGACGCACAAGAACGCAGTCGTCGCGATATCGCCTCAGTGTACCTGCCGGGAAACCTACAACAAACTCGTCTGTTAAAGCCTTTTATTGATGTCAGCGTTTCCCCTTTTGCGGAGCCTATACAGGTTTACGCAAGTTCCGCGAGCCACGAACTGCAAAACCGTTTAGGTGACCCGGATCTCAACGGTATTATCTTCTCTGATATTCCATGGCTCATTAAAAACGAGGAAAAAAGGCAGCTTTTACAACAATGGCTTGAGCTCCGCAATGGTTGGGACTTATCACTTGCCCGGTTAACCGCCATGGGCTACGACAGCATTTCATTAATGCGGCGTCTCAAAATGATGCAACGCATGCCCGGGCTGACTTGGTCAGGGCCAAGCGGAGATTTGCACCTGGATAATAATGCAGTCCAAAGGCAACTTATCTGGGCTACCTTTAGTAAGGAAAATGTCACCTTATCGAAGGAACAAGCCGATGCAGGAAGTGGTAACGGGTAAGAACGCAGAAAAGATTGCAGCAGAGTTTCTCAAAGAAAACAGCCTTACAATTATTTGCAAAAATTACCGAATTGACGGCGGAGAAATTGATATCATTGCTCGAGATGGTGTCCATTGGGTATTTTGCGAGGTTAAATATCGGCACCATGAGAGTTTCGCTAAGGTCGTTGAGCAGTTAAAGCCGCAACAATGCCGCCGAGTCAGGCACACCGCGCGGCACTATTTACTGAGTAATCACATCGACGAACATACCACGGCTATAAGGTTTGACGTTATCGCTATAGTGGGTCAACCGAAGAGTATTGAATGGTTTAAGGACGCATTCTGACTATGAATGACGAGTTAATTAAAGCGCTTTTTACGGAAAGCATACAAACACAGATTTCTGCCGTTGAAAGCCTCACAGATGAAATGGCGACAACGGTCGATCTGTTAGTGACCAACTTATTGAATGGCCAACGCGTATTTTGCTGTGGTGATCGGACAACCAATGTCATTGCTCAACACTTTGCCAATCTTATGACCGAGGGCATGAAATTGGAACGCCCTCCCTTTCCTGTTCTCTCATTAAGCTCTGGCAAACAAAAGCAGCTGGCCGCTTTAGGCAAGGCAAGTGATATTCTACTGGTCATTGCGGATAATAGCGAAAACGATGAACTTGCCTCCGTTATGGAAACCGCAATTAGTCGCGACATGCTCATTATTGCGTTAACAGGAGAAGGAAATGATTCGGTTTCGGGGCTGCTTGGCACCAATGACATTGAATTAAGGGTTCCCAGTTTGAATCCAGCTCGTATACTCGAAACTCAACTTTTTATTGCGCATAGCTTATGTGAACAAATAGAAAATACCATTTTTCCCCAGGAGCACTGAGAATGATGACTCTATCGAAAGCCGCCCTACCCGTCATTTTTATCACATTGTTAAGCCTGCAAGGTTGTGCCGTGGTGGCGGTGGGTGCTGCCGCAGTAGGAATTTCCTCTGTCACTGACCCTCGTACCATAGGTACCCAGGTCGACGATCAGACCATTGAGTTAAAAGCCAATGCAAAACTGGGCAGTGATGAGCAGCTCGACGACAGCCGAGTCGTAGCGATCAGCTATGGTACTAACGTTTTGTTAGTAGGTCAGGTCCCGAACGAAAGCCTTAAGAGAAGGGCCGAGAATCTCATTGAAGATACCAACGGCATTAGTAATATCTTTAACCAATTACGGATAGGTTCTAAAGCGTCCGCTGCCGTGAGAGCGGGCGACAGCTGGATAACCAGTAAGATAAAGTTGAAGTTTGCCAATACCAAAACGATTGATGCAACGGATATTAAAGTGGTTACTGAGAATGCCGAAGTATTTTTATTGGGACAAGTAAGCCCATCAGAAGCCGAAGCCGCTGTTGAAGTAGCAAGAAATGTTGATGGTGTCGAGCGGGTCATTAAAGCACTAACGATTGAACGTTAGTGCTTTCTTTGTTATTTATTTAACAACTTTCAAGTTTGGCTTCTTCGATGACTTTTTCTCAGCCTCCGGCTCGGAATGACTTTCCTCATCAGGAGCTGGCATTTTATCAAGCTCGGGTTCAGCCTCAAACATTGCTCCGGCACCATTTTCACGGGCGTAAATGGCCAATGCGGCCGTCATAGGCACAATGACTTGCATTGGTTGGCCACCAAAGCGCGCACTGAACCTTACTTCATGATCAGCTAATTGAAGCCCCTGGACTGCCGTAGGGGACATATTAAGAACGATTTGTCCCTCACTAACGAAGTTTTGTGGCACAACCGTTCCCACTATCGTTGCGTCAACAACCAAATGTGGGGTCAAATCGTTATCAACTATCCATTCATAAAGTGCACGAAGCAGATAGGGTCTTTTCGGCGTCATAGCAGAACTCCTCGACGTCGATGAATTTAATGTCGTGCGAGCTCTTTTTCTTCTTCCGTTAACGAATCCTGGAAGGTTTTACGTTCAAACAATCGCACTAGATACTGTTTTATTTCTTTCGCACCCTGGCCTTCAAGTTCAATACCATACGCCGGCAAACGCCATAACAGAGGTGCAAGATAGCAGTCGACCAGGCTAAACTCTTCACTCATAAAGTATGGAGTATCTGCAAAAATTGGCGCCAAAGAGAGGATCCCCTCTTTCAATTCTTGCTTGGCTTGTGCGTCACCCTTTTGAATTTTTTCAGCCAGACTGTACCAATCACGCTCAATGCGATACATCATCAAACGACTGGTACCACGCGCGACAGGGTATACCGGCATCAATGGAGGATGAGGAAAGCGTTCATCCAAATACTCCATTATAATTTGCGCGTTATACAAGACGAGCTCACGGTCGACCAGAGTCGGAGTCGCTTCCGGATACGGGTTTAACTGTAACAGGTCCTCCGGCGTACTTTCGTCGGTCACATAGGTAATTTCGACACCAACACCTTTCTCAGCTAACACCAGACGTACCTGATGACTCTTCAAGTCATCTTTTCCTGAATATAACGTCATTACTGAGCGTTTATTTGCTGCAACAGCCATTCCTTTCTCCAGATAATATCAACGGCAAAAGGGTGGCAAGCCACCCTTTCTTGAGTCGTTGTCTAACAGACTGATAAGCCCTGACTATTTCAGGTCTTTCCAAAACTCTTTTTTCAGTAACCATGCCAGAATGCTAAATACCAGCAGGAAACCAAAAGCAAACCAACCCATGCGACGTTGTTCTAACAACATAGGTTCGCCTACGTAAACCAAGAATGCGGTCAAATCTAACATTGCTTGATCGTATTCGCTTTCTGATAAACGGCCGGTTCCGTCAGATTGTATACCAACGTAAACTTTTTCCATCTTGCCGTCTATCAGCCTTTCTTCATAGGTTTTCTTAGGAAGCCCTTGAAGCTCCTGCAGTACGTGAGGCATGCCGACGTTAGGAAATACCGTATTATTCACACCCCATGGGCGGCTCTCATCCTTATAGAATGAACGCAGGTAAGTGTAGATCCAGTCTGGTCCGCGTACACGCGCCACGTTGGTTAAATCGGGTACAGCCGTACCAAACCACTGTGCCGCTGCTTCCGGCTTCATATTGTTGGTGATCAAATCACCCGCCTTTTGACCGGTGAACTGTAAATACTTTTCACCGAGCTCTTGCGGGATACCCAGATCCTCAAAGGTGCGGTTATAACGATGGTACTGCAGTTCATGACACCCTAAACAGTAGTTCATGTACAGCTGCGCACCACGTTGCAATGAAGCCTTATCGTGTAAATCGATATCGGCTTCATCCAATGGAACAGTGGGTCCCGCCGCAAATGCTAGCGACGGAATCAAGGTTACAAGAGCGATTAACAATTTTTTCATTTCGAAGTCACCCTTTCTGGTACCGGTTTAGTCTTCTCACGCTTACTGTAGAACCAGAGCAATCCGAAGAATGCAAAATACAGGAACGTGAATATCTGCGCGAACAGAGTTGCGACAGGCGTCGCTGGCTGCGTTCCCAGATAACCCAGTACGATAAAGCTGATAGCAAATACCGTTAAGTTCAACTTGTGTAACAGGCTACGATAGCGAATGGAACGCACTCGTCCGCGGTCTAACCAAGGCAACAGAGCCAGGAAGACAATGGCGGCAAACATTAAAATGACACCAAACAATTTATCCGGTACTGCACGCAAAATCGCATAAAACGGCGTGAAATACCAAACTGGAGCAATATGCTCAGGTGTTTTTAACGGATTGGCCGGTATAAAGTTAGGCGGTTCAAGGAAAAACCCACCCATTTCCGGATTAAAGAAAATAACGTAACAGAAAAAGAACAAGAACACGCTAAAGCCGAATAAATCCTTAATAATGTAGTAAGGATAGAACGGAATAGAGTCAACAATGTCTTTTTTGTTCGTGAAGCGCTCATGAAATTTGAACTTCGGCTTCTCTTCATCTGGCACGCTGCCTTTCGGCTTCTTCGTGTCGACTCCATCAGGGTTGTTCGAGCCCACTTCGTGTAAAGCAACAATGTGCAAAAACACCAAAATAACAAGCACTAAAGGCAAAGCGATAACGTGCAATGCAAAGAAGCGATTTAGCGTAGCACCGGAAATGACATAGTCACCGCGAATCCACAAGGTTAGGTCATCGCCAATAACCGGGATAGCCCCAAATAAGGAAATAATAACCTGAGCACCCCAGTACGACATTTGCCCCCATGGCAGTAAATAGCCCATGAAAGCTTCAGCCATTAATACCAGGAAGATGAACATACCAAACAGCCAAATCAATTCACGTGGCTTTTGATACGAGCCGTACATCATACCCCGGAACATGTGCAGATAAACAACGACGAAGAACGCCGAAGCTCCGGTGGAATGCATATACCGCAGTAGCCAACCGTATTCGACATCACGCATGATGTACTCAACAGAGGCGAAAGCAGCGTCTGCGCTTGGCACATAGTTCATCGTTAACCAGATGCCAGTCAGTATTTGGTTAACCAATACTAACGTGGCCAGAAAACCGAAGACATACCACATATTAAAGTTTTTCGGGGCAGGATACTGCGCCAGGTGTATGTTCCAGGTTTTGGTCATTGGGATGCGGGCATCCATCCACTCTACAAATCGCTTAAACATTATGCTTGCCCCTTATCTGCACCCACCAAAATGGTGTTTTCATCGATAAAATAGTACGGTGGCACAACCAAGTTCAGAGGAGCAGGAACGCCTTCAAATACGCGTCCGGCAATATCAAATTTCGAACCGTGGCATGGGCAGAAAAAGCCTGCCTCAACACCGTCGACATGCTCGTCCATTTCATTCGGAAGATAGGTTGGAGAGCAACCCAAATGGGTACAGATTCCAACCGCCACAAAAAACTCTTTCTTAATTGAGCGATACTGATTCTGCGCGTATGGCGGCTGCTGCGGTTCCTGAGAGTTTGGATCACGAAGTTTATCTTCTATTTCGTCAAGCTCTTCAAGCATATCCGGTGTACGACGAACCACCCACACGGGTTTGCCACGCCACTTCACACGAACTAACTGACCGGGTTCAGCTTTGCTTATATTTACTTCTACTGGCGCTCCAGCGTTTTTCGCTCTTGCACTCGGGTTCCATGATGCTATGAAAGGAACGGCTACTGCTACCGCTCCAGCACCACCTACCACTGAGGTTGCGACGGTCAAAAAACGACGGCGGCCTTTATCTATAGGCGCATTGCTCATCCATCTATTCTCCAGTTTTGGACGCTTCACGATGCGTTGTCGCGAAGTCGGGAATTAGCTGCTGCTTTGTCCGCTTATGCGGATTACAGAAAATGCTTTGAGATGATAATGAAAAGACACACTTTTTACAAGCTTAATAGCCGCCCTTATTGGTCTATTCAACTTCTTTTTGTACATAAAAAAACCCAGCCGGAGCTGGGTTTTGCCAGAGTAAATAAAACGAATTAACGCTTTGAGAACTGTGGACGTTTACGTGCTTTATGCAAGCCGATTTTCTTACGTTCAACCTGACGAGCGTCACGAGTAACGTAACCTTCTTTGCGTAGCGGGCTACGTAAAGCTTCGTCGTATTGCATTAATGCACGAGTAATACCGTGACGAATTGCACCCGCCTGACCCGTTGTACCACCACCGCTTACAGTGATGAACATGTCAAACTTTTCAGTCATTTCAACTAACTCTAATGGTTGACGAACAACCATCTGAGCCGTTTCACGACCGAAGTATTCGTTCAGTTCACGGTTGTTAATTTTGATGTTGCCGCTACCAGGACGCAAAAATACGCGAGCCGTGGAGTTTTTGCGACGACCAGTACCGTAGTATTGATTATCTGCCATAGTGTTCTTGCTCCGTATTATATATCCAGTTGTTTAGGTTGTTGAGCAATATGGTTATGCTCAGTACCTGCGTACACTTTCAGTTTACGGAACATGGCACGACCCAATGGACCACGGGGTAACATACCTTTTACCGCTTTCTGAATGACCATCTCTGGTTTCTTAGCAATCAGTTTTTCAAAGCTGATTGATTTGATACCACCCGGAAATCCAGTGTGCGAGTAGTACATCTTGTCCTGAGCTTTGTTACCGGTAACGGCAACTTTCTCAGCGTTAATGACGACGATATAGTCACCGGTATCAACGTGAGGAGTGTACTCAGGCTTATGCTTGCCGCGTAAACGACGAGCGATTTCAGTAGCTAAACGACCTAAAGTTTTGCCTTCAGCGTCTACTACGTACCAGTCGCGTTTTACCGTTTCTGGCTTGGCTACAAATGTTTTCATTGTATAAAACCTACATTTTAAAAGTTCACGGACAGTAATTCCGGGCTTCCCCGCGAATCACAACAATAAAAAAATGATACAAATCATTTAGTTATCTGCTGCGACCGCTGAATTACATACTGTAATACAACGGACTGTAACGTGGGCTGCGCGGATTATAGGAAAAATGCGGTTAAAGATCACGCATTTTTTGAAATTTATGCTTTATGCGCCATTGCCAAATATTCCTGACTTTGCATTTCCTGCAAACGGCTGATGCATCGACGAAACTCGAAGGTTAACTGCCCTTCGGTGTAAAGCGCTTCAATATCCACCGCAGCGGACAAAATGAGTTTTACTCTGCGCTCATAAAACTCATCCACCAAAGCGATAAAACGGCGGGCAGTATCATCTTTACCGGCTCCCATCTGCTCAACGTTACTAATTAATACTGCATGATACAGACGGGCAATTTCCATGTAGTCATTTTGACTACGCGCGGTTTTACAAATCGAAACAAAATCAAAAAACACCACATCATCACAGTGTGCTCGTACGTCAATTTCACGCCCTTCTATATCGATGCAGTCGGATTCGTATTGGTCCTTGCATTCTGGCGCCAGCTCTTTGAAATATTGCCATAAATTTTGATCCGCCTGTTCGTCTAGCGGCGAATGAAAAATTTCGGCCTTAGTCAGCGTTCTCAGGCGGTAATCGATACCGCTATCCACATTCACTACGTCGCAATGTTGATTGATGAGCTTAATAGCCGGAATAAAACGTGCTCTTTGTAGTCCATTTTTGTAGAGATCATCCGGAACAATGTTTGATGTAGCGACCAGCACTACTCCCTTTTCAAACAGGTATTCAAATAGTTTTCCCAATAACATCGCGTCTGTAATGTCCTGCACGAAAAACTCATCGAAGCAGACCACCGTTGCTTCATCGGCAATTTTATCAGCCACAATTTGCAAAGGGTCGCTTTGCTTATCCAGCTGTTTAAGCTCGGCATGAACCCGATGCATAAAGCGGTGAAAGTGAATACGCCATTTATGCTCAATTGGTAAGCTTTCAAAAAACGTATCAACCAAATAGGTTTTGCCACGCCCGACACCTCCCCAAAAATAGAGCCCCTGCGGTCTTTTCGGACCTTTGTTGAAAAGCCTTTTCCACCCCGGCAGAGTTTGATAACGATGCCACTCTATGAGCTCGTCATATAATCTTTGCAAATGTTTAACGGCATTAAGTTGTGCTTCGTCTTCCGAGAAACCATTGTGTTCGATATCATACTGATAACGTTTTAGTGGGGACATTTGCTGTTTGGACACTACCACTTCACCTCAGTTGGGATTATCCTATAAGGTAATATGTTACCATGAAGGTGAAGTGCAGCAATCATTCGTCGCTGTAGCAGCTTGTTCAGGAGTTAAATATGAGTTGGATTATTGGAGTTCTGTTGGTTATCGCCGGTGCAGTCATTGGTTTTTTTGCCGCCCGCTACCGTCAATCAAACGGCCAGTCAGGTGATCTCGAAGAGCAAGTTCAGCAGAGCCAGCAACGTTTGACAGACTATCAAAGAGAAGTAGCTGAGCACTTTGCCACCGCAAACGCGATGGTTGAGCAGCTCGCTGATACTCAGCAGCGTTTGCAAAGCTACTTAAATCAAAGTGCCGAGTTGCTGGAGAAAAACGACGTCCAAAGCGACTTGCCGTTTTTCGCTGAAGACACAATCAAACAATTGCGCGCCGCGAACTCGCTCAACAAAGACTACCGTTCAGGTCGTGACAACTATACAGCGAACGATATTCCCCGTGATTACACCGAGGGTTCCAGTGGTTTGTTTTCAAGCAATTACGACAAGAAGCCGGAAAAGGAATCGTCCAAAACATCTTGAAACAATTTTGAGTGAACTCATATAGCCAACAAGCGGTCATAGTCCGCGAACGCTTGTTGGTGCTTTATTAAGGAGTCACTCAGACTATGAAACGAATTCTAGCTTTATTCAGTTTACTCTGTATTTTCAGCTTCACCCCAATAACGTCGGTTCAGGCCGGTATCCCATTTTTTGGAAACAGCGACGAGCAACCGACACTAGCCCCCATGCTTGAAGAGGTTACTCCGGCCATAGTCAATATTTCGGTTAAAGGGAAACGAGAAGTAAGGCAACGCCTGCCCGACGCACTTCGTTTCTTTTTTGGCCCAAATTCCCCACAAGAACAAGTGCGAGAGCGACCTTTTCAAGGGCTCGGTTCTGGCGTCATTATTGATGCAGAACAGGGCTATGTGGTCACTAACAACCATGTCGTCGATGATGCAACTGAGATCCTTGTGACATTGAAAGATGGTCGAGAGTTTGACGCTACGGTAGTCGGCACTGATGAGCGTAGTGACGTTGCTTTGCTTAAAATCAGTAACGGTAAGAACCTGACCGAAATTGAACTGGGTGACTCATCTCAGTTACGCGTAGGCGATTTCGTTGTTGCTATTGGCAACCCTTTCGGGCTTGGACAAACGGTGACTTCCGGCATTGTTAGCGCACTCGGCCGGGCAGGACTTGGTATTGAGGAACTAGAAAACTTTATTCAGACCGATGCCGCAATTAACAGCGGAAACTCTGGCGGAGCACTGGTTACCTTAGACGGTAAACTCATCGGTATCAATACCGCGATACTCGGGCCTAACGGCGGTAACATCGGTATCGGTTTCGCAATCCCTTCCGATATGATGAATAATCTCGTTCAGCAACTCATTGAGTTTGGGGAAGTACGTCGTGGCGTATTAGGCGTTCGCGGCAACGATCTCACTCATGACGTGGCCCAAGCATTGAATATCCCCGTCAACCTCGGTGCTTTTGTCTCGCAAGTGGTACCGGGAAGTTCGGCAGATAAGGCCGGTATTAAATCAGGTGACGTCATTATTTCAGTCGACGGCCAGGTGATCCGTTCGTTCTCTGAACTGGGTGCTATGGTCGGCTCTATTGGCTCTGGTAAATCGATAGAACTCGGTATTATTCGTAACGGTAAAGAGATGAGTCTCGAGGTGACGCTCGGCGCACAGGATACCTCGGTCACCGCAGCATCGATCCACCCAGCACTTGAAGGGGCATCGTTGGCCGTTGCTCAGTCGACTCAAGGTATCGAAGTCACAGAGCTTCAGGAAGGCTCGCCAGCGGTTCGTATCGGGCTTGAAAAGGGCGATATTATCCAGGGAGTGAATAGACAAGCCGTCTCATCGCTGTCTGATCTTCGGGAAGTCATTGAAGGTAAGACCGGTGTTATTGCGCTGAATATTCTGCGAGGCGACAGTTCACTCTTTATTGTGCTGCGAAACGCAAACTGACATTGTGACAGGCGGGTGGTATCAGTGCTATGCTGATGCCACCTAATATTATCGGACTCCACTATGCAACGACTCTCTTTGACTCTTAGATTCTTATTTCAGTCAGTTGGATTAGGCTTGGTTGTTGCAGCCATTGTTATCGTTACCCAGCCATTCTGGAGTCAGTCCGATTCACTAAGACGGTCTAACAACGAAATTATATCCTTCAGTAGCGCCGTGCGAAAAGCCGCTCCAGCCGTGGTTAATATCTATAGTATGGGCGAGAGAGAAGGTTCGTATTATCAGCCTCAACCGGCCAGAGTGTGGCGTCTGGGGTCTGGTGTCATTATGAACGGGCAAGGCTATATTCTAACCGCGCATCATGTGGTCGATAGTGTTGACGAAATTTTAGTCGCTCTGCAGGACGGCAGACGCTATGCGGCCCAGCTTATTGGTAGCGACCGTTATACCGACTTGGCTGTACTCAAGATTGACGCCGAAAACCTTCCGGTTATTCCTGTTCAATCCGATCGCCGTATTCAAGTTGGCGATATCGTTTTAGCGATAGGCAACCCGTATAATATTGGTCAAACGATCACGCAGGGCATCATCAGTGCCAGTGGCGGTCGAGTCGGCGTCAGTAACTCATATTCTGATCTTATTCAGATGGATGCCGTCATCAATCAAGGCGCCTCGGGTGGTGCACTCATTAATACGGCGGGCGAACTTATCGGAATTAATAATGCCCGTTACAATTCGGCTTTTGGTGATGGCGGAGAAGGCATTTACTTCGCGGTACCTTATGCAACTGCCCGTAAAGTAATGGAAACCCTCATTCGTGAGGGAGAAGTCACACGCGGTTATATCGGTATTAGTGTTAACCCAAACTTTAGTGAAGAGCAGTCTCTGTCTGGTATTTTAATTACGGGTGTAGAACCCGGCTCACCGGCAGCACTGGCTGGCTTAAAACAAAACGACTTTGTTGTCTCAATTGGTGGCGAGCCCGTACGATCAGCACCTGAGGGACTCGATCTTGTCGCTAATAGTGAGCCCGGCACGGAGTTAACAGTCGAGTTTTACCGGGACAATAAACGGATGACAACTAAGGTGAAGGTTGCTGAGCTGACCCCAGCTAATGCCGGCAGTTAAGCCGTCACTCGCTCGATGTCAGCTCCCAGGGCCTGTAACTTTTTCTCGATACCTTCATAGCCTCTATCGATATGATAAATGCGCTCGACAACCGTTTCGCCAGTGGCAACCAGGCCCGCGATAACCAAGGACGCAGAAGCCCTTAAATCGGTACACATCACTTCTGCCCCGGTCAGCTCGGCAACTCCATGGCATAGTGCGGTATTACCCTCAGACTCTACATTTGCTCCCATACGTCTTAACTCGGGAATATGCATAAAACGGTTTTCGAAGATAGTTTCCCGGATACCCGCGGTCCCCTCAGCAATTGAGTTTAAGGTACAAAACTGTGCCTGCATATCGGTCGGGAACGCGGGGTGCGGAGCCGTAATGATACTAACGGCTTTAGGTCGGCCCTGACTTTTTATCGTGATCCAGTCATCGCCCTTTTCAATTAAGCCACCCGCTTCTTCCAGCTTTTTTAAGACCGCATCCAAACTGGCGGGATCGGTTTTCTCGCAACGGACGGAGCCGCCCGTTGCTAATGCGGCCACCAAAAACGTTCCCGTTTCTATGCGATCCGGCATAACGCTATAGCTACCACCGTGTAACTTATCAACACCCGTGATATGAATCGTATCGCAACCCGCATCCCGCACATTAGCACCCAGGCTATTTAAAAAGTTAGCTAAGTCGATGACTTCTGGCTCTCGCGCGGCATTTTCGATAACCGTTTCACCTTCCGCTAACACCGCAGCCATCATTAAATTCTCGGTACCGGTGACACTGACGGTATCTAGCAGAATTTCAGCACCTTGCAGGCGTCCGTCTACCGACGCCTTAATATAGCCATTCTCAACTTCAATATGTGCGCCCATCTTACGCAGGCCATCAATATGAAGGTTGACGGGTCGAGCACCAATAGCGCAGCCGCCTGGAAGGGAAACTTCCGCTTTCCCGGCTTTAGCTAATAACGGACCTAACACTAAAATGGAAGCCCGCATGGTTTTTACCAAGTCATAAGGGGCTTTGAAATGGTTCAATGTTGTCGGATCAATACTGACACAGTTGTTATTTAAATTGCTGTGGCTGATACCAAGGCAATCGAGTAACTCCAGAGTTGTATCCACATCGTGTAAATCGGGAACGTTGGAAAGCGCCACTTTAGCTGACGGCAAAAGCGATGCCATTAAGATAGGTAACGCCGCATTTTTCGCACCGGAGATAGTGACTGACCCGGATAGTGGCTGGCCACCCCTTATTTTAAATTTATCCATCAACTGACAAACAACCTTATGGCATCATTAATTTTTTATCACGCGCCCAGTCATCAGGCGTGTACGCTTTTATCGATACAGCATGGATAGAGCCGTCTGCAATCAGTGGATTTAATGGCCCATAAACAGCTTGTTGCCGTTTTACCCGACTCATGTCTTTAAAGTCTTCGCTGACGGCAATAATTTCAACATTAGCACCTTCAGTTTTAACCAATAATTCTTCCAGCGAAAGAGCATCGTTAAGTAGCGTTTTTAGTTCTTCAGTATTCATTCTTATCCGCCGTTGGCTTGAAAGTTAATCAGACCGCCTAGCTTAACGAAAGCAAGGACTCAACGCCACTCACATGGGCAATTTGTTTCAATTGTTTCGACGCACCAAGACAAACGAGCGGTTCCTGGCCATTGCCTATCGATTTCATAATTTCCAGCAGAAATGCAACTCCCGCAGTATCAATGACATCAACATCGGTTAAGTCGACCTGAATGTCTTTCTCAACAGGCCAGTCCTTTCGCTGCTGCCATAAGCTCGTAACACTGTGCCGAGTTAGCGAACCACTGAAAACCAGAGTTTTACCATCAGCAATTTTTACCGTCGCTTTTCCAGCCTGCTGCTGACTCATTACGATACCTCTGTCGGGTTATCTACGTCTTCATCGGGTTTAATGGGTTCAGCTGCTTTCTTCTCAATCAGCTCTATCGTTTTTTCAATACCTTGAGCACGGATCACTGATGAGATTTCGCTTTGCTTGCTGTTAAGTAAGCTAATTCCTTCCACCACCAAATCATACGCTTTCCAAATTTCTTCATTTGAATCGTAACGGATACGAAAATCGAGGCGAATTTCCGGACGTCCGACTTCTTTTATTCTGGCACGTACAACGGCGGTCTGAGCATCTTCAGCCAATTCAGGGCTAGGCTCAAAGCTGACTTTGTGCTTTTCCTCGTCATACTGTGTGAACGCTCGGGCATAAGTTGCAATCAAGTAGTCATAAAACGCCCGGTAAAAACGCTCTCGCTGCTGCTTGTTGGTATCACGGAAATAGCGCCCTAACACCTTCTTCGACGCATATAAGCTGTCAACGTAAGGCATCATTTCTTCTTCTACAATGGTTTTTAGGTAATTAGGATTTTTGTCTATTTTCTCTCTTTCCGAAGCAATCCGCTCAAATGTTTTCTCGGCCACTTCCTTTAACAACTCCTGCGGATCATCATTACGGATGAGCTCAGCAGAGGCTGATGCAACCATGAGAAAAGTTGCCAAAAATGCTGCTATCCAATGCTTTACTGCCATGGTGTTCTCCTTACCACTTAATTATTGCCCTGACTAAACAGGAACTGGCCAATTAAATTCTCTAATACCAACGCTGACTTGGTGTCCGTAATCATGTCACCGTCCTTTAATATCCCTACGCTGTCGTCAATAAAACCGGGTTCAAGCCCCAGATATTGCTCACCAAGAAGCCCCGACGTCAGAACAGATAAAGTACTGGTCTCGGAAAACTCGTCGTAGTCTTTACTAATACTCATTTCCACTAGCGGTTCGTAGTAGTCTCCGGAAAGCGAGATATTGGTCACACGGCCAACGACCACGCCACCCACTTTGACCGGTGAGCGAACCTTAAGACTGCCAATATTGCTGAACTTTGCATAAAGCGTGTAGGTTTCACCTGACGTTGTCATGGTTCCGCTAGCGGCTCTTAACGCAATGAAAGACAGAGCCAAAACACCGACAACAACGAAAACGCCTACCCATAACTGTGTTTTTCTTGATTCCATGGTTATCCACCAAACATAATAGCTGTAAGAATAAAATCGAGTCCCAAAACGGCCAGTGACGCAGTCACTACCGTGGACGTTGTCGCAGTACTTATCCCGGCCGACGTTGGGACCGCGCGGTAACCTTTATAAAGCGCTATCCAGGTAACCACGAACGCGAAAACGATGGATTTGATGACGCCGTTAAGCAAATCGTCGCGCCAATCAACAGCCGACTGCATTACTGACCAAAAGGCACCCTCATCAACACCCAGCCAGCCAGAGCCCACCAAGTAACCACCGTAAATACCCACCGCAGAAAACATCAACGCCAGCAATGGCATACTGACTAACCCAGCCCAAAACCGCGGAGCAATCACTCTTCGCAGTGGATCAACCGCCATCATCTCTAAGCTGGATAGCTGCTCGGTTGCTTTCATTAAACCAATTTCTGCCGTCAACGCTGAACCCGCGCGCCCGGCAAACAATAATCCCGTAACGACGGGGCCTAATTCACGCAACAACGACAATGCGACCATGGGGCCCAGACTTTGCTCTGCACCGTAATCCACCAGAATGGTGTAACCTTGCAAACCCAGTACCATGCCAATAAAGAGACCACTGACAATAACGATGACCATCGACAGCACACCGACAACGTACATCTGCCGAATGAATAATGGCCAGGACTTACGCGGTTGTGGCTTACCAATAATGGCACTCATTAGCATAGCCAGGGCATACCCAATACCAGCCAGAGTATCCAGAACCTGGCGACCCACTGCTTGGAAAAACTGGATCATCCCTCGCCCCTTAATAAGTCCGTTATAAAGTCGTCATCGGAATAATGAAAGGCGACAGGCCCATCTGCCTCACCTTTCAAAAACTGCTGAATAATTGCCGTGTCGTTATTACGTAATTCATCCGGCGTGCCCTTACCCACAACTTTTTTATCGGCTATCACGTAGGCGTAATCTGCAATCGATAACACTTCTTTGACATCGTGAGAAACAACAATAGACGTTAATCCCAGAGATTCATTCAGAGATTTAATTAATTTTACAATCACGCCCATGGAGATGGGATCCTGGCCAGCAAACGGTTCATCGTACAAAATTAGATCAGGATCCAGTGCGATAGCCCTTGCCAAGGCAGCTCTTCTCGCCATTCCGCCCGAAAGCTCTGACGGCATTAAGTGCCGTGCGCCACGCAAGCCCACCGCCTCTAGCTTCATAAGCACAACACTACGAATAATTTCTTCAGGCAAATCGGTGTGCTCGCGCAGAGGGAAAGCAATGTTTTCGTAAACCGACATATCAGTGAACAAGGCACCACTTTGAAACAACATGCTCATGCGCTTACGCAGCTGATACAACGCATCGCGCTTGAGTTTCGGCACCTCTTCACCAGCAATATTAATGCTACCGCTGTTCGGTTTCAGTTGACCGCCAATAAGACGCAGCAGCGTGGTTTTGCCAATACCGCTAGGCCCCATAACGGCAACCATTTTACCTTTGGGTACGCTGAGCGACAGGCCGTCATAGACCCGATGATTTCCGTGCGCAAAGGTCAGATCTTTCAGTTCTACCAGATTTGTCACGACAGTTTCCTGTTACGAATTTATCAGCCATTATTCTAACGACTGTCGGTACAGTCTTATACCGAAAATATGTTGCAAATCTTATCAGCGAATTGACTCTATTTCTGTCAATTCATCGACAAGCTTCAGTAAATATTGTGCAAAGTCCTCGCGCTCATGAACGCAGTCATCACATAAATTGAGCTGCTCAAACAAACGCGCTCCATGCACAGCGTAAAATAGTGTTTTACCCAGTTTGCTACCGACTATGCACTCGATTCGCTTTAACGTATCTGAGATATGCTCTTTCAGCGGGCCAAGCAGTTCCGGGTTACTCGCGGCGGCGGCCAGCATCCCACTACCCAAACGAGAGCATTCTGCGTCGGTATCTAAAGCCGCTAATAGGATACTTTTTAATTCGCCTTTTGGGTCATCACGGTATTGTTGGTGATACTGCTCGCGCAGCGCTTCATAACGCTCGACGCGGCGTTTTAGCATGGCTTGCAGCAAACTATCCTTGCTATTGAAGTGATAAAGTAGACCACCTTTACTAATCCCTGTGTTCTGACTTAACGCATCAAACGTCAGGTGCCCTGCGCCCTCTGCGGCAACCAACTGATCTGCCGCATCCAAAATAACGTCTCTGTTACTGGGTCGTCCTGCACCTTTTTTCTCTACCATATTCTTTTGACTTCAACTTAAGCATGTTTATTAACCGTCTGGTTGGTATAGTAATTAATTTTATAAGAAAACACAAGATTTCACCGCGTACGGTAGGCAGAGTTGCATTGAATGACGTATTATACTTGGCAAAAGTACAACGCCAGAGGCATGACAATGAAACAAGTCACCCAGAATTTTCGGCTACTGGGCGAACAAGTACTGGATATCGAGAAAAAGGCCATTGAAGGCCTTTACCAATATTTGGACGACAATTTTGACGCCGCCTGCCAAACCCTCTTTAACTGCAAAGGTCGGGTTATCGTAACCGGCATGGGCAAGTCCGGTCATATCGGCGGAAAAATTGCGGCGACTTTAGCCTCGACTGGCACACCCGCTTTTTTTGTCCACCCCGGTGAAGCCAGTCACGGTGACTTGGGGATGGTCGCCGCGCAGGATGTTGTGATTGCAATATCAAACAGCGGCGAAACCGCCGAGATTTTGAATATTATTCCGGTAATCAAGCGCCTTGGCGTTCCTTTAATTTCAATGACTGGTAAGCCAGACTCAACCTTAGCCCGCTTAGCCGATACGCACGTTTGCATCGCGGTTGAACAGGAAGCATGTCCGCTTGGGTTAGCCCCCACAGCCTCAACGACTGCCACCCTGGTTATGGGTGACGCCTTTGCCGTTGCTCTGCTCAACGCTCGAGGCTTTACCGCCGACGACTTTGCGCTCTCACACCCCGGAGGCTCACTGGGCAAACGTCTGTTGCTCAGGTTGCATGACGTTATGCACACCGGCGACCGTATCCCGGTTATAACCGAAGATGCGATTATCAGCGACGCTCTGTTAGAAATGTCAAGAAAGGGCTTGGGCATGACTGCGGTGGTTGACTCAAACCAACGTTTAGCCGGAATATTTACTGACGGTGATTTACGCCGTATTCTCGATGATCGAATTGATGTCCACAAAACCCCTATTGCTGACGTGATGACCCGCTCATGTACTACCGCAAATGAAGATATGCTGGCAGCAGAAGCGCTAAAACTCATGCAGGATCGCAAAATTAACGGGCTTATCATCACTAACAACGATGGCCAACCCTGTGGCGCAATGAATATGCACGACTTACTGCAAGCTGGAGTACTCTGATGGAGTGTATTAATACTTGGTACGGAGATATTGAAAAAAGTCTGTTTCAGCGTTTTTCCGCAATCAAATTACTGGTTCTGGATGTCGACGGTGTTTTCTCAGACGGACGTATCTATTTGGGAAACGACGGTGAAGAGCTTAAAGCCTTTCATACACGGGATGGTTTTGGCATGAAAGCCTTAAAGAGAGCCGGAGTTGAAACGGCGGTTATTACTGGCAGAACCTCGCGCATCGTAGAGCACCGCATGGAACACTTAGATGTTGGCTTTATCTATCAAGGGCAAAACGATAAAACAGCCGCTTTCAACGAGTTACTGCAAAAACTCAACTTAACCCTGGAGCAAGTCGCCTATGTCGGTGATGACACACCTGACTTAGCATTGGTAAAAACAGCCGGTCTGGGCATAGCCGTGCAAGATGCCCACGCCTCGATTCAGCAGGAGGCGGATTACGTCACGCGCTGCCTTGGTGGGCAGGGAGCTGTACGTGAAATATGTGACCTCATCATGTTGAGTCAGGGGCAATTACACTTGGCGACAGGAGCCAGTGTGTGAGCAGACGTATTACCGTCATCCTCATCCTACTGTTCGGCGCAGGCCTTTTACTGGTCTGGCGCCCATTCAGTAGTGACACGGATGGTAATAATACAGCGGCAAAACAACTGATGCGTCCTGACTTCACGGCTTATGGACTAGAGACCCGAATTTTTGAAAGCGATGGTTTACTGGCCCATAAAATCAAGTCCAGAAAAATGTCTCACTATAATCAGATTGGACTCACAGAGCTTGAGCAGCCAACCTACACCGTGTTTTCTGAACAGGGTAAAGAGATTTGGCAAGTGAGTGCGGCTCAAGGAACATTTTACGACGATCAAACTCTGGTATTGGAGCGGAATGTTGAAATCCGCGCTCTGGAACCTGATACTCGGATAAAACAAGTATTAACTGAATACCTGATTATTGATTTAAAAGCAGAGTCAATGAGTACCGAACACCCCGTGACAATTCACGGTCCCAGATTATTAATTCGGGGCGATGGGATGAGTGCTGACCTGAACGCCCAACGAATGGAGCTTAAACGACATGTTAAAACGATTTTCCAGCCTGCTAAGTAACGTTATCCTGCTTGCTTTAATACCAACGGCGGTGTTCGCTCAGGGTAAATCTGACTTTAGTCAGCCGATGGAGGTAGAATCGAGCCAGGAAAAGCTTGATATAAAAAATAACCGCTTGGTTTTAACAGACAATGTCATCATTCGCCAGGGCACCTTATTAATTCGCGCCGACAGGCTCGAGGCATCCGCCAGTGAAAATGCGGAGCAAGCCGATATCTTTACAGCAGAAGGTAGTCCAGCGACGTATAGTCAAACACTTGAGGATGGCGGCCAAATTCATGCAGAAGCCAATAAAATCACCTACTTTCAGTCTGCGCGCCGACTGGAGCTTAGCGGAAATGCTCGTATTTCACAGGGAAGCAGTAGCTCCAGTGGTGATTTAATTACTTATGACCTGGAAGAGCAGACCATAACAGCGACGAGTTCCGGCGAAGAAGACAGTCGGGTGATCACTATTTTCACTCCGAAACCTAAAACTGACGCTGACCAAAAAAATAACGAGACCCCTTAATATGGCAACGTTAAAAGTTAAACACTTAGCTAAAAGCTACAAAAGTCGCCAAGTCGTTAAAGATGTCAGCCTGGAAGTTAGCCAAGGGCAAGTGATAGGTTTACTGGGTCCGAATGGAGCCGGTAAAACCACTACGTTTTATATGATTGTTGGCTTAGTGAACAGTGACAAAGGACAAATCTTACTCGACGACAACGATCTCACCCTATTGCCCATGCACGAGCGTGCCCGGCGGGGCATTGGTTATCTGCCGCAGGAAGCTTCCATTTTTCGCAAGCTGACGGTGCGCGATAACTTAATGGCGATTTTAGAGACCCGCAAAGCCTTGTCCGCTAATGAGCGTGAAGAACAGCTGGATGCGTTACTGGAGGAATTCCACATCGGGCACATTGCCAACAGCCTCGGTATGAGCTTATCGGGGGGCGAGCGCCGCCGAGTTGAGATTGCCCGGGCGCTGGCCGCAGAACCTACGTTTATATTGCTGGATGAGCCTTTTGCCGGCGTTGACCCCATTTCCGTCATTGATATCAAAAAGATTGTTGAACATTTAAAGCAACGTGGTATTGGTGTACTAATCACCGATCACAATGTACGGGAAACCTTATCTGTGTGTGAACACGCTTATATCGTCAGTCATGGTGAGCTTATTGCCAGCGGGGATGCAGAAAGTATATTATCGAATCAACAGGTTAAAGACGTTTACCTCGGTGAGCAGTTCACCTTATAACGTGATACCGGGACAGTCATTATGAAGCAAAGTCTGCAGCTAAAAATTGGTCAGCATTTGACCATGACGCCTCAACTTCAACAGGCCATTCGCCTGCTGCAGCTTTCCTCACTCGATCTCCAGGCTGAAATTCAAGAAGCTCTGGACAGTAATCCCTTGCTGGAAGTTGAAGGCGAACATGAAAGCGAAAGCACAGAGCTTCGCAGTCGTGATGAGAGAGACGACAGTCAACGAGATACCTCAGACGTTATAAAAACACAGGAAATGCCAGATGAACTCCCGGTTGACAGTAGCTGGGACGATACCTATTCGAGCCATACTCCCACTAACGGTGCGGCTTCATCGGGCAAGTCATTTGACGGTGACTTTGAGGTCTATCAGGGCGCTACCAGTGAGTCGCTGCAAGATCACTTGCTGTGGCAAATGCAGCTGTCACACTTTTCGGAAGAAGACACCTACATTGCAGAAGCTATCATCGAAGCCATAGATAACAATGGTTACCTGATGGCTGATATTGACGAAATCATTGAGGCTGTGCGATTACCTGACGTCGGTGCCGAAGAAGTCTGCATGGTGCTCAAACGCATCCAACACTTCGATCCTGTCGGCGTCGGAGCCCGCAGTGTCAGCGAATGCCTGGCAATTCAATTGCGTCAGCTAAGCCAGGATAACGACTATAAAGAGATTGCTTTATGCCTGGTCACTGAGCATATGGATCTCCTCGGAAACCGAGACTTCAGAACAATCCAGCGCAAGCTAAAATTATCGGAAGATGACTTGCGCCAGACCATGCGACTCATCCAACAGCTGCACCCTCACCCGGGCGAGCAAATTGCCCAGCAACCGGTGGAATATGTCATCCCCGATGTCGCCGTGACAAAAAAAAATGGCCGCTGGATGGTCGAATTGAATCCTGACAGCGTACCTAAATTAAAAGTGAATGAAGAATACGCTGCGCTGAGCAAAGCGGCGAAGTCCACTGCCGACAGCCAGTACTTAAAAAACCACACGCAAGAAGCTCGTTGGTTTATAAAAAGCCTGGAGAGCAGAAACGAAACCTTACTGAAAGTAGCCAACTGCATAATACAACGTCAGCAAGGTTTTTTTGAACATGGTGAAGAGGCTATGAAGCCAATGGTTCTGAACGATGTTGCTGAAGCAGTGGATATGCATGAAAGTACTATTTCGCGGGTAACAACACAGAAATACCTGCACTGCCCGCGGGGCGTATTCGAACTAAAATACTTTTTCTCCAGCCATGTGAGTACCGAGGCTGGAGGTGAGTGTTCAAGCACAGCAATACGTGCTTTAATTAAGAAGATGGTCGCTGCTGAAAATCGTAGTAAACCATTAAGTGATAGCAAAATTGCTGAACTGATAGCCGAACAAGGTATCCAAGTAGCAAGGAGGACAATTGCGAAGTACCGGGAATCGTTAAACATTCCATCATCGAGTCAACGCAAGAGTCTTTTGTAACTTTGTTAACTGCAAGAAGGAAGACGTTATGCAAATTAATTTGACCGGTCACCACATCGATATTACCGACGCTTTACGTGACTACGTAGACACAAAATTTGCCAAGCTGGAAAGACACTTTGACCATATTACCAATGTTCACGTCATCCTAAATGTTGAAAAAACGATTCAAAAAGCGGAAGCTACGCTGCATGTAAACGGCGGCGAGATTTTCGCTGATGCAAAACACGACGATATGTACGCGGCCATCGACGGTTTAATTAATAAACTGGACCGTCAGGTGATTAAACACAAAGAAAAAATGAAACAACATTAACCCATGCAACTGAGTGAATTGTTAAGCGCCGACTGCACCAAGTGTGCAGTCGAGAGCGCCAGTAAAAAACGACTGCTTGAAACCATTAGTCAAATTGTTGCTCCTAAATTATCAGGCATTACTCGCCATGATATTTTCGAGAGCCTGATAAACCGTGAGCGTTTAGGCAGTACCGGAATTGGACTTGGCATAGCAATTCCCCATGGCCGGTTACCGAACGCTAATCATCCTGTGGCCGTTTTACTAACGCTGGACGAACCAATAGAGTTTGATTCTATTGATAATCAGCCAGTGGACATTATATTCGCTCTGTTAGTACCTGAATCTGAACACGAAAATCATTTACAAACTCTGGCGGCAGTTGCCCGGAGAATGAATGACAAAGATTGCACGCGGGCGCTGCGCCAGGCTGACTCTGATAAAACCTTATATCAATTATTTGTTGGCGAAGGTGAGCAGTCGCCATGCAACTGATTATTGTTAGTGGACGTTCAGGCTCCGGTAAGACCATTGCTTTACGTGTACTCGAAGATCTCGGTTTTTACTGTGTCGATAACTTACCGATAAGCTTATTACCGACACTCGTCCATGCCGTTATAGACCAGTACCAAAAAATAGCCATTAGTATCGATGTTCGTAATTTACCCGAGCACTCTGAAGAGCTGCTGGATTCACTCAATTTCTTGCCAAAAGGTGTCGAACCGGAAATCTTATTTATTGATTCGGACGACAATACCTTACTAAAGCGCTTTGGTGAAACTCGGCGATTACACCCGCTGTCACAAAAAGAGCTGCCTTTACTCGAAGCACTTCAGGCAGAACATAAGATGCTTGAACCTATAATGGAGCGTGCCACCTGGCGGCTGGACAGCAGCGATTTGTCCCTGCACCAATTAAGCGAGCAAGTCACTGAACGCGTACTGGGAAGGGCTGATAAAAAACTGATTATTGTGTTTCAGTCGTTTGGCTTTAAGTACGGTTTACCTAAAGATGCCGATTTTGTCTTTGATGCAAGAATTTTACCCAATCCTCATTGGCAACCAGAACTTAAGCTACTGACAGGTTTAGATACCGACGTGCAGATTTTTTTCCGTCAGCAACCCTTAGTCACTAAGTTCATTTATCAGTTGGAGAACTTTCTGGATACCTGGCTACCGCATTTTCAGCGCAGCAATCGCAGTTACCTCACCATTGCAACCGGCTGTACCGGCGGTCAGCACCGGTCGGTTTATATTTCTCAGCAGCTAGCCGAACGATTCGAGCAAAAGGCAGTGAAAGTTCAAGTCAGACACCGGGAATTAAAGCCGCATGGATAAAGTTTGCAGAAATTTGATCATTCGCAATAAACTGGGGCTGCACGCGCGGGCTGCCACTAAGCTTGCTCAGCTAACGCAAGAATTTGAATCAGAAATAACAGTGCAGCAAGGCGATCAATGCGTTAATGCCGCCAGCGTTATGTGCCTGATGCTGCTAGCCAGCCAACAAGGAAAAGCCGTAGAAGTGTGTGCCGAAGGCAAAGACGCACAAGCGGCCTTAGATGCCGTCAGCACACTATTTGAAGATCGCTTCGAGGAAGACGAATAAACATGATTGCGGAACTCTCTGACAAAGAATACGCCATGCAGCGCATTCAGGAGGTTAACTCCGCGCTGTCTGATGGCATGTTCGTTGCTGCACGCCGTATGCTGCATAATATGCCGGCATGCGATGTGGCACTGCTGTTAGAGTCGTCTCCGCCGAAAAGTCGTACCATTGTCTGGAAGTTGGTTGATGTTGACGAGCATGGCGAAATACTTGAGGAGCTCAACGAAGAGGTTCAGAAAGACATTATTCGCCAGATGGCCCCGGAAAACCTTGCCGCGGCCACTGAGGGCATGGACACCGATGATCTGGCTTACGTTCTGCGGGGCCTGCCTGAGACGGTTTATCAGCAAGTTCTGAACTCAATGGACGAAAGTGACCGCGAGCGTGCTGAAACAGCGCTCTCATACGCTGAGGACAGTGCCGGCGGTATCATGAACACCGATACCATTACTCTGCGGTCGGACGTCACCATTGATGTCGTGCTGCGCTATTTGCGCCTAAAAGGGGAACTTCCCGAAGCCACCGATAAACTCTATGTAGTAGACCGCCATGAAAAGCTGATTGGCGAGATCACTCTGACCCAATTATTGACCATTGACCCGGGTCGCCGCATTGATGAGATCATGTCGACTGATATTACGACGATACCGGTCAATATGGATGAAACTGAAGTCGCCAAGCTTTTTGAACGCCACGACTGGGTCTCTGCGCCCGTTGTTGATAACGAACAACAGCTGGTCGGCCGTATTACCATTGATGACGTGGTTGATATCATTCGCGAAGACGCTCAACACTCCATGTTAAGCATGGCCGGTCTGGAAGACGACGAAGATACCTTTGCGCCCGTATTAAAAAGTACCCGCCGGCGTACCGTTTGGTTGGCGGTAAACTTAGTCACCGCTCTGCTAGCCGCTATGGTCAGTTCTTTGTTTGAAGATATTTTAGCGCAAATGGCGGTGCTGGCTATTCTAAATACCATTGTACCCAGTATGGGCGGTATAGCCGGTAGTCAGACTCTAACGCTGGTTATACGAGGGATGGCACTGGGGCACATAGGCACCAGTAATTCACGATGGTTAATAGGCAAAGAGTTAGCCATAGGGTTCTTAAACGGTATTATTTGGTCAGTGCTCATTGCCGCTGTTGTTGCGCTGTGGAAGCAAGACTGGCTGGTCGGGGGCATTATTGCGTTTGCCATGATGATGAATTTGGTTGCCGCTGCCCTTGCCGGTGCCACCATACCACTGATTCTCAAACGCTTTAATATTGACCCTGCGTTGGCGGGTGGGGTTATCCTCACCACGGTAACTGATGTGGTCGGTATCTTCGCCTTCCTTGGCTCAGCAACCCTACTGCTGTCTTAATTTATCAGTTTAATTACCCGCAATACTCATTTTCTCAAGTAACACCGAACCGGTATGCAGCGCATGCCGCTTGTCGGTGTCGCTACCTATAGCAACGATATTTGCCAGCATGTCTTTTAAGTTGCCGGCAATAGTCACCTCTTCTACCGGGTACTGAATTTCACCATTTTCTACCCAAAAACCAGCGGCACCGCGTGAATAGTCACCGTTGACCATATTTACGCCCTGACCCATGAGTTCTGTTACCAGTAAGCCGGTTCCCATTTTCTGACATAACTGTGCAAGAGAGTTGTCCTGCTGAGTCACCTGCCAGTTATGAATACCACCGGCATGACCTGTTGGCTGCATATCTAACTTGCGCGCCGCGTAGCTTGTTAATAGATAGGTTTGCAACACCCCATCATCAACAATATCACGCTCTTTAGTCGCGAGCCCTTCGGCATCGAAAGGCGAGCTCGCCAGGCCACCAATAATATGTGGTTTTTCCTGAATGTTAAGCCACTCAGGCAGTATTTGTTTACCCAGATGATCCAGCAGGAAACTGGATTTACGATACAGGTTGCCGCCACTTATTGCGCTGACCATGTGGCCAAACAGGCTTCCTGCAACATCTGCGCGAAAGATAACGGGCACTTTAGCGGTGGGTACTTTACGGGCGCCTAATCGCGACAGCGTTTCTTTTGCAGCGTCTTCAGCAACACGTTCAGCAGAGTCTAAATCCTGCATTTTTCGGGCAACAGAATAGCTCATGTCACGCTGCATCTTATCGCCTTCTTTGGCTATCAATACACAGCTCAGGTTATGCCGCGACTGCAGATAACCACCGATGAAGCCATGGCTATTACCATAAACCCGGAAGCCGGTATGGCTGCCATAATGCGCTCCATCGGAATTGACAATACGCTTGTCCAGATTCAGCGCATGTTTTTCACAAGCCAGGGCCTGCTCAATAGCGTATTCGGCGCTTTGATCGCCCGGATGACATAAATCCAGATCCGGCACGTCGGTTGCCATTAACTCGGCCGGCGCTAATCCGTTGTATGGGTCAGCCGAGGTAAAACGGGCAATATCACAGGCCTTATCAACCGCCGCGCTAATGGCTGCTTCCGATAAATCGGTGGTTGATGCTGAGCCTTTCTGGTTGCCACGATACACACTAATACCCAACGCCCCATCCTGATTAAACTCCACGGTCTCTACTTCACCCAGGCGGGTACCAACCGAGATACCGGAGCTGTGGCTAATTGAGCATTCAGCGGAACTGACACCTTTTGCGTCAGCCAGTCGCAGTGCTTCTTTAACAGCACTTTCCACCTGCTTCATTTGAACCTGTAAGTCACTCAGTTGTACTATCAAAAAACTCTCCTCACTGCTAAACTGACGGCTTTGTAGCGCTAATGAATCGAACTTATGCCGAAACGCCCAGCCGAAAATCCTGAACAATCTGACGACTTCGTCAGTAAGTCCCAAAAAAAACGCGACATGGCAGAACGCCAGGAGCTTGGGACTCAACTCGTTAATTTAACCGACACCCAGTTGGTCAACATGCCACTGGACGACGAACTACGCGATGCCGTTCTGCTTGCCCGTAAAATTCGTAATAAACACGAAGGTTATCGGCGCCAGCTACAATTTATTGGCAAACTCATGCGCTCGCGAGACGCTGCGCCTATAGAGCAAGCATTAAACAATTTAAAAAATGCCCATCAACAGCAAACGTCTATCTTTCACGAAATTGAAGAAACTCGCGATAAACTGCTGACCAGAGGCGACGATGAATTACAGGCATTCATTGAGGAACACCCTCATGCTGATCGCCAAAAATTGCGTCAGCTGATCCGCCTTGCCGAAAAGCAGAAAAGCGAGCAAACGTCGCCAGTTGCTGCCCGCCAGCTCTTCGTCTATTTACGAGAACTGCTCGCTTAACCGCTGGCAGTTCGCTTATTCTGTACCGCCAACGGTCATTGAATCGAGTTTTAATGTCGGCTGACCCACACCAACGGGTAAACTTTGTCCGTCTTTACCGCAAACACCCACACCTTCGTCCAGCGATAAATCATTACCCACCATAGACACTTGTGCCATGGCGTCTGGGCCGTTGCCAATCAGTGTTGCACCTTTTATCGGTGTGGTGATTTTTCCATCTTCAATTAAATACGCTTCTGATGCGGAGAAAACAAACTGGCCTGAGGTAATGTCCACCTGGCCACCTGCGAACTGCGGCGCATAAATGCCCTTTTTCACGCTGCCGATAATCTCTTCAGGACTACTTTCCCCGGCCAGCATATAAGTATTGGTCATTCTTGGCATAGGCAAATGTGCAAAGCTTTCCCGTCGTCCGTTGCCGGTTGTCGCCTGCCCCATTAGACGGGCGTTCTTTTTGTCCTGCATGTACCCACGCAGTATGCCGTTTTCAATCAACACATTATAACCACTGGGCGTGCCTTCATCATCGATACTCATTGAACCGCGACGATCATCCAGCGTTCCGTCATCGACAATAGTACAAAGAGGTGACGCCACTTGCTCACCAATTTTACCCGAATAGGCTGAGGAACCTTTACGGTTGAAGTCACCTTCTAAACCATGGCCTACCGCTTCGTGTAACAACACACCCGGCCAGCCCGAGCCCAGTACCACCGGCATATTACCGGCAGGTGCGGGTTGTGCTTCTAAATTCACTAATCCCTGACGTACCGCTTCTTCAGCAAAGCGCTGCCAGCGCGCATTACCAGTGCCTTCTTCCAGGAAAAATTCGTAGCCAACACGCGCACCGCCGCCGGCACTGCCGCGTTCCCGGCGACCGTTCTCCTCAGTTATGACAGAGCAATTCAATCGGATTAACGGGCGCTTATCAATCGCTAAAGTGCCGTCTGTGGCTGCAACCAGAACTTCGTCGTAACTTCCGCTTAGGCTAACAACAACCTGGCTTACGCGTGAGTCTTGAGCTCGCGCATGCGCATCCACTTTCTTCAGTAATTCAATTTTTTGGTCTTCGGACAAGGTGCTCAGCGGATTAATACTCTGATAGCGCGGCTTAGCCTGCACCGATGTCAGTGCCTGAACTGTTTTGCTTTGCCCCTGACGAGCGATACCGCGTGCGGCTTCACTCGTGCGCTCAAGCGCTTTCAATGTAATTTCATCGGCATAGGCAAAGCCAGTTTTCTCACCCTGCACTGCACGCACGCCCATTCCGGTTTCAATGTGAAACGCGCCGTCCTTTATGATGCCGTCTTCCAGCACCCAGGATTCGTTGACACTGTGTTGCAAGTAAATATCCGCAAAGTCGATATCGCCACTGTAAAGTGTCGATAATGCTTTGCTTATGTCTTCTTGTGACAGTTCGTAGTCAGTTAGTGTCATGTTTTTTGTACAACCTCAAATTGATTCTGTTTTGCCACCGGCATTTGTTTTCGAATGGGCTCAACGTCTGCTATATCAACACTGGCGGAAATAATGCCTTCACCGTCATCCAGTTCAGCCAGTATTTCTCCCCATGGACTGACAATAAGCGAGTGCCCAAAGGTTTCACGCCCGTTAGCGTGTTGCCCGACCTGCCCCGGCGCCACAATAAAAACCTGTTGTTCAATAGCGCGGGCACGAACCAGCGCATGCCAGTGAGCGTTTCCGGTAACCTGGGTAAATGCAGCGGGTAAAGCAATGATATCTGAGCCTGCCTGACGCAATGCTCTGAATAACTCAGGAAAGCGCAAATCATAACATACTGCCATGCCGACCACACCCAAATCAGTTTTAGCGGTTACGACCTTACTACCGGGCTGGGTCCATTTGGATTCACGGTATTCTTTGGTGTTATCGGCAACATCAACATCAAACAAGTGAATTTTATCGTAGCGGTTAAGAATGGTGCCGTCCGGCCCGAATAACAACGACGCGGCAGCAAAGCGCTCGCCTGCATCCAGAGGTAACGTACCGCCAATCAAGTAGATGCCATGCGTTTTTGCCAGCGAAGACAATTCACGCTGCACTTCACCGTCTTGGTACGCTTCGGCCATAGCCAACTGCGCTCGGTCTCCTGCACCAAAACAGCTAAAGGCTTCGGGCAATACCACCAGTTGAGGACGTGCAGCAGGAAGCTGCTCCAGTAACCTTGCGACCGTCGCTAAGTTATCCTGAGGATCCGGACGACTGCTCATTTGCAGCGCCGTTAGTTGTACCTTGGTCATTATCGGCCTCTGAATCAGTTGAGTTCTGCTCCAATTCTGGCAAATCAACGGGGCGGCTGTCACGTTCAATTTCATCCACTACAGGATTCTCGATTGTGCCCGTCACTTGATAGCGTAAACGTGAAATCACTTTCGCATCATGCAGAACTTTATCTATAAGAAGAGCTGCCAGCCCACTCGGCGGGTTGACCATCCAGGCAAGTATCACTGGCAAACTGGAAGTCACTTTAGGCGCATAGGTCAGGTTGTAATTTAACTGACCGGTTTTCATATTTGTCCAGCCACGGATCTCCATGTCGCCAGCAGACCCCAATAGCTGAGCATTGTCGGTACTCGCGATACCGTCCTCAATTTGAACGCTACCGGTTAAGTCGGTAAAAAACATCCCTTGCGAAAAGATATCTCTAAAATCTAAAGTCAGTTTTCGCAAGATACTATCCAGGCTCAACATGGAGAAAAGTCTTGCCCCGCCGTCGCTCACTTCAGCTAAGTACCCTTTGTCTAAGTCCCAGGTTACCGTGCCGTCCAACGACTCCCAGTCGGGTTGGTATAAGTGACCAAGCCAATCTAGATTGAAGTCAATAACCGCTGCACTGTCTCTAATCGCTGTTTCCAAACCGTACTCGCGTAGCAGTTCACCCAAGTCATTGGTTTCCAGACGCCCTGATACACCGCTTGATGCCTGCTCTCCAGAATAGCGCCAGTAACCACTCAAGGCTAACTCATCGCTGTCCTTTTGCAGAGTCATTTTTTCGATACTAAAGCCATCCTCAAGGGGAGAAAGGATTAACTCAACCTCCCCCAGGTCATGCTCGTCGATACGGCAACTGCGACAGACAAAATTGACCGGCGGTACTTTCTTCAGCCAGCTCCAGTCAACTTTAGCACCCTTCTCAGGCAACTCGACTCCGGTGTGAAGCGCCAGATAGTCGGCCTTTATCGAGATTCCTTTTCGTACAAAGTTCTCCGGTATAGTAGCGCTCAACACCGCGTTATTAGCCTCAACCCGAGCCTGCCAGGCTGAATTTTCAGGCCATATCTGAATGTCGGCTTTAGCAAACTCTTGCTGGCCCCAACGCAGCTGAGGCGTTTCCACATTGATTGAATCTGGCAGCCAACCGTCACTTTCGCCCGACGTATTATCTACATTAGAATTCTCAGTCAATGCATATAACACCGAATACCACCGCCCGATATCGGCATGAGGTAATTGTGCATTGACCGCAAACCCGCTAAAGCTCTCTCGCCTGGAGGTTGGATCCACTTTTCCAATATCAAGTTCGGCCTGCTGCCAACCGTCGCTCCCCGGCTTCCAGCGGCTATCCCAATAAAGCCGATCGTCTATCGACGCCTGCAGCCGCAGTTGCTCACCACTGCCATTTAAGGTTACCGCTAACTGCCACCCTTCACCAAAGTCCTTTTTCAACGGTGACGGCAATGATGTCTCTAAGCCTGTCAGATCAAACGCAGACTCAAGCGCAACATCGACGTTATCTTCAGCAAAGGTTAAAACGAGATTCGCCTCGCCGTTAACTGCCCCGTAAAAGAAAGGCTCCCACTGGGGGTATGGAAACTGCTTGAATAGTGGTTCGCTTTGCCAGTCCAGGGTTGTGTTAATATCTAACACATAACGCTCTTCCACTGGTTCGCCTGAGACCTCAGTTTTTAGTGGCATACCGTACCAGCTCAAACGAAGATCATTTGTGCTGATATTTCCGTTGTCAATATTAAGCTCACCCTTGGACACCTCAAAATCCTGCTGCAAAGACTCAACGGTTATCGACAAACCTTGCAGCGGAGCTTCAACAGACACATTAATTTCCCGTGAACTATCAAACGGAACGTCGAGTTCAAAAGCGCCTTCGACTTTTCCTCTGGGATTTAACTCAGTCAAGGCTTCCGTCACGCTATTAAGCGGTGACTGCTTAAATACCGGCAGCAGCGATTGAGCCTCACCAGAAACATGGGCCTGAACCTGGAGTCCGCGTCCTGCCTCAGTCAAGTCATGAATCTGTGCATCGACCCGGGTGACATGAATGTCCTTAATGTGGCCACCATCAGCGGACATCAATAAACTGCGGTTGTAAAAATCGAGTTTGACGGGCGCTTCTGCCAGAGCCGGCCAGTTGGGTTGGAACCGATAGGTTAAGTCATCAAATTCAACACGCGCGTTAAACACCCCGGTATTGTCGTCCCCCGGGAACCGATTAACGGCGCCACGCCAGAGTACCTCAAGTCCCCGCGTCTGGCCTGACACCAATGCCTGATGTAGATAATCTTTAACGCCTTTGCCCATAACCGACGGCAGGAGTTGTCGCGCGGTAGCCACTGAAAACGGTTGTGTTGTTGCAAGTAACAAATCAATTGTGGGCGGGTTTCCACTACGGTAGTCCCCGAACAACGCGCCGCTACCCTCCAATTCAAAATCATCCTGAGTGACGCGCATGTTTTCCAATTTCACTCGCCACTCTTCCGGCTGCAGCAGCCAGGAGCCCGACAGCGACAGGGTATCGATATCCCAGGCTTGCTTAGCGGACAAGTTGGTGCCGGTCAAACGAACGTTAGTTCCTTCAACACGCCAGCTACCGTGATTGGAGGTACTGTTAACACTTAAGTCAAGACCATTGAAACTGGGCCAGTTGTCATTGCCCTGAGCCGACAAATTCTGACTTTTTAATACCCACTGCTGACCGGATATCGGGTGTAACCGATAACGGAAGCTAGCGGTACCATTCAAACCGAGGCTTTTTAATACGTCGGCACCATTTTCTGCATCCAGAGGTAACAAAGGAATTAACGCTGCCACTTCATCTATGGCAATATTATCAACGCTGAGATCGTGAGTTCCTTTTCTGTTTTGCCAAGCAATACGTGGAATCTCGAGGTGACCAACCGAGGTGTTCACATTCATTGGTAAGCTATTCAACAACCAGCCATTGGGCTCTGGTCGCAAAATAACTTCCCCTTCGGGTAACTGGAGCCAATTGACTTTATCTGAGTCGCCTTCTCGCCAGGTAATACGGTTGTCACGTAATTTCAATAGTCCCTCAAAAAGTTGACCGTTGCGCACGTCCAACCAACCAGTGAAGTTGACATTCGATTCCTGTATATCAATATCGCCTAGTTGCTCCTCCAGCCAGGGGCTGATATCAACATTTTGAGAATTGACATAGAACTGACCATTAAATTCTGACCAATGATTACCACGAAGGTCAATGATGAAATCCAGGCTCGTACTGGCAAAGTCTTCCATCCGAAACTGACCAATACCCTGGTGCTGTTTGCCTTCATTTATCCAGGACAACCGGTCAATGTCTATTTTTCGCGTGACACCACGCAAATTGGTTAGCAACAGTTCGCCGTTATTGAGAGAAAACTTTTCTAATTGCTGCAGAAACAGGCGGTTAACGTACTCAAGGTTCAGCTTTTCCGACCCATCGCTTGTCGAAAAGCTTCTCATATCGACCGCTATACGAGCATCATCCAGAATGAACTGCTGAGCCACTAACTGCCGATCCAATAATGTTTTCCAGAAATCGAGTACGACATGGGCCTCACCAATCCGGACTTGTACTGGTGACTGCTCTCGCTCGAGTAAAATTAAATTTTCTAAAACAACAGAAGGTCCTTCCTCTGTCCATGCCATAGACAAGTCACTGATGCTCACCGGCTGCTGAAAGCGAGCTTCTAACTGGTCTTCAAGTGGTTCTGTTAGATCGGGAAGATAAGGGAGACTGTAACGCAATAAACTCAGGCCAACCGCGACCAGCACCAGCACAATCGCCAGCGTTAGCCAGAGTTTATTTAAAATCCACGACAGAGTACGCATTCGTCTTACATCATTACAACGTCAAATTGTTCCTGATTATACAGGGGCTCGGTTTGCACTTTTATTTGACGCGAAACAAAGAGCTCAAGTTCAGCCAATGCATGAGATTCCTCATTAAGTAAGGCCTCACTCACTTGGGCAGATGCGTAAACAACGAACTTATCTGCTTCGTAAGCTTTATGAACCCGGACAATTTCACGCATAATTTCATAACAGACCGTTTCAACGGTTTTCATGCTTCCACGCCCCAGGCACACAGGACACTCAGAACACAAAACATGCTCCAGACTTTCCCGAATGCGTTTACGCGTCATTTCCACCAGGCCAAGAGAAGTAAAACCGTTGATGGTGGTTTTTGCTCTGTCTTTGGCTAAAGCCTGTTCCAGGCTATGCAATACGCGCCGCTTATGCTCTTCATCCTGCATATCAATAAAGTCAATAATGATAATTCCACCGAGATTACGCAAACGTAATTGGCGGGCAATTGACTGAGTCGCTTCTATATTTGTGTTAAAAATTGTCTCTTCTAAGTTGCGGTGGCCCACGAAGGCTCCGGTATTGATATCGACCGTGGTCATAGCTTCTGTCTGGTCGATAATCAGAGAGCCTCCGGATTTTAGACCGACTCGACGGTCCAAAGCTCGTTGCATTTCATTCTCAACATCAAACAAGTCAAAAATGGGTCGGTCGCCGGTGTAATATTCAAGCACCGATGTTAATTCTGGAATAAAGTCCTGGGTGAACACTTTTAAGGTATCGAAAGTGACTTTTGAGTCGACTCGAATGCGTTCAATTTCTTCTCCGACAAAATCCCGCAATACCCGACAGGAAAGATTGAGATCTTCGTACAACATGCCCACTTTGCGTTGTGTTTTTTTACGCGCCTTTATTTTTTCCCAAAGCCGGAAAAGAAAGTCTGCGTCGCCTCGCAAAGATTGCTCTGAAGCCCCTTCGGCAGCGGTACGTACAATAAACTTCCCGTCACTTTCGCTGACCTCCTGAGCCAGTTGCCGTAATCGCTCTCGCTCGTCTCCCTCTTCAATGCGCTGAGACACACCGACGTGGTCACTCTTAGGCATAAACACTAAGTACCTTGAGGGTAAGGTGATATCGGTGGTTAAACGCGCTCCTTTCGTTCCCAGAGGGTCTTTTACGACCTGCACCATAATGTGCTGGCCCTGATGCACCAACTCGGTAATGTTTTGTTGGGGTCTCTCGTCGGGTTGTGGTAAATCATCGCCGTCCACCTGAACAACAATGTCTGATGCGTGTAAAAAAGCCGCCTTATCCAGGCCAATATCAATAAACGCAGCTTGCATCCCCGGTAACACCCGGGAGACTTTACCCATGTAGATGTTACCGACTAAGCCGCGCTTTGCCTGGCGTTCTATGTGGACTTCCTGCAGGATGCCGTTTTCTACGAGCACAACACGAGTCTCTGTGGGGGTAACATTCATTAAGACTTCAACGCTCATCAACTTCACCTGTCATTTCGAACATCCGCAATAACTGTTCCGTTTCGTATAAAGGTAAGCCAACAACCGCAAAGTAGCTACCTTCAATGCGTTTTACAAACTTACCACCATAACCCTGGATACCATAACCCGCTGCTTTATCATGAGGTTCACCGGTTTCCCAGTAGGCGTGAATTTCATCATCCGATAGTGACGCAAACTCAACCTGAGTGGTTACCACCGCAGTTTCCTGGCCAACGAGTCTGTCTCCGCCCCAATGACATACGCTAATTGAGGTCAGTACTTGATGAGTCTGGCCCGACAACTGATTCATCATTTGACTAAAGTGACCGTAATTTTCTGGCTTCTCCAGAACCTGGCCCTGAAAACTGATCAGGGTGTCAGCGCCTATCACCAGACATTCGTCTTGTTGTCGTTTTGCTACTACCTGTGCCTTTTCTGCGGCTAAACGACTGACATAAGCCTCGGCTATTTCACCCTTTCCCTGACGCTCTTCAATTTCAGGAACATCGCAGTCAAAAGGACGATGCAATAAGGTCAGTAACTCTCGTCGACGAGGAGACGATGAGGCCAGCAGCAAACGCATTAAACCACTCCAAACTGGCGGCGAACTTTTCGTAACAGCGGAAATAACCACAACCAGAAAATCGCAGAAGTTAATACCGGCCAGAAGTAGGACAAGGTAAACTCAGCATCGTGCAAAAAGACGTTCGCCTCAAACACAACAAAGCGTTTAATAAAAATCAGTAAGGCTATGACCAGTGCTTGCTGTATTAGTGCAAAATTACGAATACGTTGGAAATGCCGTGCAGCGAAATACGTTACAACCACCATGCCCAGCGCATGAACACCGACAATGGAGCCGAGTAAAATATCGCTCAGCACGCCTAGTACCAGCGCAGTCCCCATATTGACTCTATGCGGCAAGGCTATAATCCAATAAACCAAAACCAGGGTTGGCCAGTCGGGCCTGAAGGTATCGAAGGCGACGGGCATCGGCATCACCATCAGAGTTAAAGCGATGATGTAGGTAACCAGCAAGGTAATCAATCCGGGCTTTACCAATTTCATCCCTCTTCCTCGTCAAAAATAGGTTGTTGTTCACCCTGGCTGGGCCAAAGCAGCAGGACATTACGTACTCTGTCCAGCGCACTGACCGGATCGGCAAACACGGTTGCAAACGGCAGAGACTCATCGCGTATGATCTCATTAATTCTTGCCACCGGATAGCCCTCAGGAAATACACCACCGAGACCGGAAGACATCAATAAATCGCCTTCCTGCAATTCAGTACTATGAGGAATAAACATCAATTCGAGGCGACCAATATCACCGGTTCCCTGAGCTAACACCCGAATGTCGTTTCGCGCCGAACGTAACGATATGGCATGACTCTGATCGGAAAGCAAAAGGACTCTCGCTGTACTGCCGCCGACATCCTGTACCTGACCGATAATTCCGTTACTGTCCAGTACCGGCTGCCCTTCGTAGACACCGCTGAGTGTGCCTTTATTAATGACGAGCTGCTGCGAGAACGGTTCAGACGCAACCGCTATAACTTCAGCCACCATCCTCCGGGCGGAGTCGCGAGCTTCTGAACCAAGTAGTTCGCGCAGGCGTCTATTTTCATTCTGTAAAAAACGAAGTTGCTGTTGTTGCCCTTGTAGCTCCAAAATTTCCCGTTTTAAACGTTGATTTTCGCTGCTTAGTTGAGAGGTTGTTTTTAACGACTCAGAAAGGCTATCCAACAGTTGCTCCGGCATAATCGCCAGATATTGAACCGGTGCCACCAGAGAATTTAAGAACAATCGGACAGGCTTCATCGCCTGAAGACGATGATCAATAAAAATCAGTAGAAACGAACAGGCTAGTGCGAGCACTAGCCTGGAAAGTAAAGATGGGCCGCGAGCAAACAGCGTCTTCATGAATTACTCATAACTGAATAAATCACCACCATGTAAATCTATCATTTCTAACGCTTTACCACCGCCCCGTGCAACACAGGTGAGCGGGTCATCAGCAATAACGACCGGAATACCGGTTTCTTCAACGAGTAAGCGATCCAGGTCTTTCAGCAAGGCGCCACCGCCGGTCAATACCATACCGCGCTCAGAGATATCGGACGCCAGTTCAGGAGGTGATTGCTCAAGCGCAACCATTACCGCACTTACAATACCCATTAACGGCTCTTGTAAGGCTTCCAGAATTTCATTGCTGTTAAGAGTGAAAGAGCGTGGAACCCCTTCCGCCAGATTACGCCCACGAACTTCAATTTCTTTCAGCTCTTCGCCCGGGAATGCCGAGCCAATTTCGTGCTTAATACGTTCAGCCGTTGCGTCACCAATTAGTGCGCCGAAATTGCGGCGAACGTAGCTAATGATAGCCTCATCAAATTTGTCACCACCAATACGAACCGATGATGAATACACCACGCCGTTTAACGAGATGATAGCGACTTCGGTCGTACCGCCACCAATATCCACAACCATGGAGCCCGTCGCTTCCGATACAGGTAGGCCTGCACCAATAGCGGCGGCCATAGGTTCATCAATTAAATACACTTCACGGGCACCGGCACCCAAGGCTGATTCACGAATAGCGCGGCGCTCGACTTGTGTTGAACCACAAGGCACACACACTAACACTCGGGGACTTGGGCGAAAATAATGGCTGTCGTGCACCTGCTTGATAAAAAATTGAAGCATCTTTTCGCATACATAGAAATCTGCGATGACACCGTCTTTCATAGGGCGAATAGCACGAATATTACCAGGCGTACGGCCCAACATTTGCTTGGCTGCTGCGCCAACGGCGGCAATCGATTTAGGTCCACCAGAGCGCTCCTGGCGAATGGCAACAACAGACGGCTCATTCAATACAATACCTTCGTCTTTGACGTAGATAAGCGTATTTGCTGTTCCGAGGTCAATGGAAAGATCGTTTGAAAAAAGGCCGCGAATTTTTTTAAACATGAAGCGGTATATCCCTACTTATAAGCTAACAGAGTGACAGCAAAGGGCTCAGTAAGTACTTACTGTTCCCTAACAACACGGAATCCAATGTAGTTGGAGTTAAAATCTGACGGAAGTTCCATTTTTGTCGAAACTCGAGCTAAACTGGGTGTAAAGTTCCAGGCTCCACCTTTCACTACAACACCGTTATCAGTTTCAGCCCACTCCCACACATTACCGACAGTATCGAACAATCCCCAAGGGTTGCGATGAAAGCTGGCAACAGGCGCTGGTCGGATATTCGACCATTCTGTACCGCAGTTACGACAATTCGCTTTTCCAAAGCCAACATCATTTCCCCACCAGAAATCACTTGCAGTGCCGGCTCTTGCCGCGTATTCCCATTCTGCCTGAGTCGGGATGTCGTATTGGAAACCACTCTTTTCAGTCAGCCACTTAGCATACGCCTTTGCGTCATTGTAGCTAACACAAACAACAGGGGAGCTCTCCGATTGTTTGAACCCAGGATTCCGCCAACTGAATTTTTCATTAAACTGAGGGCGACCACTATCTAAACTTGCGCAAGTTCCGTTTTTCTCAGCATCGGTGACGTAGGCAGTGTCTGCAACAAAGTTACTGAATTGCTCAACAGTGATTTCAGTATCTGAAATACCTAATGCTGTTGGTATTTCACGGGTTTCTGCCGGACGCTCGTTCGGTAAACCATTACCGACTAAATCGCCCATTTTAAACTTGCCGGCTGGAACAACGACAAGTTCAGGACCGCGAACATCCCGGAATAACACGTCTTGAATCTTTTCACCGCGGGTAAACGAATAATCCGACTTATCTAACTCCGCACGGATAGCCATCGCTTCTTTTAAATTAATTTTCTCTGCGTAGGTAGAGTAGCCATATTTAAGGATTTCAATTTGGTGCTCTCCGCCCGGCAACATCACTTCCAAAGGCGTTGAACCATAACTCACACCATCGATAATAACTTCATCATCATACACATTTGAGCGTATGCTTAACGGGCGCATGACGGAGCTATCAACCGTTTCCTCATCACCCGCTTGCAGCTCCCCCGGCCGTTGTTCCGAGGCACAATAACGCATATCGACATTTAGTAAGGTACATGCCTGACTCTTAGGCAACTGACCACGTAACTCCACTGCCAGTTTAACGCCATAGTTACCTGCGCCACTGAACCCATTGCTAATAGTTTTTGAACCTAAGATTTGAACATTAGGACTGGCTTTTTCAATGTTTTCACGCGCCAGAGACGATTCACTCAAACTGCTTAAAATAGTATCGAGGTATTGCTTTGAGGCCTTTTGTTTGGCCATTAACTTGCCACGATTTTCACATTGCGCGAGAGTTTCCTGGCGGTCACAGCTAATTGACTGACTAACTTCAAGCTCTCCGGTACGGTTAAATTCATTGGCCAGACGGTCAACACGCGCCAAGTTACGCTGCTCTTTCAGTGTCTCAATTTCATTGATAAGGCTGTGTTTACTCACCCGAGCCTCTTCAACTTCGCGAGCCTTCTCGTTAACCAGACTCACCTGCTGCTTAATATTCGCTTTATTCTGTTGGTGAGCCATAACCGCCTGCTTGTACGCTTCTTGTGCGCCAGCAATGTCAATCGTTGGGTCTTCAACCAAACGTTGATAGCGATCATTCATCTCCGCCAATGCTAATTCGCGTTTTTCTTCCAGTTCGCTATTACGCTCGCGCAGATTTTGTAACTTTTCTCTAAGTTCCCGCTCTTCTTGCTGAAGCGTGTTAACAGTGACAGAAAAGTTTTCAAAATCGCTCTCTAGAGTCGCAATTTGGTTAGCAATTTCTTCGACAGTCATCTCCTGCTGAGCAAGAGCCGCCGAGGCGAATGTCAATGTAGAGGCCATTATAAAGGCCAGTCGAGCCAATCGCATCATGTTTCCATTCCAAGCTTGAAAAAATAACAAAGCGGCGTAAAAGCTAAAGCCGTCATCGCGCTATCGTTATTGTAATAATAATGAACGTTCGTCAACGTCGCGCATTTTTTGTTTAAACTCTGCTTTATGCTATTTGCTTGTTCACAAAAGAGCAAGAGGCATTGTCATCGAATTGTCGATTATTCGTTAAAAGAATACTACCATCCTACCTCACGCCAGTAAATCTGGCGATCTCGCCCACGATAAATACCAAATGTCCCTTCGGCCTGTGGATTTTCGTCAAACGTTCCGTCAGCCGACCAGTCGTATTTTAAATAAGAAGGCACCTCAAGTTCAAAGATAAAGGAGTAAGGAGCGTTCTCAGCAGAAGATGTCCATCGCAGCAACTGACGAATGTCCACACTAGAGGAGCTAAGAAGTCCATTGGTTATTGTCAGCGTTGCCGGGTCGGGTGCTAGGGTCGGATATGGACCTGAGGTTAAGTCCTCTCTTAGTTCCACGTCGTTTCTCGAGAACCTTAAGCAGGTATCCTTCTCATTATCGGCAAAGACGGTTCCTTCCCAGTATTCAATAGCGCCTGTAACTGGCATAACATCATCCATTGCCGCATAAGTGTCCTGCAAACGGACGCGACCATAGTACAGTGAAGAGGAATCCAGCTCAGTCGCACCGCGAGGCGTTGCATTTAAATTGCTGTTTAAAATAACGGTATGATTGCTGTCATCCACTAACGCCCCTTCGTTATCATCTAGCTGCCAGCCCAACACATAATCTTCAAAAGGCCCGCTAGGTTGACCTGATGCTAATCTTGAAACCTTGATAGCGGCATTCCCCTGAAGCCATCCAGTACCATTAGTCCATTCCCATGTACCGTCGTAGCTGACAGCGTGCCCGGACAACTCCACAACGACACCATTTTCTTTGTCATAGGCATAAAACAGAGGCGTCGCTTTGGCTAGTGAGCCATTGTAATTTTTAGTCACACCACCCGACGCATTAACCGCTTCAGCTGACAATGTCACCGGCTGTGGCTGACTCAAGTAATAGAAATCAGTACAAGACCCCGAAAACTGGGAAGCAAGTGGGATAAATTCATAGGGAATAAAACGCCCAACGGTATGCGGAGTCGTTACATTGCCAACGCCTAAGTAATTTTGGTCAGCAACTTGAGCGGTGATCGTTGCACTGCCCACTTCGGTATATGCAATCGAACTGTTTTCAAAACGAATTCCATCGACGCCCTGTGCTAAAAAGTCTGCAGAATTCTCAATCACACCCGGCTCTGTCGCAGGCGCAACCGGCACCGCTCCATTCGCTATATTCAATGACTCCTGCGGGGACTCCAGACCAAAGTTAGGTGTCACATCACCATTCAGATTCACTGCTTGCAGCCTCATTAAGAAAGCCTCACCCGCTTTCGCTAAAATATCTCCCCCGTAATTACTAACCGTCTTCATAGAAAGACTTGCAGGCTTATAAACAAAGTCATTAGACAAGCCTTCAATGACTTTGCCGTTGGGCAGTTGTGCCCGAGCATGCAATTTTACTTTGCCTGAATCGCCGTATTGAACAGTAAGAGAATTCTCGCCATCAACAAAATTAGTAGCGACGGGCGCCCATCCACTTAATAAACCCGAACCACTCTCCTCCAACTCATTCAGTGCCTCACCGTCAGCAGTCATTTGCGCGTAAGGAAACGCAGTGAAATCACTGCAGCTACCCGGGTTCACACAGTACATACCCAACTCAATCTGAGCGACCTGTTCAGCTACCGTTTCACAGGCCTTAGTATTGTCATTGGTTCTTACAATAGAGAGGTTGCTTTGAAACGAGCTACCGGAGACCTGAGTCGATATTGGCGCAAATTTAAACCCCGTATCGCTAAAGGTAATAGAGCAGTCTGAGCTAAAATTACCGTTTACAAAACATTGTGTTGGATTCAGCGCTCCCGGGACAGTTTGAACATCGTCTATTGCTAATGTGTAAGTACCCGCGTCCGTCTGACTGAGCTCTGTGCTACCGGTTGGCGCCACGGTTATAGGGTTCTGAGTCCAGTTGCCGGCATTACCCGAAAGGAAAACAGAGCTCGTGACAGAAGAGTAACTCGAACAGGACGCATCTGCGCACGCCTCAACTGTCACTTCAGTTGCTTCACAAGTTAACGCCGGACTCGTATACGACAGCCGATAGTGATCAGGGACCGTGACTGGCGGCTCAACGTCTCCGGCTTCACAAAAATTGCCACCGTCAAGCGGTTCTTCCGGTAACCGGTAATCGATGCGCGGTGCAAAAAAGCCGAAATAACCATATCCAGTCGCCTGACCATCAAGGCTTAACCCGCCTTCAACTACACTTCTATTCCACCACAAAAAGCTTCGTTCGAAATACAGGTCACCCTGAACATAAATGAAACCATTAATCTCAACATCGGTTTCTAAGTACAAGTCACCGGTCACAATCAATATAAGTTCATTTGCACTACCGCTTGTATTAATTCTGCGTCCAGACTGTATGGTCAAATCACCATCAATGTAGACTCGGGATGTTTGTCCATTTGTCGAGTAATTAGCACCTACATCGCCAAAGTCACCGACTCGTAAATAATCCGTTGGCTGCAGGGAGCTCGGAAGTTGTGAGTTTAATGGACGGTCAGGCAGGTCGAAAGGTAAAGGCGCACTATTGTCAGGACTAAACGCCTGCGGCCATACGTCAACGCATTGCGGTCGGGTGTTAGCACACGGATGTGTTTTATAATACAAGATAGCGGCGGTTGTTGGGGTGAAAACGCCGTTACTTACATAAACCTCATCTATTTCGCCCCGAAAACTATTTTGAGAGGTTTTCTGACCGCCGATATAAAGTGTCGGCTCTACGCTGTCATTAAGCTTGGTATCGCCTGAGTACGAATTGGTATCGATCAGTTCGCCATCAATGTAGATATAAAGAACGTTGTTATCTGAGTTATAGCTTGCCGCTAAATGATGCCACTCGTCATCGAAGAGGTTGTTGCCACCGTTAAACGTATTGCCAGCTTCAATCGTCAACAAGTCATCGTTGTTTTTACGCACTTCAAAATACAAGCCACCGCCGTCACTATTGTCCTGTCGGTACACTTCAAAGCGGCCCTCGTCGGTTTCCGTTGCACCCTCCCCCAGCAATAGCATTGTTTGATAACGGTCATTCGGGTTCTGCAACTGCGCATCCCCCTTAAACCAGAAAGCAACGGAGACAGTGTCTGAGTTCGTAGCCTCAGTAACATTAGAAACCTTCACTCGGTTGTTACCGTCGAAACGCCCGTACCGGCAAGTACCTTCGCCATTTAACTCTCTGGCCGGGTTAAACCCTGATGTAAATGCGTTGCCGCGCGCGCTTCCGTTATAGCCATAAGTTGAGGAGTCCACAACTTCTCCCGACGCGCCGCTCCAACTCAACGCGTCAAAATGCCAATAACCTATTGCCTCGGGTAACGTCTGAGAGCAATCACCGACATTGCCGGGAGTATTGCAAGTTTGTCCTTTAATTCGCCCGTTATTATCAATCACCGGGGCGTTTACGTCGCCGGTGACTTCGGTGTTCGAGCCTATAGTCACAGTACCGGAGCTGCTGAGATCGCCGTTAACGGTGACACCATCCCCTAAGGTAATATCGCCGCTCGAGCTTATATCACCTGAAACAGTTGTGCCGTCACTGATGACAATGTCACCCTCGCTGTCAAAAGACGCATTAACAGAACTATTTGGACCGATGGTTGTTTGCCCGCCGGACAAAAACTGCATATCCAGTGACGGTCCTTTACTGTTTATGACAACCCCGTCAGCAAAGTCGATGGCTTCCGCTATTATTACAACACCTTCATTGCCGGTCACTTCAATAATATCGCCGCTGTTAAGCGTTAAGGTGCCGCAGGTATAGGTTGTGCCGCTTTGAGTACACCCCGGCAATTCTTTATTCGGTATATTGTATTTTGTTGCTTCTACACTAAGCGTCACTGCAAAACACGCTAAAGCAAATAACAACGAGTAGCGAAATCTCATACCTAATTCTCCACTCGTGTTTCTATCCGCAACCGCCGCGACGCCCTTTGCGAACCCGCATCGCAAACCGCTTCAGACGTCACGACAAGATGCGTAAATGCTTCATTGCCGTCGTTTGTGTAAACTGCTCTATCGCAATTTATGGTTGCGGTGCATTGCTGAAGGCCTGGACTGCCCGAAAAACTATAATTCGAGCCATCCACACCACAATCGGAAACAGGAGCACTATTTAACGGATAGACCTCCATCATAGCCTGCTCCAGACCTGCCTGTGCCGCTAAGTAACTGCGCGTACCTAGTACCTCAACGACCACACTTTCCGACGTAGTTCTTAACAGGCTGGCCAGCGCGGCAACCAAACCACCGAGAATAACAATCACAAACACCGCAATCACTAAGGTATTGCCGCGTTGCCGATTCAATTGTATAGGCTGTTTGTTATGGCGCATTGGGTATGTGCACCTCACGATAATAAAACACGGGTTCCTCTGCGTTTTCACCAAACTGAAGTTGCAAAGTGATAATATTGTTACTTTGCTGGTTATTGGCGTCTACGTCAAAGGCCGCCAGGTCGTTATTAACACCCGTAGCGATTAAATCTCCGTTTGACCACTCGGTCTGACTTTGTTGCCAACCGTAACCACTCACACGGTACAAATTTTCCCCGCTGACACAAAAGCTCACTGGCTCACTGCCAATATAAGCACGGTTTAATGGCGATTCTTTTGCAAACTGACTACCGGGCTCCAGGGGCAAAGTGTTTTCTAAGCTAGTCGAACTGTAACCGCCCGCAAAGTTGGCATAACGCTGCGGATTATCAGAGTAAATAAAGTTGGCCCGAGTAGCATAGATGTAGATACGTTCATTACCGTCAAGACTCCAGCTAATATCGGCAGCATTCCCGCTTCCGGCAAATGTTACAAACGTCATTTCATCAGATGAACTCGGTCGAATCGGTGCGTCATAATATGTACCAACCACATCGGCCGGAACAAACTCCAGGCACTTTCCTCTGACCCGAGCACTGTTGGGTACGGCTCCACGGATTTCACGAGTCAGTCGCTCAATAGCAAAGCGGCTTTTCTCTATTGTTTGTAAACGTTCGGAGCCAGTACTGAACATTTGCGCACCAATGCCTACAAATTGAAAGCTAAAACTGGCGACTATCGCCAACAGCACAATAACAATAATGAGCTCAATTAGCGTGAAGCCTCTTTGTATGTTCATTACCAGTTACCTTTTATGGCGCTGAGTTCAAGAGTGCTGTTTTGTGGCGTCGCTATTGTGACGGTTATTCTTTTCAGTTTATTAGCCGCTTTTTCACTTACGCATACCCATGCTTCAAAACCATTATAATGGTTAGACGATGGCCCACTGAGTTCAGCGCCTGTCAGCCTTAGACCATTGTAATCATCAACGTCATCAAATTGCTTTCGCTGGGATTCTTCGGCGTTGGGGGTGCTTCCATCAGTGGGGCATGGCGCAGGAGTCGTGCAGCTTCCCGAACCTTCTGAACAGCGAACATACTGGTTACCTACATTCGAGTTTTCATCGAAGTCCCGAGCCATTATTTCATTCATCAAACCCTGGCCTATTTCTGTCGCTCTAACCTGTTGCCAGGGGTCAACGCTCTGTCGAAATAACTGCCCCATACCGACCGTCACGACCAAAGTCACTATGGCAATAACCACGATGCCGACAATCAGTTCAATCAGGGTAAAGCCCTGTGTTCGACTATTACTGCGCATTAATAAAGCCCTCTTTATTAATGGTAATGGTTCGGCTGACGTCGGCACTTTCTGTAATCGTTATGGTGCAACCACCCAGACAACCTTCTGTTGGTTGACCAAGCGCATTAAAGCCAATAGTAATGCCCACAGGGGAAAAGGTTATATCACCTGAGCTGCTAACCTGAAGATTATTATCTTCAGTGTACGGGGGAACGCCCAGAGTGGTTTCTGTGACTTCTAATTCGTAAACTTGCGTAGTGTCTTGCATGGCTTGCTGCTGGACAGCACGTAAAATACTCATGGCTTGTAAGCGTATAGTTTGGCTTTGCGTGCCGGAGTTACTGATAAATAGGGGGCTGGCAGATACCGCTAAAATACCGATAATGACCAGTATTATGATGAGCTCAATGAGAGTGAAGCCTCTGGACTTCATAAGTAGCCTTTAGAGTGCCGCCTGCAGCTAAGCCACAGGTAAAGTATGCTGTAACATTAAGAGTCCCCAACAGTATTGGCTCATAGAGTGATAAACCACTCAGCATTTTTCATAGTCGCAAATTGAATATTTCTTAACATTGTGGCGGCACATTCTCGTACCGCCACAGCACTGATTATTGCTAAGGCAATCACCTGCTTAATCAGTTGAGGTTCCCAATATTAAGTGCCTAGCAACCGTTTGTTGCCGAGTTAATAACAGGAGGTGTATCTGCATCAACAGCATTAGTATAAGAAACAAAACATCCTTGATCTCCCGAAGTTGTTGAGTTGACATCGGTGAAATCTCCTGCGCCTGTAGGCGACTCAATGAGATCTGCTGGTCCAAAATATACTTTTCCAGCAGTATCATTAATAAATGAGACCCAGTCTGCTGAGCTGAGATTTGCAGCTTCAGCTATCTCAGCTAAACCGTTCGTGTCCTCATCTGTCGCGGCCGGATAACCATAGACTGTATCAATACTTCCAACGGTACCAGTTGCGCCTAACTGCCCTTCAATGGCAGCTTTACCGAAAACAGTCTGCGAAGCTCCCTGAACAGCGCCTTTCAACCCTTTTACAGTAGAAGTACGAGCATCACTCGAGAAGTTGATAAACTGAGGCGCAGCGGTTACTGCCAAAATCCCCAAAACTACAATGACAATGATCAGTTCGATCAGAGTAAAACCTTTTTGATTACGCATAATTAAAGCTCTCAGTTGTGATTTAAAAAATTACTGGTTGTTGCTGTGAATACTCACGCCGCCATTGCGTGGATTATAAACGAAAGCGTTACCCAACGTTAGATAATCGTCACCCGAAGGGGCATTCGTTTCATTTTTTATGGTGTTTGCCAAGTAGTAAACACACATATCGTTACCGGCAGCGCTATCCTGAGTCACATAGGTGTAATAACGTGTTTCTGCCAAATCATTAAAGTTCGCTGTCGTTTTTGGGGCACCTAGCAAAATAGACTGAATCACGCTGACACAATCGGCTGCCACCATATTTTCGTCGTGCGCCTGCTCGTTGTCACCACTAACGGGGTAGCCTGTATCGCCGTCAACATAAAGCAAAATTTGATCCATAAACACTTCGGCACCAGCACCCGTTCCACTGGCGCCTTGTGGGCGCCCGCTGAGTTCCCATTCGCCGCGAACAATACCAACTGCACTGGCAAAACCACCAGCAACACCCTCAAGAGCTGCATCTTCAGCGTCGGATGACACATCAGTAAATCGTGGTATCGCCGCAGCGGCTAATAAGCCGAGAATAACAACGACAATAATCAGCTCAATAATGGTAAAGCCTTGCTGCTTGTTTTTCATCTCAGTGCCCATACTAAACTCCATTAGAATCCATTTTATTACATTTTACTAACAGTTGACACCCAGTCCGTGAGTTATTCCTGAACAACTTTGCCTTGCTTGCTGTTGTAAACAAACCAAAGGCTTTGTTCTATTTTATAGTGGCAAGAGTCTTTCTCTTTCTCTGCCTGTAGCACGCTGGCCGGCACTTCGCTGCCCAGTTGTTGCCATAATTGCAGACAACCTTGTTTTACTGACGGCCATCCGTATTCATTCATTAAAATCGGTATCTGCTGTTGTTTACTATCACTGAGTAAAGTCACTTTCGCTGGTTTCCCCTGACGCATCCACTCGGTGCGTGTCAGCCAAAGCGAATCAATAAAACGCGATACCGCTATATCCAATTCCGTCTGTCGCCATTTTTGCGGTTCATTAACCAACAGAATTCTTGCTGCTACCGCAGATAAAACCAATAGCAACAGTACAACCAATACATTTTGTAGCCGTTGAATACCTTTACGCTCGTCCACCGCCGCTTTAGTCATTAGCGCCCCTGATATGCGCTCATCATATCCCACATAGGAGTGAATATACCAAGCGCTAAAATCAACACCATAACAGCAACAATCGCTATCATTATGGGTTCGATACGAGCCGTTAAGGTTTTCAGATCGTAATCCGTTTCCCGCTCATAATATTCAGCGACTTCCAGCAACAAGACATCGACTCGACCGGTTTCTTCGCCAACGGCTATCATCTGCAGAATCAAAGGAGTAAAAAGACCCGACTGTCTGGCTACCCGCGACAAATTTTCACCGCGCTCTATGCCGCGGCGCATTTCTATAATACGTTTTTCCATCCAGGCGTTGTCTACCGCTTCCGCCACTAACGATAAGGCCTGCGTCAATGGAACACCTGCCCCTATCATGACCGAAAAACTGCGGGCAAAACGGCCTAACATAGAACGCATCAAAATGGAGCCGACAATCGGCACTTTCAGTTTCAGGCTGTCCCACCGGAGTCGCCCACTGTCTGTTCCAATGTAATACCGAAGGCCGAAAAAGGCCCCAACCATTGCAACCAGCAAAACGTGCCAGTAAGCAACAAAAAACTGTGATGAGCCCAACAGCGCTCTGGTTGCCCAGGGAAGCTCCACGTTAAAACGACTGAACATTGAAGCGAAGGTTGGAATCACGAAAATATTCAGAACAAAAACCGCTATGACCAAAGCAATCATGACAAAACTTGGATAGCGCGTTGCTGCCTTTATGCGTTTTCTGGTGTCTTGTTCTTTTTCTAAATAAACCGAAAGCTGCTGAAAGGACTCTTCCAACTGACCTGTATTTTCGCCCACGTGCACAATGGCAATCACTAAACGAGGAAAAACGCCGCGGTGATGGGACATAGCAGAGGATAGGTTCCGGCCCCGCTCTAACTGGTCGTGAACATCTTGCAACGTTTTACGCAAACGTTTGTTCTGGGTTGTATCGGCCAGCCCTTCAATGGCGCGTAGCATTGGAATGCCCGCCTGAGTCAGGGAGTACATTTGGCGACAAAATATAATCAACTCATCCAGCGATACCTTTGGCTGAAAAGCCGACTTTAAACTTTCACCAAAGGCACTATTGAATAACGAAAAACTTTGGGTTCTCGTCGGGTTGATGGATAACGGAACCAAGCCCCTGCGCATGAGTACGTCGGCTGCATTGCGCTCGTCATTAGCGTCTAACGACCCTTGCTGCAATTGCCCTGACTTATCTCTGGCCCGATAACGAAACTGCATCAGATGGTGTCCTCAACGCTTTCAGCCAGGTACAACACCTCATCGACACTGGTAATACCCTCGCGCGCGTACTCCAGCGCAACCGTCGCCATGGACTGAAAGCCCGGGTGGGCCTTCGCTGCCGTAGCAAACTCGCGCGTGTTGCCGTCGCGCAAAGCGTCCATCATGGGTGTGTTCATTTCAAGTAATTCGAACACACCGATACGACCACGATAACCGGTATGATTGCATGTCTGGCAGCCTACACCGCGTTTAAAAGCGTAACTGGAGCTGCCCTCTTTCAAATGTTCCAGCCACTGACTTTCTGGCTCATCAGGCTGGTAATCTTCAGCGCATTTATGGCACACGCGACGCACCAGACGCTGCGCCAAAATTCCGCGCAACGCAGCAGCAACCAGATACGACGGAGCCCCCATATCAATTAAGCGCATAGCGCTGGTGATGGCGTCGTTCGTATGCAGTGTAGATAACACTAAGTGCCCGGTAATAGAGCCCCGCAACCCAATTTCAACGGTTTCATGGTCGCGCATTTCACCGACCATAATAATGTCAGGATCCTGACGTAACGTGGTGCGCAAAACGCGCGAGAAATCCAGGCCGATTTTACTGTTCACCTGCACTTGTGAAATACGAGGTAAACGGTACTCAACGGGATCTTCGACGGTGATAACTTTTTTCCCTTCGGTGTTCAGTTCGCTCAGCGCGCCATACAAAGTGGTGGTTTTACCAGAACCGGTCGGACCGGTAACCAATAACATGCCATGCGGACGCTTAATCAGGTTACGGATACGCTTTATTATAGAGTCCGGCATACCCGTTTGTTCTAAGGACAAAAGCCCCGCCGACTGATCGAGTAAACGCAACACACAAGACTCACCATACTGAACCGGCATAGTCGATACCCGCACGTCAATGTTGTGCTTGCGTACTTTAATATGGAAACGCCCGTCCTGGGGCAGCCTTCGCTCAGAAATATCCAGCCCGGCCATCAGCTTAAGACGCAACACAAGGGCATTGGCGATGTTGGTCTCATCCAACACATTTTCCTGAAGTACGCCATCGATACGTTGACGGATACGCAGTTTACGATCGTCTGGCTCAATATGAATATCAGACGCTCGAACCTGTATCGCATCCTCAAAAATTGACTGCAATAATTTGGCAACTGTTGCTTCGTCGGTGTCGTCATCAAGGCTTAACTGCCCCAGCTCGAATTCGCTGGTGTCTTCGTATTCATCCTGCAACTGGCTGGCAAAGGTTTCAATTTCTTTGGTGCGTCGATACAGGTTATCGAAAGCCTGCATCAGTTCGCCTTCAGGAACCACGGCCAACTCAACCTGACGCGGCGCCAATAGCTGGTTTATCGAATCTATTGACGACAGATCAGCCGGGTCGCTCATGCCAACCAAGGCTTTGTCGTCGTCCGCTTCAATAACCAGCGCTCGATGACGGCGCGCCTGTACTTCGGGCAGAAGTTTAAAAGCTTCCGGAGGAATTTTCCGTTCAGAAATACTGATCAGTGGCAGCTTTAATTGCTGCGCCAAAAACTCCAGTAACTGTTGCTCAGAAATAAACCCCAGATCGGTTAAGGTAGCGCCCAGCTTTCGTCCACTACTGCGCTGTTTTTCCAACGCTTTTTGCAATTGCTCTTCACTGATGATTTGCTCATGAACCAGCAAGTCACCCAAGCGCATTTTAAGACGAGGACGCTTCATTCCTTACCTGCCTGATTGGTTGTCGTTAGCAGCTCAACCTGCTGTTGAATAAAGTCAAGAGTTGGCTTGTGCTCTATCCGTTTCAACGCCTCTTGATAGGAGGACAACGCGGCACCCGGTGCAAATTGCTGCTGCGCTATAGCCAGCCCCAAATACCAGCGACCTTCCGCAGGGTCCGCTTCCACTAAACGTTGGTACGCCTGAGCGGCTGACGGGTAGTCGCCAACTTCCTGAGCCAATAACGCCTGCTTTTGAAAGTAACCGGGATAGACTTCGGCGTTTGGCGTTGCTTGTTTTAATAAACTTAATGCCGCTGCCGGTTTTGCCTCTTTTTCCAGAATCCGAGCACTTAACAAACGAAACTCGTAATCCGCCGGAGCCATTTGAAAGCCAGCCTCCAGCGTTGTCAAAGCCTGGGACACTTTATTACGCCCAAACTGCAGAGCAGCCAGTTTCTTTCTAACGTCTTTGTTCTTTGGTGTTGCTAGCAACGCTTTGCTCCAATGCTCTTCGGCAGCGGTTAGTCGGCCTTGTTGCTGAGCTTTTTGAGCTTTACCAATGTGTTGAGCCGCAATTTCTGCTGGTGACAGCTGCACTGGTTGCAAGCTGAATTCGCCACTGCTTTTGTCCGTCGTTTCTTTATTCTTGGTTTGCTTTTCTGACTCTTTTGAAACACCGCTGCTGTCGTTCCTCGTTGTTGCTAACTCAGGCTCAGGAGATGACTCTGACTGAACAGACGCGGTTGACCTTGATACGGAGGATTCGGGCGATGACTCTCGCGGCAATAACGGTTCAGAAGACTCGACTAAATCTGGCGTTTCTTCTACCTCCACAGTATTCTCTGAGGGTGCTGCTGTTTCCTTTGTTTTTACCGGTTTAGTCTGGGCACTCTCATGCACCGTCATCACGTTTTTCTCGGGCAGTTGCCACCACACAGCAACCACAATTAAAAAACCTAACAACGCAGCCCCTAAAAACCAAGCCCCAAATCGACTCCGACTTGGCCGCTCAACCGCACTGCTGGCTGCACTTTTAGAAAATGGCTGCTGCCCACGGCGATCGAGATCTTTTAGCACTTTGTTGATCACACTCATATCGACACACCCAATTTCCAGTAACTAAACGCCGCCGCAGCAAGAAAGAAGACACTCACTACTATTGCAATAAGTCCCCAGCTCGAATTGGGTTGCTGAGTATCCTCGGTGTCTTTCACCGCCAAATCTAAATCTCTCAAAGTTAATTGCCGGCGGCCTTCACCATAAGCAAGCAGCAACATTTTATGACACAACATATTCACTAACCGAGGGACGCCGCGGCTGCTTCGGTGCAGTTTTTTAATCAATTTCCAGTCGAATATTGGCGTCCCTTTATAATCGGCGACATCCATTCTGTGAGCGATGTACTCAGCGGTTTCTTCAACGTTCATCGCGGTTAACTTGTGTGCGAAGCTTATCCTCTGACGCAGCTGCCTAAATGCATTCTTCGAGATACGTTCGTCCAACTCCGGCTGGCCCAACAAAACAATATGCACCAACTTACGCCGTTCAGTTTCTAAATTAGACAGTAGCCGTAACGCTTCGAGACTTTCTTCGGGCAGCGCCTGTGCTTCATCAATAAACAAAACCACAGCTTGACCATTCTTATTGATATCAAGCATGCGTTGTTGCAACGCACGGGCCAACTGCTGTTGGTTTGTGAGTTGTGCGGTATCAACATCGAGCTCTTGGGCAATTGCCAGTCTCAGTTCACCTGGATTTAGGTAGGAGTCGGGGATATAAGCCGTTTTGAAAAAGTCGGGGATGTCATTGAGTAGTCGGCGACATAGAAGAGTTTTCCCCGTACCCACCTCGCCGGTCACTTTAATAAAGCCTTCACCCGTCTTTAACGCAGTCAACACGACTTCGAATGCCTCATGATGACTATTCAAATCGTAATAGAACTGCGTGTTCGGCGTTATGGTAAAAGGCAGTTCGCGTAAGCCGTAATGGTATAAGTACATGCGACCTTATTATTGCTCAATATCCGGGAACCATTCCTGCAGCAACTCCCGAGATCGTTTTAACTCATCTTGCCACGTATCCACACCAACAACCGTGGGTTTCAGCAGTATCACCAGCTCTTTCTTTTCCTGCCGGTTACGTCGGTTAGTGAATAACTCTCCCAGAAAAGGAATATCGCCTAACAAAGGTACTTTCCCGACTTCTTCTGAATTAACGGTTTGCATTAAGCCGCCCAGTACCACGATTTCGCCATTTCGGGCCTTTACGATGGTATCTGATTCACGAATATTGCTGCGAGCTAAAGGCAATACAAGCTCCCCTTCCGTTAGTGTGATTACCTTTTGCTGCTCTTCCGTTTCTACAACCGACGGGTGCACGTGCAAAATCACCTCTCCGTTGTCACTGATTTGTGGTGTTACATCCAGCGAGATACCTGAGAAAAACGGTGTCAATTCGATATCAGAGTTTGAAACGGCTGAGTCACTTCCGGTGCCTAAGTTGGTCGTTGAGTTAACATCAGTCACGTAATATTCGTCTTCACCAATTTTTATAACGGCTTTTTGGTTATTCGATGCACTGACTCGAGGGTTTGACAGAACCTGAACCGTACCTTGCGTCTGTAGCATTTGAATCATACTACTAAAATTGTTGGCGGGGTCGTTGTAGGTTAAACCAAACAAGCCGCCGATAGCCGCTGAGGTCGCATTGCTGGGTGTGGCACCGTTAAATTCAACACCAAAACCTGCAGCACTGCTGGTGACATCGCGCCAGTTGATGCCCTGTTGGTAGCCATCGTTTAAGGTAACTTCTATAATTCGGGCTTCTAAAATAACCTGACGCTGCAAACGGGTTTCTAATGTTTTTATGAAATCTCCAACCGCTCTCAGGTTGTCCGGTGTCGCTGTTACGCTAACAATGCCCGCTTGGGGCGATAACACCACATTACCGCTGCCAATAATACCTTCTATCACGGCCTTTAAATTGCCCCACAAATCGGTTTCGGATTGAGTATTAATGCTAGACCCATTCCCCTGGAGAGAACTCTGACGCGAATCTCTCCTAAATTCGCCATCACCGGAGAAAGGTGAGCCTTCCGAGCGTATATTACTATTTCCCAGGTTACTACCTGAGCTATTATCCCGCTCTTCGCTCACACCACCTGCTGAAATTTCAGTCTGCGACACACCAAAGCGCTTAAGAGATAAATAATCGAGCGTGAAAGTTTGCGTGCGAACACCGGCCGGAAAAATTTGAATGGTGCGCCCTGAACGGCGTATTTCAAAGCCATACATATCCTGCACAGCATCTAGGGTTTCGGCCAGTGTGACATCTTTTAGGCTTAACGAAATTTCACCACTCACAGCAGGGTGAACCAGAATATTATAGGGGGAGTCCGCAGCCAGCCCGTAGAAAAACGCTTTCGCTTCTACCCCGTCGGCCTGAAGTACAAAGCGAGGTTCTTCCAATAAGTCCAGACCGTCACCACTTTGCGCGCTTACAGACTGGCTTAAAAACTCACTCACTTCTGTTGGCACAGCCGTACGTTGTGCAGGTACACTATTATCAGATTGCGGCGTCATTGCTTCACTGGCTTTATCAGGAGTGTAACTCGGCTGATAAGCACAACCACTGATGAGCAATAATAATGCGCCTGTTGCAAATCTTCTCATTGTACGGCTCCCGGACTGCCCTTTTTATTCTGTTTTATCGGCTTAAACAAAGTAATCTCAACCGTTTCATTATTTTTCTCTACCACCACGCTGTTGGGCTTTATTGAAACCACATTCGCCCCCTCTACGCTGCCTCCAGGCTTTACCCACGTTTCATTTATCCGCGCTTTTTGAGTCTGCTCTGAATAAAAAACCTGTGTGAGCATCAATTGTTCGGCCCAAAGACTAGGGCGAGAAACAACCTCTCCCTCAAGTATTGGTGGTCGCGTTGGATCCCTTTCTTGAGCCTGTGCCCAAAGAACGGGAAATAATAGTAAGACACACAACAGCCTTTTACGCACTAATAAACTCCTTATCAGTACTCAGTAAATACCAAACGATAGTTACTGTTGCCGTTGGATACTCATTCACCTGATAGCTAAAGCTGGCCCAATGCACTGTAGGGTATTGAGCTTTCAACACGTCAACAAACTCTAACACTTCAAAAAAGCCACCTGAAAACTGGGCTTGAACAGCGTGTTGGTAAAGCGTGATGGTTCCAGTTTCAAATACAGCCGTGGGCACTTTTGCTTCCAACTTTTCCATAGCCAGCTCATCAGAGTATTTCAGCACGCCACGTAAAAACGCTTTACGCTGAGCAACCGCTAGTAGTAAATCATTCTCTGAAAACCGATTTTCCCGCAGAGCCAGGCGACGCTCTAACTCATTTATGACGACTTTTAACGGCGCATTTATGTCTTCGTTCAATTGCGCCTGCAGTTCACTTTCAAGATTGCTCAGCTGCTCAAGTTGAGATTGAATACGCTGGTTATCCGCCTTTAGATTCTGACTCTCTTCCAATGTAGGAAGAATGACGTAGCTAACCAGTGGCAAGCTAAGCAGCAAAAATCCAGCCAAAACCAACAAACTCCTTTGCCGCGAGGGCATAACGTCGAAGCTGTCCTCTATCCGAGCCCACCAATTAGTCATGGTTTTTATCTTCCTTAGCTCTGATACTTTGCAACAAGAACTGTTGGTAACCCTTTTCGTTTCGCTTGAGCTCAACCACCGAAAAGCTTTTACTCGACAACAAAGCCGACTGATTAAACTTATCCATCCACAAAACTAATGCTTCGCTATTTAAAGCAAAACCATGCAAACGGATATTATCTCCGGCAATAGAAAAGTCAGTTAACCAAATATTTTTAGGCGTAATTCCCGCCAGCTCACGCAAAAACCGCTCTACTTCCGACGATTTGTCGCTCTGAAACTGGTTAATGTGTTGCTGAAATTCACTGATATCCTGCAGCTTACGCTCTAATTCTTCTTTTTTGTCCAGTAATTGCTGACTCGGCTGTCTGCTATCAATTCGTTCTCTGGTTTTCGCCAGGCTATCATTCAGTTGTGTTAAGGCAGTGGATAACTTCTCATTCGCCTGCTCTACGCTTGAATGATGCCATTTAACTGCAATAACAACAGCTAATAACAACGCTAACCAGGCGCCCAACCCCCGACTGACTCGCTTGAATGTCAGTTGTCTTCTAACTGGCCTCAATTCGTTCCGGTAAAGGTTCACCCACTGTTTCATGAAGGAGTCCCTGAAAACGCACCCAAACCGGCTAAATCAGAGTAATCGCCTTCTCTCAGCTCAATCGCCCACTCAGGGTATTGATAGGTAGTACAATCCACCGCTAAAAGCTGAGTGAGGCACTTTTCAACTATTGCTAACTGCGTGTGCTCGACAGCCGCCACAATTCGGCTAATAGGAGCCTGCCTCAAGTGACTTTCAAAGTAGTCAACTGACCGTTGCAGCTCAGTCGCCAGCGGCTCCAGCGCCCCAGCTTCCATCTCACTTTTCGTGTAATTCGAGATATCCGAAACACCCCTTAACAAGCGAGAGAACATCAGTCCTTTCGGCGTATTAATTTGCGCAATGTAGTTACCCGTCGGGTTCTGATAAAGCAGCAATTCCGCATGACTTTGGGTTTCAGATAAACGGGGCAGCGTGAGTTCTGCAATAGCGATATCGGTTAGCAGAAGTTCGCGATCATTAAGAAATTCTACCCAAGGCGTTAAATGGTGCTTGCTAGCTGCCACCGCGACGATCTTGTCTTGTCCAGACGGCTGCTCGGGAAACTCATAATAGTCTGCGATAACGTCGTCGGCAGAAAAAGAGACCAAATCACTCAAGCTGTATTTTAAGCTCTCGGATATTTCTTCAGGATCCAACATGGGGCGATCGACTTGAACGGATTCATACAAATCCGTTCCTAACACCAAAGTGACTTGTGCTTGCTTTAACGGTAAGCGCGAATACTTGGCTAATAACGCAGCCGCTTCTTTAACAACGGAACCGTTTTGGACTTGTTCGTAATCATTCACGATGAGCTCAGGTGCTTTAGCTGATTCTTTTGCAATAAGAATACGAACACTCGTTTGCGTAATCTGAAAGCAAATACGATGGTCATTCTGTTTTTGCTTCGAAAATCCCAGCACCCAACAACATCCTTTATCAATTTTTCAATATGTTAACAGAAAGTTTGCAAAGCTCATTACAAAAAACACAAGCCGATTAACTTTATAACTTTAATCATAGCCCATTTATCTTAGTGACACCGAGGTACTAACGATTCAACCGCCAGTTTAGTCCCATACCGGCCCAGTAAGGAACCATAGGACCATTAGCCGTATCCACAGTCTCAGCAACGGTCCATTGCTGTTTAACTAGTTCAATGGTCTCACTATTGCGCGGTAATTGATAGAAATCGGCACCATAACCACTGGCAAAGTTGGCGAGTTTATCGAGCGCGTTGTGTTGGCTAAAAAATTCCGCATAAAGTTCTATAGCCGCCGGCGCCGAATAGCAGCCTGCGCAGCCACAAGCCGTTTCTTTACTCGCCTGAACATGGGGAGCTGAATCGGTACCCAGGAAGAATTTCGGGTTGCCGGACAACGCCGCTTCCTGCAGTACCTGCTGATGTGAGCGGCGCTTCAAAATCGGTAAGCAATAATTGTGCGGCTTAACACCGCCCACGAGTAAGTCATTCCTATTCATCAATAAATGCTGAGGTGTCATTGTTGCCGCTACGTTACTGTTAGCGTTCTTAACAAACGCAACAGCATCCGCGGTAGTGATGTGTTCCAACACGAGCTTCAAGTTTGGGAAGCGCTCAGTAATCGGAATTAAATGGCGCTCAATAAATACGCGCTCACGGTCAAAAATATCAATGTCACTGTCGGTCACCTCACCATGCACCAATAGTGGTACTCGGTGTTCCTGCATAGCGGCCAGAACAGGTTCCAGCGCGTCAACCGATTTCACGCCAGCAGTAGAGTTGGTGGTAGCGCCCGATGGATACAATTTAAAACCAATGATATGTTCATTTGCAGCCGCCTCAGCAACTTGCTCAGGCGTGGTCTCCGCCGTCAGGTACAACGCCATTACCGGATTGAAGCTCACACCATGCGGAACCTCGTCCATAATTCGACTGCGGTAGTCTAATGCCGCTTTTACCGTTGTGACCGGCGGTACAAGGTTTGGCATGATGACAGCCCGGTTAAATACGGCTGCCGATGCGGGTACGGTTGTTCTCAGCATAGCACCGTCACGTAAGTGCAGGTGCCAGTCATCAGGTGTTGGAATAATTAAGCTTTGCATAATCACTTCGGGCTAAAAATGAGGCTTCCAGTATACCATTAAGTCGGGCTGCAAAAACCTCTAATCTGTATTCTATTTGAGCGTTTTAACGCAACCCCATGGCTTCTTTCCAGTGTTTACGACAGCATGAAACGTAACGATCATTACCGCCAATAGCAATTTGCTGTCCCATTCGCACAGCATCGCCTTTTTCATCAACCCGCAACGACATGGTGGCTTTGCGGCCGCAATGACAGATGGTTTTCATTTCCGCCAACTTGTCGGCAATAGCCAGCAGAACCGCACTGCCTGGAAAAGCATTACCGAATGCATCGGTCCGTATGCCGTAACACATCACTGGGATATTATCCGAATCAGCCAAACTCGACAGTTGCCACACCTGCTCTTCGCTCAAAAACTGTGCTTCATCAATAAGCACGCAGTCTATCGACTGCTGCATATAACGAGCACGCACCACCGCCGCTAAATCCGTTCGGTGCGTAAAAGACACCGCATCGCGCCCAATGCCCAGACGCGAGGCGATACGTCCTTTTCCGGCGCGATCATCCAATGCAGGCGTCATCAGCAGCACGTGCTGATCACGTTCTTCGTAGTTATGGGCCACTTGCAAAAGCGACGTACTTTTTCCGGCATTCATGGCGGAATAGGTAAAATAAAGAGAAGCCATTTTGTTCTGTTTTTCAGTTATTGTGGTTAGATCTAGGCAGAGATTAGCACGATTTTATGGCATTATGGGACAAAGCAACGACAAGGCAGGAGTTCTCTATGCAATATTCCCCCGAATTTATCAAAGCCATCCCTAAAGCGGACCTGCACCTGCACCTCGATGGCAGCCTTCGCGCCAGCAGCTTAATCGACATGGCCAAACGCGCCAATATCGAACTCCCCAGTTATACAGAAGAAGGCCTGTTTGATCTCGTGTTCAAGTCACACTACAACAATCTGGGCGAATACCTGAATGGGTTTCAGTATACCTGTGCAGCCTTGCGCGATTTAGAAAACCTGGAGCAGGCTTCCTACGAATTAGCTGTCGATAATCAAAACGAAGGCGTGAACTACATTGAAGTCCGCTTCGCACCGCAACTGCTAATGGATCCAAGCAAAGGTGTTACCTTCGACACCATTATGCAGGTGGTTAACGATGGTCTTTTGCGGGCGAAAAATGAGTACAACAGCCGCGCCGATGTGAAGAATGGGGATAAACCGCCGTTTGAGTACGGCATTATCAATTGTGCGATGCGTATGTTTGGCAAAAAAGGTTTCTCACCGTATTACACACAAATGTTCCAGTTGATGCGTGACTTTGAGCCCATGCAGGTCATAAAAACAGCCGCAATGGATTTGGTTCGCGCCAGCGTTCGTATGCGCGACGAAGAAGGCATGCCAATCGTGGGTCTGGATATTGCCGGTCAGGAAATTGGTTACCCGGCAGGAGAGTTCAAAGAAGTGTATGAGTACGCTCACGAGAATTTCCTACTAAAAACCGTGCACGCGGGTGAAGCTTACGGTGCCGAGAGCATATTTGAAGCATTAACCAAATGCCACGCTGATCGTTTAGGTCACGGCTATTCATTATTCTCGCCAGAAATGACTCAGGATCCGAACATTGACGATCCCAAAGCCTACGGTGAAAGCCTGGCGTCTTATATTGCGGACCGTCGTATAGCGGTTGAAGTTTGCTTAACCAGTAACCTGCAGACCAACCCGGAAATTGGTGACATTAAAAACCACAACTTCCAGCACATGCTGGATAATCGCCTGGCCACCATTATTTGTACAGACAACCGTCTGGTATCTCGCACGACAGTCAGCAACGAGTATCAGTTAGCGGTCGATAACTTTGATATTCCCTTAAAACGTTTGAAAGACATTGTTGCTTACGGGTTTAAAAAGAATTTCTTCCCGGGTCGTTATGTCGATAAGCGCGACTATGCTAAACAAAACTTGGCGTATTTTGACAAAGTCGTTCAGCAGTTTGGACTGGAATAATTTAAATAAAAAAGGCTCCAAATTTGGAGCCTTTTTTACTTTGTCTGACGCTTTCTAACAAAAGCTTTTAGAAGGGTTATCTAAAACAAAATGTCGTAAAAAAGGGTCAGTACAGTTGTCTAGCCCTCTATTCTCAAGCGGAAAACCAACTGACCTCATTTCGTTTTTCGACATAATTTGATTTGAATGTATATTAATAGCCTTATTTTATCTATAAAGCGACTAAAATCTAGCATTTTTCAACATTTTCCATTAAGTACGATTGTGTAGGTGCTGTTTATTGATAGTCAGCTATGTTTACACTTTTATATCTACGTCAAAAAATCCCGAATGCGCATCAACCGTCGTATCCTTTAGAAAGTCTAGTCTCCGTACCGAGTAAATCTTAGATTTGAGCTACTATCGCCAGCAAAGCGTCCGATTCAAATAACAAGCGATATCGGTCAGTTTTGAAACACCTCTTATTTTGAGGTCGCCAAAGAGATGCGAAGCAAATACCCAAAACATAGATGGCCAACAGAACCACTAAGTGAAATAGCGGGAGCCTCGCTGAAAAAAAGAAATAAACGTTAGCATTCATTTTTCCAACGTATATGTCTTAATTGGAAGTATTGCTTTATACAAGATCTGATACTTCTGTATAAGTGTAGGATCAATCTGCTCGTAAACAGTGCAGTATCCAGTGGTAGTTATTTAGCCAGTGGCAAGTAATGAAGGTTTGTATTAGTCACTTGATTGCCACAGCTTGTCTTTGAAATCTTCGTCTTCAACAATGAACGCAACACTGTATTTGGCCCTAGTTATGGCTACATATAGCTTGTTTTGGCTTGAAGTTGTTGAGTTTCCTCCAAAGGGATTTTTATATCCTTTAAGGAATTTAACGAAAGGCTCGGTTGGGTGAATAAGCACATGTTCGGTTGTTTTTCCTTTAGCTTCTCCAAAGGTCATTAAGTTGTCGTACTTGTTGAGTTCTTTACCCGAGGTTGCAGAATGCCTTAAGATCAGAGGGTTATACAGACTTATGTACTTAGCAATGTCTTTAGTGGCTATGTAATGTATACCAGTGTGGGTATCCTTTTCGGGCGAATCCACTTTGGATATGGTCGCAGTATATCCTTCTCCTGTATGCACAGAGTCTGCGAAGGCACAAATGGAGCTGACTGAGCGCCAACAATCATTCATCTCTTCGATTGAGAACCCCATTTTTGCATACTCAGCTCGTTTTTCCGCACTAGAAGCGGGTTTCTTGGGTTTTGAGGATGTGTGATAGATGGTTTGTCTAAAGTCTCCTACAGCATGAATTTCAAGCTTTTTTGATTTAGTAAGCAGCTTAATTAGGTCAAAATCCCAACCAGCGAAGTCTTGAGTCTCATCTAAGTAAATTCTACCGTATATGGCTTCAATACGTTTAGCAATGTCTACCTTAGCTGTTTTAACTATGCGACAGGCTAATTTTGCTAGAAACTCAGTATGAGCTTGATTCTTAGATGTTAAGTAGTGCTTAGGATTATAATTTCCGCCAATCTTCTCACTTCTACCGGAAATATTACGGCTGTTTCTAATGTGTGGGTTGTTGCTGTTCAGATAGATGCCATCTATACGCTTGGGAAATATGCATCTTTGATAAGGTCGAACAACATCCTCTAGAATAAACGAGTACCAGCCTTTTACGATAAATAACTCTTTGTATCGCCCTCCAAGCTCCTTAAACTTTTCAAGCAGCTCACGTTGATTGCTACGAGTATAGGTAATAATCAGCACCTTAGTACCTGCTTCAGTGAGTGCGATTGACTCCTCGACTATTCGCGTAGTCTTGCCTGCTCCAGCGCATGCAATAAATAGTTTTTTAGTCAAACTTTAAAGCCTCCGCGAGATACTCTGGATATTGAATATCTTCATGACTGTCAAAAATACGTATCGCTGAGTCTACTTTCTTGGAGCCATAGTTCTTATCGCCCTTCTCACCTATATAGACAGAAACAAGGAATTCTTTCTGGTCTTTTAGAGCACGTATTTCATCGAGTTTTTTAAATGTAACAGTCGATAGCGCGATTCTTGCGAACTTTTTTAACGTATCTTCATCTATAGCGTTTGCTTCAATCAGTGATGGTTCAAGGGACTTAAGAGCGTTATTTTCTTCTGAGAAAAACTCTATATTTGAATCTGAATAATTTTCGGAATACTTGGTGATATTCTGTTCATACGAGCCGTCATTATCTTTAACTACATTTACTTTGGTTCCAATATGTTTGGCTATTTCCAAGTAGTGTCTGAAGCCAATGCCCCGGACCACAATAATATCAATTCCGTCTTCCTCAGGTAGTCGGTCTTTGTCTTGTAAGTATTTCTTTTTTAGTATTAATTCGTCAGAAGGCCCTTCCACTAGAATAACTTTTTCTGCAAGTACTACTCTTAATGTGTCATATCCCGGCAGGCGCTGAAGAGTTTTTGCTGTAGCAGAGTCAATATTTTTCAGCATCATATATCTTTCAGAGATTAAGCATAGGTTTTCAAGACTGAGTTTATTGAGAACGTAAGAGCTATGAGTTGTGATGAATACTTGGTTGGCACTATTTTCCGAGATGAATTTAACCAAGGCGCTAAGTTTTGTGTGGGATAGATGATTCTCAGGCTCCTCAACTGTTACGAAGTTAACATTCCCCCCTTTGTTAAGAAGAGCAAGTTTGACTTGAATCTTATTTTGTTCTCCTCTGCCTATATGAGTAAATGAAATGTCGTCTACAGCAAGCTGTAGTCCTGATTCTACATTGCCTGAGTTAGTGTCCGCGATAATAGATAAATCTTGCTCTGTCACTTGATTGGTTACGTCAAGTTCGTTATTGAGATCTTTTATCTGCTGCTGTTGCTCAAATGAGTTCTTCAACTGCCGGTAGTTTAAGTTTAGCAACGCCTGCTGCTCTCTCGTTAGAGAGGAATTGATAATATTTGATAAGTACTGTGTTTTGCCATAGGTCGGATGCAGTCTGGTTGGATCTATAAATAGACCTTTCACTTTTCGATTAAGAAACTTAATCGGCTCCCAAGCGAAACTAAGCCATTCTACTTTGTAAAACTCTGTTGGAATGCTATCAATGGACTCTGCATCTTTACGAAAATCTTCATACGTACTGGTTAAGTCCTCATCAAAGCATATTCTGATGTAAATTCCGTCCTCTTCTTTATTGATTGTATTATTCTTTCCTCTATATTCTGGGCAATCAGAAAGGTATAGCTCTATAAGAATCTCAGGCAATGTTTGCTTTGACAAATCTCCTTTAAGATATGCTTTAACGGCTTTATCATTGAAGAGGTGGGGGGACAATGATGAGCTTATTGATTTCCCCCTATAGTTGGAGCTGGAAACAAGTTCCAGCGCTTCAAGAATGGTGGTTTTACCAGAGTCGTTATCACCAACTATAATGTTTACCTTTTGATTGAAGCTGAAGCTATCCGAGTAAATTTTCTTGAAGTTTTTGACCGTCAATTCTTTTATATACAAGAGAGTTTCCCTATTCTAAATTATATGTTTTTGAGGTGCTTTAACGCTAAAGTAAAACAAAAAGCTGAGTAAAGCATGTACTTAGATTTAGGCACATTGCTGGAAACTCTTACGAGGGGAGATATTTACGCGCTGCTGCATGTGCCTCCTCCAATGTCCTGACTCCGAGGGCTTGTAAGATTTTACGCTCATACTCGTCAGTCAATGGAGTCGATATGTTCTGTCTTTTGACAGATATCAAATAACTTATCCCATCTTTTTTCGTTTTTCCTGCATCCCCCCTAGCACTCTGGATTGCCAATTTGGCAAGCTTATCGGCGGTGAGAGAGTCAATATTCGCACCGATCTTTGTAAAGAGTACCAAATCGAGATCGTTAAAACTCCGGTCTTCCCCGACTACAACTTGGTTTGACGTCGGGTTGATCGGGTTTGAATAATGCTTATTAGATTTTTCATTTCTTGTTTCTCGACGCCAGAGAAAGTCTTTAGCCGCTTCAACAGTTACACTTGGACAGAGTACTAAAATTACGCCAAGAACGGGCGAACCGATACTCTCAACAGGTATTAACGTTGGGGCATCATTACGGGATGAGCTCTTCCGTGCAAATTCAATATTAAAAGGTGTTTGAACACCATTTATCCTTTCAACAATGAGTGGAGCCAATTCAACTCCCGGATCTTCTATAAGAGAACCATACGCAAGGATTCCAATCTTACTCATAATCTTCCTTCACAAATAATGCTTTAACAGCGAAGTGAAGCAGTTACGCTCGCTGTGTCTGGTTGATGCATTGGTTAGTAACTTACCTTCTGCGTTTCATGTTATTTGCCAGCTTTTCATTTATTTGTATTTTCTTTGCTAGCTGATTTGTACTGAGCTTTCGCTTTCGCATTACATCTAAGTAGAAAGTCTTTTCCCAGTCATTGATCCAACCCTTTTGGTAGGCATGACCGATAGCCTCTGCGTTCAATGATTTTTCATTGTCCTTACGTACTCGTTTGATGGCTTGGAAAATTTTGTCCGAAGGCAGGCCTATAAACTTTTTGACGCAACAGTTGCCAACAACTGCTTGATTGAAATTGTGAGTATTAGACAACACACATATCTCAATAATGGGGAAGTGCCCGCACAAGCATGTTTCCGGCTCATCTGCTTCATAAATCTCATGAAGCTTCCATTCAAGTTTTGCGGCATCCCAGTTACTTGATAGGGATAAAGAGATTATTTCCTGCGTAAGTTTATATTCGGACATCTTTGTATCCTAAAGCTTGGCTTACATATTGTTGTTAAAATTTATAGTAGCACATTTTATTATTTTCATATGAAGGCTGGAAAGTAAGTTTATTCATTGGCTTATGGTCGTATAGGTTCTTTTTTTACCGCTGGTTTTGGCGCTGATTAATCGGATAACTAACAGGTGTAGACTGCTTTAGTTAGATTACGTCGAATGATTCAAATCTGATCTGCCACTTTTCCTGAGAGCTTGAGTCGAACCTCACAGGGAGCATAAAGATAACAGAGGTTTCTTTGTGTTTATGTGAACTATTAGTGGCTCACCTACCTACGTGATACTGGCTAGTCGTCCTGCTTTTAATTAAGTGGCGGTGACACAAAGTAGGCACTGCGGTCTAATCTCGATAACTTTGCACAGTTTGTTGTTGTCTTATGCAATTAACTCGTTTAACGTCAATTACATAGTCAAAAAATCAAAGTTATGCGTAAAACCAAAGAGAGCTTATGAAAATTTTTCGCGACCTCTATATCCACCTTAACGGTGTGGATGTTAATACTTTCTCAGAGTTGCTTGAAAACACATCAAAGAAACCATGGGTGCGAAGAAAGGATAAAGAGGAAGAACTTGGAAGTAACAAAGAGCGCTCAGTTTGCTTTGAAGCCATAGAAAACTCCTCTGTATCAGCGGCAGCATTATTTATATTTCCATATAAGGATGAAACTTTATGGGTTTCGAATATCGTTCCGACTGAAGTAAGTGAACTAACTTACGATCAATACAACAGTACTCTTGAGAATTTCTATAGAAATGTGATTCTTCCTGCAATTGATGGAACCGCTATTACCGCAGACCTTACGAGCGATCAAATAAGTATTGGAAGTGTTGCTGGAAATGAAGCAGAAAAAGCATTTATTCAATTTTCCAGCTCTGCAAATAAGTCAACTGGAAGTTCCCACCCGTCAGATCGAAAGCGCTGGCTAGAATTTTTGGTCTTAGTCCATAAGGCAAAGTCTGATCTTGATACGGATGTGGTAATTAGAGCTTTAGTTGAGCAGGGATGGTCGGAAGAAAAAGCAATTGAACTAGGTATCCAGTTTGAGTTCGCTGAAGACCTTCTCTCGTATATCCAAGGACGCTAACTATGTCTACCAGCTACGCTGACGCATTAAGCTCTATATCGTGCGATCCATCAGCAATGCTTTACTTAGATACGTGCGTCTTTCTTGATATTGTTCGCTCAGCGGTAAGAGAAAGCATTAATTCTGATTCTGCGAAATTTGCTAAATCTCTGATAGCCAAGTCGAATTCAACTCCACGGTCTTTGTGGCTTGTAACAAGCGCTACCGTGGAGATGGAATGGAACGATAATATAACTGACGTCCTAGAAGAGGCGGAGCGTGAAATATTAAAATTGGAGTCAAGAAGGAAACACTTTCTATCTGCGGCTAATGCTGCAACCAACAGGCAATATCAACACGGACAAGTAGAAAGCAAATTAGACTTAGCGAATAACTTAAAGTTGGTTGCAGAATCTCTCCTGCATGCGTGTGTTATTGTTACACCGGAAAACGCGCACTTATTAGGAGCTATGAATAGAGTAAAGCAATATTTGCCACCAGCAAAACGCGGAAAGGCCGAGCCCAAAGATTGTGAAATTTATGAATTATTTCTCGGTTTATGCCGAGACTTGCGTACGCGTAGTGTCGAAAGTGACTTTGTTTTTTCGAGTTCAAATACAAAGGAGTTCGGGCAGGAGAACTCCGGAGGGATACAACCTGAGTTGGCTGGCATCGGTGCAAAATATGCATCTAATTTAGCTTGGGTAGAGGCGATTCTAGATAAGCGCGCATAATCAACGCATTAACCCGCTAATAAGTACGTTGGTGACAATAAAACGCAGGCTTAGTCGCTTAGCTCCAATTTGAGTTTACGTGCTATTAACTGTTAAGCATAAAAAGAGATTATAGATAAATGTCAAATGTACGCCTTCCTGTAGCTGTATGTGCAGCGGTCGCTGAAGTGTTGAACGGGTCGCATGATTCATTGAATGCCCTATTTGAGGCAGCAGGTGCTCCCGGCCCACCGCCTGATCTTGCACACCATTCAAAATGGAAAACTTGGTTACAGAAAGTTGGGAATGACCCAAAAGTAAATAGTTTGGAGGTTCTTGGAAATTTAATAGAGGAGTTCATGGATTTGCCTCCTCTTCCAAACAATAACTCTGTGGTTAATGGCTTTGCCATAATACCCTCTGACCCGGTCGAAGAATACAATGCAAGGAAAGAGCGCCTAGTAGATATCCTTGAAGAGCATGGATTTAGGTATTTTCGTGGAGGCAGAGTAATACAAATTGGACAGCCTGAACCAATTGACATCGAACCAATCCGGAATGAGAAAGAGGAAGGCAAAAAGCCCTCAGCACTTGATGAATTGTTGAGGATTATAATTCGAGGAATTCCGAGGGCTATGCAGCCATTAATTCATAGGCGAAAAGGCTTGCAGTCATTGTCGTTTGCATCAGAATACGACATCCAAGATTTACTACACGCATTGTTAAGGCCTTGGATTTCTGATATACGCCCAGAGGAGTTCTGTCCTAGTTACGCTGGGTCAAATACAAGAATGGATTTTTTATTACCTACACATAATCTGGTAATAGAAACCAAGAGAGTAAGAGATAAGTCTCACGCCTCTAAAGTAGGTGACGAACTAATAATCGACATCGAGCACTATCGGAAACACCAAAGTTCGGAGCACCTTTGGTGTGTTATATATGACCCGGAACTTTTCATCTCAAACCCCAAGGGAATGATTAATGATCTTGAGGGTATGCGATCAACACCAGAAGGCTATATTAATGTTAAAGTTATTGTAGTAGGAGCAAGTGCATAGCAAGTATCTTCTGTTGGCGCGTGTAAGCTCTGGTCTGTGGTCTTTGCTCACAGCCAAGACGGAAAAAACTTTAGAGAGTATACCCATGTGGCTGTTTAAGAAGAAAAATACCGATGTAGATTGGAACGAGTTCTTCAAGAACTCTGAGCCAGAGTCAAGGAAGCAGAGACTCATAAGGGAGTGCCAAAAGTGCAATGTTACTCCTTACGTGGATGAGCTGGGAGAGGACGCTTCTGGCAATAATATTATGCGAGGCGTGGCCTCTGAAGCTGAAATAGAAAGACGGCTTGCGACGAAGAAAGTCACATCCAGTTCCAAAAGAGCAAATCTGATTGCTCTTCTGGCATTTTTAACAGCATTGTTTTCGCTTGGAGTAACCTTTTATGAGAAATTTCTCTAACAAGGTAAAACACTACACTGCATCCGACTGCGTTATTCTGGTAGATAAACAATGACGATTGATAAGGCACTTCGTATTCTCGAAGAATTCCAAGGCTCTTCGCTAACTAGGAGTCTTTCTGATATTGAACGTTGTATTATTGGCTCGGGTTTGGAGGAGGTAGATGGCTTTTGCACAGCACGAGGTATTAACGATAATTTTATGGATTCTGCCATCGCAGTAAAACGCGTTGCTGGTCAAATAAATGTCATTATTCATGCCGCTGGCATCCTTAGTTCTCTGTCGGGCATTCTTGAGCCCGGAGAACGCGTAGAAAGCGTTTCGCTCGGCGCTGGTAACACTGGTCGGCAATTCGATCTTGAGACAAATATTCGTGTTGCAGAATACAAATTCATTGATTGGCAGGGTGGTGCAGAGTCAATTCGCCAGAACGGTATCTTTAAGGACTTTTACAGCCTCGCTGAGCATGAAACAAGCAAGAAGAAGTATTTGTACGTTGTTGGAACAGATTATCCACTCAAATTTTTTAATGGGCGGCGCGCACTTACTAGCGTTCTTAGCCGTCACCCAAAGGTGTTGGCGCACATTAATGAAAAGTATGGTGTGAATGTTGAAAAAGTTCGTGACTACTTCGAAATCAAGAAAAATGAAGTGTTCATTTGTGACGTCACATCTTTTGTTGGTAGAAGTGTATAACCAAGTGCAGCAGCCAGTGTCTTCAGTGCTCGGGCAATAGTTGTGCAGAATTATGGAGTTAAGGGGTTATCGTGTCACCCATAGATGAGCTATTTCAAGAGATATTTGAAGAGACTCCCTCTAAAGCTGGTGCAGCTTATGAGATGCTTGCCTGCATCGCTGAGCACCTGATGAACCAAGGTGAGGTTAAGCATGATGATAAGATTCGAGGTGCTTTCTCCGAGTCGTTATACCAAATAGATATTTTATCTGATGATGGAAATGACAAGGCAATGGGAGAAGCAAAAGACTACACCATTCAAAATAAGAAAGTAGGTCGTGGTGACATGCAAAAGCTTGGCGGGGCTTTGCCTGACTTACCTGATGTTACTAAGGGCAAGTTCTTTTCGGCAACGGGATATACGGGTCCAGCTAAAAAGTATGCTGCCGCGAGTGAGAACTTTTCTTCAGGAAAGCCTATTGAAATCTTTGAGTTTAGGCCTAGCACTGAACGAGATGAAGAGGGAACAATACAAAAAATTGTAATCTATATGCAGTTTATTATCCCACGCCCACAGCAGGGTAAATGGAAGCCCCATCTGACCGAGGCGGGCGTTGCTGCCTGCAAAGCGTTAGTAGCAGAAGGTGAAACAGAGCTTGAATACAATCTTAAGCTGGAAAAGTTCTATGACTCTTCGGGCAACGAAAAACTTTCCCTGAATCAACTAACAAGTAAGAATTATGGAGAAGTAAATTCAGAAACAAAATCGGCTCATGGCTGCTTTGTTTTAGCTGAACATTACATATACATAAAAAATGTATTGGTAGAATTGAATGGTTTAGAATATGAAGTTCCTTTCGACGAATTTCATGAAAAAATGGAAATTACAGATAACAGTAAATGTCGCTTTGTAGTAAAAGATGCTAATGGTGAGATTTGTCGATTTATAACTGACGAGCATATTAGGAACTATAGCTTTGATGAGCAGGGAAATCTTGTAGCGCCATGATAAGGCACTGTTACGGAGAGTTTACTCGTTGTCGCTCCTGAATTTCGTAGAGGAAGGAGTTAGCTTTATAGGAGGTTACTCATTGAGTAACGAAGCAATCACCTTGATAACGATGATAGGTACACTTCTTTCAGCTATCGGAGCGGTTGTGGCAGCGTATGCTGCTATGAAAAGCACGAGAACATGGAAAGAGTCTCAGCGTTTTGAGTCTCGTAGTAAAGCCGTTCAAGCATGGGTCGGGGAAGCAGCAGCATTTAGGGGGAGGTTGAAGTTTATCCATAAAGATAAACTTATCTGGCCGGATGATCAAAAGGAAATTGAGTATATTTCTAGGCACTTCTGGTCTTTGGTGGCCCTTTGGCCCAGTGTCAAAGCTAGTTTAGATGGATGTTTAAGAGCTCAGGCGGAATCACTGTGGTGTGATGTTTATGACTCTTATAGCGCACTGATGAGTAATAAAGGTAGCCTTGAGCAATTAGGTGACTCTGTGCAGAATGTATACGCTAGCGATTTACTGAGCAACGTTCTAGAGCATAAAAGCTAATAAGGTCAGTATAACCGCAGTTGGGTTCTACCCCGTTATCACGGACGGTTTAAAATCGCACTATGCGTGTAGTGAGATAACGCCTTCAATGTATGGTGCGGAAGCTCAATACTCTAAGTTGAATGCTTTCTATAAGACACTGGCCAACTACAAGGGTGTTGCGTTAAGATGGGACTATCGGTTAATAAATAACCCCACGACAGTGATTCTGGAGATTTTTATGCATTCAAAACAAACTCGTAAAGTTTCTGAGAGGAAAATCGCCGGTCTGCACATGCTTCACACCGCTATCGCTAAAGCTAAGCAAGAAGGCAGAGTCCGCACAAAGACTCGTCTCTCAATTAAATAATATTTAATCAGCTCCGTATCAAGCCGACATTATGTCGGCTTTTTTGTGTCTGATGTAAAGTTACAAGTTTATTAGCTCTGCAACGAAAATCATCTTTATGCATCGTTTGTGTATGAGTACTTCAGCATTTTAGCTAAGGCAGTTTTTCGAGTATCGTAAGCCCCTTGCTTCTTGACACCATATCGATAATCTGACTCTTTGCCAATAATATGCAGTTTATCTTCGGCTCGGGATACAGCCGTATATAGCCAACTTCGGTCAAGTAAAAAGCCTCGCTCAACAAGTATGATTACGTTTTTCGTTTGTGATCCCTGCAACTTGTGAAGCGTTAAGCAATAGGCAAGATGGATATACTCGAATAGTTGCCAATCGACCTTAATGATACGTTTATCCCCATATTCGTTAACGTCTTCTAGCTCAATTACACAAGCGTAACCATCCGTAGGCACAGCCTCTTTTATAACGCCAAGCGTACCGTTCTGAATGTCGTTTCTGTAGCAAGTCAGCGTAAAGACAATAGGGTCACCCTCCCTGAACTGGTAGCTGCCTTCCGTAATCGGCATATCAGTGAGATCAAGAGGCCTTCCTGTAGCATTCACTTCACTTTGAAGCTTTATATTGACGCTTCTTACCGTAGCGTTTGTTGGCGCGACAATCATAACTTCTTCATATTTCAAGTATGCATCAACAGCATCTTGCAAAATGTCATCACTAGATTCTTGGAATACGATTTCAGCAGTACTCAACGAGGGAGGCATTACACCTTGACGTATAAGACTCGAATAAGCAGGAATGCTGCTATGCGCAGCTTGTCGTTTCACTACGTCAAGTTCCACATGGTTTATGACATTGCTTTTAACAACATCATTTAGAATGAACCCGGCATTGATTGGTGGGAGCTGGTATGGGTCTCCAACAAGAATGATTTTTGTTGTATCAGAAAATAACGTTACCAGTCGCCACATAGTGTAAGCATCCAGCATTGATGCCTCATCAATTAACAAAATACTATTTGTCTCCTTGATGTCTGTCTCGCATAACAACCGGGCTATTGTTTTTGTCTCAATACCAATTAGTTGTTTGAGCCGCCGAGCAGCCTTGCCTGACAAGGCCACTGGGTAAATAGTGAAGCCTAGCTCGCGGTAAGCGTCCACAATAAGCTTTGTGGTGGTTGTCTTGCCCGTGCCTGCACCGCCCGTTAACGCGAACACATCACTAACTAATGCAGTTCTTACAGCTCGCTCCTGCGCCTTTTCAAGCTGCCATCCTAGTGGAAGTGCTTTTGTGAAGGCGTCTGCTAATTCTCCCGACCAATGACGTTTGCTTTTGCTAAGCTTCAATAGCCTTTTGGCTATTGTTTTTTCAAATATATAGTTCCCAGAAACGAAATATCTACCGTCTTGCTTCACAACCCCTAGGATATCTCCGTCTAACTCGTTTGCTTTTGCAGTCAACCGATAGTCATTATTCAGATAACGTCTGATTATGGGCTGAAGGTCTTCCCACTCTGCTAGTGTATTTCCTCTCTCCCCCCAAAGCCTTAATGCGTGCTCAACAATCGCGGCGAGCCTTACCTCATCACTTTCTTTTATTCCAAAGTGTCTCTGAGCGATAACATCAACTTTTTCAAACGACATTCCCAGTGAAAAAAGGCGATATGGATTACTGCTCAAAAACTCCAGCGCATCTTGGTCGGCCATTCTAAACAACTGCCGTTGAATGGAGACCTCAACTCCCCACTCGACTAGCTGGTCGGAGTGATGCAAATTGGCATACTCTTTAAACCCCTCATAAAGAGCATGAACAGTATGATCACGCCTTAGAACGTCTTTGATTGCATCGAAGTTAGATATGGACTTGTCATGCTCATAAACCGCGTCCTTCTTGTTTTTGAGCATAGAGAATAGATCGCTGCGGAATCTATCCCACAGAAGCTGAGCTTTTACTGTACCGATACCAACAAACGCTTTCTCAGTGCTCAGAAAATTCACGAACCCGGAACCATGATCTGGCATAACACATTTTAGTGTGGGTTCCATGAAGCGCCATACATCTACGTATTTGTCTGTATGAACTTCTTGTTGCCGGATGCTGTAATTGTTCTCTTTTACTACCTTCCACTGCTGGCCGACACGAGGCTCAATATTTAACTTACTTTGACTCGTTAGTATGATGACCCTGTGCGCTCCTGCGTCGTGATTCAGGAACACAGCTCCTAGCTGCACATTATCAGGGTGATATTGATAGATTTGTGTAATTCTTACCAGAAAATGGGGATTGTTCATTTCCATAGACCCATTTCTATGAGTACTTCTTTAAATTCCGATAGCCGAGCCAGCTCTGCGGCAAGTTTCGAATTCTCAGTCTGTAGTCGGCGGTTAATGCTCTTTAATTCGCGGACTTTTGCACTATCCTTAATGTCTTCATCGTTCGCATTTTTTATCGCAACGACGTCTTCAACTTCTGGGGAAGTCTTGTTACGTTCACGGTAAATACCGCCTGTCGAAAGTTCTTGCTTTAATGCTTCCAGCATCTTAAACAGCTTTTCATTCCTCGACTTCTTGAATGCGGAGGAATCGAAGCCTAATTCATCTGCAACCTTCTTTGGACTCAAGGTGTTTCCATGCCAGTAGTCCATCCAATTCGGCAATTCTTTGGCTCGCATTTCTGCTACCCAGCATTCGAACTTGTCTCTGTTTTTTTGGCCTTTCTCTTTACTCACATCATCCGCCCTTAAAAATACGTTTTATTTTTTAGGCGCAGAAGATGACCTTGTAACCTTGATGCTCAAGAGTATCAACTTGAGCCAACTACCCGCCTTCCCCAATAAGTTAGCTCGTAACTGGTCTTATCGGGTTGCCTAGTAACGGGTAACCATCAATTGAGTAATAGCCTCCCTGACTTGATGAGTGCTCAAGTCGAGTTTTCTGCCACCTATCGTGGAAGAATACTTCTATAAGTTCTCCGCAATGAAACTCCACGCTGTCGCATTCCAATCTACCGATATCATTTAAAAAGCTACTCTTCATATGTCTTCCTCAAAATCCGCTGTAAAGCTATACCTTTATTTACTCGGTTGCGTGCCGACAACGCTATCTCTCCGAAGCATTAAATCGAAGGGTTAAGTTGTTCGCTCTGCAATAATCAAGGATCGATGCTTCATATCTGATGCAATCCTTTTTATAGCGGTAATAAAACAAAATTCTATTTCCGTCGATCAAGCCTCGGATGTCGTTAATACCTTTGTCTATGTCTAAGGTATTAGTGCCGGGCAGTACATGCACATCATCCGCATTGAATTTTGCTTTGGCTAGTTTTGCTAGGAGATCCAATGGTTGCTCATCTACCGCTATTAGCTCTATGTCCAACTTTGCCATTAATTACCCACCCCGCACTTAATCCACACTAACGCATGCCGTTAAGCTTCTGTTTTATTACTTCAAAAACCATATGGCTTTTCGGAAGGCTTTTCTCAAACAATGCTCTTGCCGATATCAAACTGCTTTTCGCACTGTTCATATCACCCTTACTCTCTTGAAACAGTGCAATATGATAAAGGATGTTACCTCTAGCCTCGGCGTTGTCCGCGTAATCCAATTCCTTACGGCGCATTATTCTCTCGTAAAGATCTTCACTCCCCGTATGAGTGCATAAATCGAGTAAATCTTGACATACCGTGGGATTTCGCGGAGCAATGGAAAAGAAGGAGTCTACCGCACTGTCCACTTCATCTATCGGAGCAGAGGACTGTAAAGCAATTTCTAGTAATCCTTTCAGTGCTCCATAGCTATCAGTCTTAACTTTAATACTTTCATTGTACTTAGCCTTGGCTTCTTCATAATTTCCATTATCAAAAAAGATATTTCCTTGGGCGATCAAAATATTAGCTTTAGTAATCGAATCTTCTGCGTTTTCTAATCGATAACTGAGCTCTTCAAGCTTACTTTCAATCAAACTGTCTTCGTCCACATATAATAATTTCACTGTAGCTAGCACGCTCCGAAGCTTTTTTAGATTTTTTTCTTCGTGATGTTTCGGAGAAAAAAGAACACAGAAGAAAATCGCATCCTCGAAATCAACAAAACCAGTAAACTCAGTCGTCGGATACTGATCTACATCGAGAACTCTGATACGAGTACTGGCGTCAGGTCTCTTTGCAGCCGGAAGATAACCTACTGTAAAATCTTTAACGAGCCTTGCGTTTTGAAACTCAATGAATGAATCTAAATCTGGAATTTCATCGTTTTTGCTAAAAATGTTTACATACATCCACTCATTCTGCTTTACCGCGTCCTGAAAACTGCTCCCTCGTTGATATAGAGCAGCCAAACACCCTTCGCTGGGCTGTGCCTCGATCACCCAACCAAATGGACGTGTTAATGCACACGCATGTTTACCACTGTATGGGATAGCACTAAAGGATTGAAATGCTTTAAGTTGTTCGAAGTTGAGCACATCGAGTTCGACTCTACTCGGATCATTATGAGCTCTGTTGAGTGCAGCCTTAGAATATCCCACTTGGGTAATTAGCAAGCCCTTATCAGCCCCTATGTCTTGCATCATTCCAATATAAGATTCAACCTCTTTAACATCCACGGGAGATGAAAAAAATTTTGCATCAACCATAATTGTGATCTGCTCACCGGCCGCGAAATCTTTAATAAGAATGTCTACCTGTCTTTCAATCTTAGAGTACCGACCTATTACTCTAGCATCGTAGGTGATAGTGGACTCTGGATAGAGATCTTCGAGTTCCTGATAAATCTCTTTTTCATAATCTTTCCAATTCACGCCAGCGTATCCTTATAATCGTGTTGAACTACTCTCAGTGGGTATAATTTCCTATGAGAAAAATTCTTAGAACTATAGCTTTCTATAGAGGTTTTCAATTCAAGCTCCGCGTAATCGATTTAGCTTCTGTTTTTCGCGGGTAGCCCATCGTCAATAGTGCACATGAGTTTGTTCAAATCGACATTATCCATTTTCTGAAGATTATGCTGCCACCGCGCAAACCTCTCTAATAACATGTCGTTTTTGGAGGTTAACCTTTTATTTTCTGAGCTGAGCCTTTCGTTCTCTTTTTCTAGCTTTTCAGCTAGCTTAATAAGCTCTTTTATCGTTGAATCATCGTTACCGAATTTCTCTAATGTCAGACTTAGTTTATTGGATGCCTCAAATGTTTGCTTCGCTTCGTCAATCGCCTGCGACTTGTTCTCTCTGAGTTCTTCTTTCTTCAAGTCAAAAGCGTGCTTTATTTCTGCGTGCTTTAAATAAGTATGGCGCGACGGCGGACGTTTTAGGCCTAAGTCTTCCTGTAGTTTTGCAGATAAAAGAGCGTAGGTGAGTTTCCCTCCCCAGCCATCAATAACCTTCAATATCATGTCTTTGTTATCAGATACAAAAGCCACCGCTAATCCTCCATATCTGTTAATGCTAATGCAGTGAGGTCGAAGGTTGAGATTACAGACTGCTTGTCGATTTTTAGAGAGCGTTTCACTGGCGATGGATCTAACTCATCGGGAATTCTGACTCTCGTTCCTTCGGGATTTTTGGGGTCTTCAAGCGTTATTAAGACAGCCCTTATCTTAGATAACCTGAAGCCTAGGCTAGTTACCCATCTGTCAGCACCGAAAGTATTGTCCTTCGCAGCAATCATTGCCGCATCTAATTGCTCCTCATAAAGCTTCTCAAGGTTTTTCAACTCTTCAAGAGTATTGGGCAAGCCTTTGATGCATACGTGGTCGCTACACACCTCACAATCCCCATTTTTAATGCAAGGGCTTTCAGCATAATTGTGGGTGCAAAAACCTAGTCCCGTGAACTGCGCAACACCATCTCGCTGTACTCCCAAAGATTTAAGTGAAACTGGTAGTCCCAAATCATGCAAAACAACTGGTGGGGGAGGAGCCGAGGATGTAAATGGTTCCAACAAACGATTCGCATGCGCAACAGTCATAACTCCATCACTTTCCACCACATGACCGATACGTTTGGTCAACCGTGACTTTTGCTCTTTGGTTCTTCCGTCATAGGCTTTATTTTGTTCGATATCTGCTCGACCTGACCACTTTGCAATAAGCCAATCATCCTCACCAGCAAGCTTTAACTTAGTATTCAACCAATGTCGGAATTGGTGGGTATCGAGCTTTAAGCGAGAGCCGTTTTCATCCGTAATTCCCAACTCATCAAAAATTGATTCTAAGTTGCCTTTACCCGATGGTCGTTCTGAGCCAAGAGCATCACTGATCATTCCGTGCACAACAGGAACCCAAGAGAAAGGACGAACTGCGAAATCCTTGTGAAACTCATTTTCTCTGACCAAGGTAATGCAATCCCAGAGTTTCATCCGCCCATAATTAGGGAAATCTTGTGTCTTATACTGCTCATCAATGTATGTCCTAAGGTTCTTATAACTAGGAAAGCAAATGTTAATACCCGTTGGTTTGTGACTATTTTGAATCACAATTTGATTGTCCAGTAAAATCGTATGTCGTCCCAACAATTCCTTTTTCCAATTCGACACTCCATTCAAGCCATTAATCATATTCATTACCCAGTTGACCGACCCCAAATACCTCCAGCTTATCCTGCCACCAGCGCCATATTTACCTGTTTTAAGCCCCATAGCTTTCGCAAACTGATTGTATGTTAAAGACTGATCCTGCGGATGGTTTTCGGGAGTGATGCAGTCATCATGCACCATGAAAACATCTGGATTCTCAAAAGCGAATTTGGCGGCTCTTCTGGCAGGAGCTGAAATATCAATAAGCCTTTTAAACGCTTGCTGCACGACATCTTCCATCAGTTTTGGTATCCACTTACGAATATGGTCTCCTCCCTTAGCGGGATACCAGCTTAAGTACCATCGTCCCTTATCACTCTGTTGGAGCGAATTTACTGTCAAACCATTTAACTCGACAGCGCGGCTGGGTTGACACATCAACATCACACATAGACTACTGAAGTATTTCTGACGCTGGGTTTCAGCTTTATGGAACGCGCTTGCAACTTGCAGCATTTGAAAATCCGATGGACACTTATCCTGCTCTTCTTCACGACTATTTTTATCAAGTTTGATGCGTGAATCTGACGGTCTGGGGAATGGATTACTCCAGTCTTGGAGGTCGAGCTTAAAACGTTTTTCTTTTATAAACCGCAAGACTTTTTCCAGCGACAAACCAATATTTCGTTTGCCACCGGGACTTAATTTACTGGTTCTTATCAGTTCTCCTACACGATTAATAGTCGTGTTATTTAAGTTCATGATATCAATGGATGGTTTATTATTCTGCTTGGAATACTCCTCCAACGCCCTATACAGCCAGACAAGTGAGCTTGCCCACATCACGGAGTCTTTATGGTTTAGTGATTGCTCGTAGCGAACGTATGCTTTAGCAAAGTCAGAAAACGGAGTCTGAAATGGCGTATATTTTGAATGATTATGACTAATGCCAAAAACTATTGTCAGCTTTTTATTTCTAGATGTTTTCCACGACCACTTATCGCAGTTCCATCCCTTTTGACCACCGAATTCATAATCAGAAAAAAGTATTAATTCATTTTTTGCAAAAGCGACAAAGTCGTCATAATTCTTCTGGAGGTCAAGTTTATGCTTAGGAGTAAATGACAGCACATTAGACATTGATAGCTGCCTCTTTTTCGATTTCCTGCTTTCTCGCTTTACATTTCTGAATTACAACTTTAATCGCATCAATACTACGATTATGCCCGTGTAAAACGAGTTCACTTGCCCCCATCTTTAGCTTTCGGTCTCGTTCTGAAACGACTTTATCTAGAACTTGCTGATGCGGAGCATTTAACCAAGGTTGAAACTTATTACAGGTATAACAATGCACCGTACCGTTAGCGCAAAAACCAAACTCTCCACAATTCCCTAAGGAATTCCCGTCATCCATATTGATTCGGCTGCGGGGATCATTCGCCCGAATGGCATCTTTTTCACTATCAATCAACATGCCACTAAATGCTTGTGCAAGAGGTGTTAAACTTGACGCTAACGCATCATCAAGCCGGTCCGCAATTTCTTCATTAAACTCCGTGTACACTTTGACATTTTGTGTATCTTCATGCCCCAATTCCTCTGCGATAACTAAATCGCTAGCACCTAGTATCGCCATGTTAGTTGCATGCGTGTAGCGGAATCTGCGTGGGTTGATATGTAAATCTCCAGCCTCTCCATTAAGGATGACACGGTGTGTTTTTAACGGGCACAGCCGTGCAATGCGCTGAATAAATTTAGAAACAGCATAAGCTCTCCAACACAAAAGGTCAGGCTTACTTTTTGTTAGTTTCTCGAGTTCTTGAAAGCTACTCAGGTTAATTAGTTCTACTTCATCAATGAAAATAGGCACATTTTTTTTCTCTTCATCACGAAGCTTGATACCAAAGTTAGCTTCAACTGTCCGAATCGACTGTTCCGCCATCGACTTGAGCACTAATATTAAATCTTCACTTATATCAGTCTTGACTTGAAATGACTCTCTTATTCGCTGATTTCGTTTCTTGACGTTCGGTAATGCTAGATCGAAATGTTCACTCCCGTTTTCTGATCTTGTGATTAAGTCTCCGCAATACAAATAACAAAGTTGAATAGGTCTAGCTCCCGTATTCTGTAATGCCATAATGAATGCATACTCGCCCAGACTAATTTGGTTCTCCGTGTACGCCTCGACATACCAATTTATAAATGCGACCTGTTCATCAAACGTATAGGCCCCGCTATGAGGGCATCCAAGCGCTACCGCTTTTCCTTTTTCGTTACCGGATAACCTTAGTGAGGCGAGTAATTCGACAACTTTATTATCTACACCACTTATGCCCTTCGAGTGCCAATCAAGCAAAAACGCGCGAATGTAGCCTAATTTGTATTCGGTGCTTTTAGTTAAAGTCGCTTTGAAATTTAAAATGTGCGATTCACTTATTTTTTCTATAACACCGACATTGAAAAGTAGCTTAATAAATTTAAAGATGTTTGAAGTGTATGAAGCAGAAAATTCGGTAGCATAATCTGCCAACACAAGACGAAAGCTCATTTCGAATCTTGAGTCTAGTTTCAAAGAGCTTAGCAATTTATGATTCACTGATAGATTTGCGCTCAGTTGCCATTTCTCCAATGTCACATCAAACTCATAGTTCTCTTTGCTTAATCGAATATCGGGCTTTAACTTCGAACTAGCTTCATTATGGAATTCTACTTTAGCCGCCACCTTCAAGAGCCCTCGATTTTATGCTTCAACAGGTCATGCATTTTTTCCCGAATACTCGTCGCATTTTTTTTAGCCGTTCGTTTTAAATAGTATTGACCTGAACTCAAAGCTGAGTGACCGTTTAGTTCTGCTCGAATCTCAAGCTCTCTTTGCTCTGTGACCGTATTTTCATTTGCTAATTGTTTAGCCTCTTCAGTCCGTCCTTCGAGCTCTAGACGATTCACTTGCTCTCTGGTCATTTTATTCATTTCGTCAATATGCGCCGAAAGTCGGTCGTTAAAAAAGTGGCGATAAGCATGAGATGTTATATAAGCAAATCGCTCAGGGTTAACTCCTCTAAGACACTTAAAAACATTGCTTATTGTTCTATTAGTAAGCGGTTCTCCCGTTTGATAACTCCCTTTCTTTTCTTTGTGTGTTACGAAAATAAACGGGTGTTTCTTTGCACCGTTGGTCAGTCTTCTTTGACGCTTAACATAGCTGTACAGTAAATCTCGTAACCCTTTTGAAATAAAAACTTCACGTCCGAGAGTCTTTGCTGTTGGCTCTATTGATCTAGGATCATCTTTACTGTCATGTCTTCGCTCAATTACTAACTTTGGACTGTCGGTCTCAGTGCCAATATCGCTTATTCTGAGTGCAAGCAATTCACTACAGCGCAATCCCGTCTCATAAAAAATTCGAATTATGAGGTAGTTTCTCAACCTAACGACAGGCTCCTTAAATGGATTGTACTCAGAGTCCGGTTTTGATACCGCCACAAAATCCTCAAATGCACCATCCGTAATACCTGTCCTATCCACATAGGGTCTGTTAAGCCTAGTCTTTGGTAATCCATCGATTAATCGTTTTTTCATCTGCTCTAATTCCTCAAAAAGTTTTGCTGCTAAAGGTTTGCTTTTAACTCTCTCTTGACCAATAACATGCAAGAAATCTGCGACGCGCTTTACCCTAGTTTTATACTGCCGTTGCGAAACAGTAGGCTTGTCCTTAGCCTTTGATAGATAGAATTTGCCCATATCCGTGACTTTCCCTATCGGTTTTTCCATAAGTGCTTCGACTTGGTAAGCGCAATGTTCTTTCAAGCTGTCAATGTCGTTCAAACTCAACACCTTTCCGTTGGATATTTCCTCTATAACATCTCTTCCATTAAGCAACTCCCAACGTCTAAAGTGTTTAATGTCTCTCAAATACTGAACTATCGTTCTTTGGGCTTTGGTCATGCGCAGTCGCTGTGTGACATAGTGCGTCACCCAGAAATCGGGAACACCGTCTTCGCCCACTAAAAAGACATAGCGTTCTCCACTTTTAAACTTCTGTACTCTAATTCGCATGACCATCGCCTATGTGCACCCGTTAAGGATGTCTTACGCAGTTCAGATCGCCTGACTTTTTAAGGCACGATGCCAAGTCCTCCTCACGACAGCAGTAACCGAAGTGATTAATAAACAACTTGCTTTTAGCAGCAGCTAATAGAGTAAGCTCTATCATGTCTTTGGTTTCGTCGGTTTCTACGATGTTGTTTTGTAAGCTTGAAGTAATAGCGCTTGCCTCATCCCTCAACGATTTAATTATCTCCACCAAACCAAACTTATTTAGAGAGTCGCTTTCGATATATTCAGCAAGTTGAGCTATTGAAATGGCTAAATTGCAATTAGCTTCGATAAGACGTCTAGCATCGGAATTTTCAATCAATAATTTCATAGTTTGCCTCCTGTGATTTAAAATATGCTAAACCACAAAACACCATCCCGCTAGTTGCACTTCCTATAAAATTTGTTATATATCAGTAGGTTATACCGTCTATTAATTATTCCCCTATTTACTCAAAACGATAAAACCCAATGCCCATCTGGCTTTGCGAATAACCGATGCTTCTGTCTTCTAATGAATTTTAAGCCTAAAAAAAATTTAAAATGGGGCAACGTTTGTCATGTATTTGGAGGTTAAAGATCTAAATAAGGCGCTAAATTGACAGTGAGAATTAAGACTGGGCGATATTTATTAAGGCGCTAAACTAGCCGCAACTTTGTCAAAAATTATTAGTCATGTCGGCAACGTGATTGCAGGTTTCAATGCTGAATAAATCTACATAACTATTTGTTGGACTGTAATCCATGAATCATTAATGTAAAAATCAACAAAAATTTATCTATAAATACAAAAAAGCCGCATTAACTGCGGCTTCTAAATAGTTTAATATACATTTTTAACTTTGTTTCCCCTTAGAATGGAATATCGTCATCAAAATCGTTGTCAGGTGAAAACGGTGCTGGTTCAGCTGGTTTCTGTTGTGACGGTTGGCTTTGCTGCCCGGACTGAGGTGCCGGACGCTGTTGCTGCTGCGGCTGCTGTTGGGGCTGATTCCCGCCATAACCGCCACCTTGCTGACCGCCACCAAAACCTTGACCCTGCGGCGCGGCGCTTTGAGCTCCCCCTTGAGGGCCGCCACGCGAATCCAGCATTTGCATTTCATTAATGACCACTTCGGTGGTGTATCGCTCTACGTTGTCCTGGCCGGTCCATTTCCGGGTTTGCAAACGCCCTTCAACGTATACTTTTGAGCCTTTTTTAAGGTACTCACCAGCAATTTCGGCTAAACGACGATAAGCGACACAACGGTGCCATTCAGTTTGTTCACGCGGCTCGCCTGTTTGCTTATCTTTCCAGGTTTCACTGGTAGCAATCGACAGGTTGGCTATCGCTGTGCTGTTTTGGGTATAACGTACCTCTGGGTCAGCGCCCAAATTACCAATTAAAATGACTTTATTTACACCGCGACTGGCCATTAGTTTCTCCTGTTCCTTATGCGCGTTTACAACTGCTTCAATTTATTAAGCGACCGATGCCTTTTCAAGCAACTGATTAACCGCCTTTTCATCGTAATTCTTTTTATCCACTTTCAAGTAGGTTGCCTGATCTTCTTCAACCCATCTAGCTTCCTTAACTCCAGCTACCGTAAGTAACCGCTCACTTAGCTCGATTGCCTTGCCTTCAGACAGTCCGGGTAATGACAACGACACACTGGTAACACCTGCTGGGTTCACCATGAAAAAGCTGATGATTAACCAACATAGTAGCAAGATCAGACAGAAAACAACAACGCCCGATAGCCCAAAGTTTTGTAAGACCCCACCGCCTGCGACCCCGCCAACGAAAGAACCCAGGAACTGCCCTGTGGAATATATGCCACTGGCACTTCCTTTACTTCCGGCTGGTGCAACACGCGTCAGCAATGATGGTAATGTGGCTTCAATAAAGTTAAAGCCCGTGAAAAATATCACCAATGCGACTACCAATAACCAAGCTGACTGCCCAGCCAGACCAATAATAAGCAGCGATGCAATTAAAGTTAAAATTGAAACTCGCAGCCATTGCACAGAGTTATTGTTTCTTGAGCTGTGAATGATCATCGGCACCATAAGCGCAATAGACGCCACGAGCGTCGGTAAATAGAACCAGGCATGGGACTGACTTTCAAAGCCTGCATTTTGAAGCTGCATGGGCAAAGTCACAAACCAGGCCGTTAAAATAGCGTGCAGCACAAAAATACCGCTGTTCAGGCACCACAACTGTTTGTGCTTAAGTAAGTGCCCCAACTCTGATAAAACCGGTAACGATTCGCGGCGTGCTGACGTCGTCACTACTTTCGGCACACTCAGCAGCAATACCAGAATACCCAGTATGCCGCTGCCTGCAGTAAACCAGAACAAACCAGACAGCCCAATGATATCGCCCAACAAAGGCCCTGCTACCAGTGACACCGCAAATGCCAAACCGATACACATGCCAATGGTGGCCATTACTTTTGGTCGCTGTTCGTCGCGTGATAAATCAGCTGCCAAAGCAAGTATTGCGGCGGCGATAGCTCCCAGCCCCTGTAGCGCTCGACCAATAGAAACGCCAAATAAGGTATCGGCTTGCGCTGCGACCACGCTACCAGCGACAAAAACCAGCAGTCCCATCACAATAACCGGCTTCCGTCCTATACGATCAGACAACATGCCTAACGGAATTTGTAACAACGCCTGGCTTAAACCATAAGCGCCCAAAGCAATACCGACCCACAGTGGTGAATAGTCGGGGTAATCTTGCGCATACACGGCCAGAACAGGCATGATCAAAAACAGCCCTAACATCCGTATACCAAAGACGGACGCAAGTGCTAAAGCGGCTTTTCGTTCGGTTTTATTGAGTTTTTGCTGCGTCATTTCACTGCTTTTAGGTCAGTAACATGATAAATGATGCTGCTATTGTACCAGATGCCTAACACTGTGCGATAATAGCGTTTTGTCGTCAGTCAATTACTGAACAACAGACGGGAATTATGGATACTATTGAAGTACGCGGTGCGCGCACGCACAATTTAAAAAATTTCAACCTGACGATACCCCGCAATAAACTTATTGTGATTACTGGGCTATCGGGATCAGGCAAGTCGTCGCTCGCTTTCGACACACTGTATGCCGAGGGACAGCGACGTTACGTTGAATCACTATCCGCCTACGCTCGTCAGTTTTTATCGCTGATGGAGAAGCCCGACGTTGACAGTATTGAAGGGTTATCGCCTGCTATTTCAATAGAACAGAAGTCAACATCGCATAACCCACGCTCCACTGTCGGTACCATCACCGAAATTTATGACTATCTGCGCTTAATGTTTGCCCGGGTGGGCGAGCCCCGCTGCCCGACTCATGACGTTCCGCTAGCGGCTCAGACCATATCGCAGATGGTGGACAATGTGTTGAGTGCGCCGGAAGGCGAAAAACGCATGCTGCTTGCCCCTATTATTCAAAACCGCAAGGGCGAGCATTTAAAAGTTCTGGAAAATTTAGCGTTGCAAGGCTTCATCCGCGCTCGGATCGACGGCGAAATTTGCGACTTAAGCGATCCGCCGACACTGGAACTCCAGAAAAAGCACACCATTGAAGTGGTCGTTGACCGCTTTAAGGTTCGTGAAGGCATGGAGCAGCGCTTAGCCGAGTCTTTTGAAACTGCGCTGGACCTTAGCGGTGGAACCGCGCTGGTTGCCCCCATGGAAGGCGACGGCGAAACGGCGGTATATTCCGCAAACTTTGCCTGCCCGCACTGTGGTTACAGCATGCAGGAACTGGAACCTCGGTTGTTCTCGTTTAATAATCCGGCCGGCGCTTGTACCACTTGTGACGGTTTGGGTGTGGAACAGTTCTTTGCCCCTGATAAGGTCATTGTTAACGCGGAACTATCGCTGACCGGTGGCGCTATTCGTGGCTGGGACAAACGAAATTTCTATTACTACCAGATGCTGCAGTCATTGGCGAAGCATTACGACTTCAAATTATCTCAGCCCTTCAACCAGCTACCGGACGACATTCGCGAGAAAATTCTGTTCGGCAGCGGCAAAGAAGAAATTAAGTTTACCTACATGAATGACCGCGGCGACAAAGTCGTCAGAGCGCACGCATTTGAAGGCATCATTCCTAATATGCAGCGCCGTTATCGCGAAACCGAGTCGCAAGCGGTACGCGACGAGCTGTCTAAATACGTGGCGACTCAGCCTTGTAAAAGTTGTGGCGGCACGCGCTTGCGCACCGAGGCTCGCCATGTCTTTATCCAGGGTACCACCCTGCCTGAAATTGTAGAGCAGTCTATTGGCGACGCGCTCGAATTTTTCCAGCAACTGAATATGGAAGGCCAGCGCGCACAAATTGCAGAAAAAATCCTAAAAGAAATTAATGACCGGTTACGCTTTCTGGTGAACGTGGGACTTAATTACTTAAGCCTGTCGCGCAGTGCAGAAACCCTGTCGGGTGGTGAAGCGCAACGTATTCGTCTTGCCAGTCAAATTGGCGCAGGCTTAGTTGGTGTTATGTACGTGCTGGATGAACCCAGCATTGGTTTGCACCAGCGCGATAATGAACGACTGTTGAATACTCTGACGCACTTACGCGATTTGGGTAACACGGTAATTGTGGTAGAACACGACGAAGACGCCATTCGCCAGGCCGATCATGTTATTGATATTGGTCCCGGTGCCGGTGTCCATGGCGGTGAGATTATTGCTCAGGGCCAAGTCGATGACATTGTCGGAAGTAAAGACTCACTAACCGGCGATTACTTGTCTGGCAGAAAGGAAATAGAAATACCGAAGCAGCGACATAAGCCTGATAAACGTCGGCTCACCATTCGCGGAGCCAGCGGTAATAACTTAAAAAATGTCGACTTTAATTTGCCATTAGGCATTATGACCTGTGTTACCGGTGTCTCCGGTTCAGGTAAGTCGACGCTGATTAATAATACCTTGTTCCATATTGCTCACCACGAACTCAACGGCGCGACCACCGGCGAACCTGCACCGTATAAAAGTGTTGAAGGCATGCAATTGCTGGACAAAGTCGTCGATATTGACCAGAGCCCAATAGGCCGTACGCCCCGCTCTAACCCGGCCACTTATACCGGCATTTTTACGCCGATACGTGAATTGTTTGCGGGTGTACCAGAGTCCAGGGCCCGCGGTTATAAACCCGGCCGCTTTAGCTTTAATGTACGCGGCGGGCGTTGTGAAGCTTGTCAGGGCGACGGTGTCATTAAAGTTGAAATGCATTTCCTGCCGGATGTTTATGTGCCTTGCGATATCTGTAAAGGACAGCGCTACAACCGTGAAACCCTGGAAGTACAATACAAAGGGAAAAATATTCACGAAGTGCTGGATATGACCATTGAAGACGCTCGCGAGTTTTTCGACCCGGTTCCGGCCATTGCTCGTAAACTGCAAACCTTAATGGACGTAGGTTTGTCTTATGTTCGTTTAGGCCAGTCGGCAACAACACTATCCGGCGGTGAAGCTCAACGGGTGAAATTATCCCGCGAGTTGTCTAAACGCGATACCGGTAAAACCTTATACATTCTGGATGAGCCCACCACCGGGCTGCACTTCCATGATATCAAACAGCTGCTGGCTGTGATCCATCGCTTACGTGACCACGGCAACACAGTTGTGGTCATAGAACACAACTTAGACGTAATAAAAACCGCAGACTGGATCATAGATTTAGGTCCGGAGGGGGGTTCCGGCGGCGGTGAAATCCTGTGTGAAGGTACACCGGAAGAAATCTGTGAAAATGAGCGCTCTCACACAGCGCGTTTCTTAAAGCCTATGCTTAAACAGTCATAAACAGGACGCAGTATGTTAACGGAAGACTTTAAAGTACGATTTTATGAAACCGATGCGCTCGGGCACGTGAATAACACCGTGATCCCGGGCTGGATAGAAACAGGCCGACTACCTATTTTTGAGTTTTTTGGTGAAATGTCACCAGAGACGAAAAGCTTAATTGTTGCACGCCTTGAAGTGGATTACTTACGCCCCATCTATTTTGGTGGGCATGTTACTGTGAATACGTACGTCAGCCGCTTAGGTGGCAGCTCGTTTGATATCACGACAGAGATCTGGCAAAAAGATAAACTCTGCGCTAACGGTAAAACAGTATTAGTTTATTTTGACTATCAACAGGAGCGTTCAGTGAAGCTATCCGAGCAGTTAAAAGAACGTCTAAAAACGATTACGCATCCGGAGCACCCCATTGACGCGTGATCTCGTCAGTGGTGGGCAACACATCCATGCCCCGGATGATCTGAATCGCTTACTGGAAGAAATCCACCAGCAAGCGATGACCATTACCGAAGGGCATGTTGCTGACTACATTCCGGCGTTAGCAGAGGTCAACCCTGAGCTCTGTGGGCTAACCCTTGCCACGCTCGATGGTGAGGTGTTTAACGTTGGTGATACCAGTGAGCAATTTTCCATTCAGTCTATTTCTAAGATTTTTGGGCTGATGCTGGCCATGGAGCGTTTAGGCGAGGACCTGTGGGACCGAGTCAAAATGGAACCTTCGGGCCAGGCTTTCAACTCGATAGTTCAGCTGGAATGGGAAAAAGGTATTCCGCGTAACCCTATGATCAATGCTGGTGCTATTGTTGTCAGTGATGTTTTAGTCAGCCGGTACTCCGCCAGTAAGAATGCAGTCTTAAGCTTGGTTCGCACCTTATGCGGCAACGATAATGTGTATGCCGATGAAATTGTTCACCAGTCAGAGAAAGAGCATGGTCATCGCAATGCCGCTTTAGCACACCTAATGAAGAGTTTCGGCAATATCGACGCCGATGTTGGTGAGTTACTGGATCACTATTTCTGGCAATGCGCTTTGACCATGTCCTGCGAAAACCTGGCTCGTTCTTTTACTTTTCTGGCCAATGACGGAGTTTGTCCTTTTTCTAAAAAGAAAATTATGTCCAAGCGAGACTCACAGCGCATAAATGCCCTGCTTTCGACTAGTGGCATGTATGACCAAAGTGGTGAATTTGCGTTCACTGTGGGTGTGCCGGCGAAAAGTGGTGTTGGCGGAGGTATGATAGCGGTAGTTCCTGATTTCGGTGTGATTTGTTCCTGGAGTCCCAGATTAAACAGCTTTGGCAACAGTGCTCGTGGTATGTATATGGTCAGGGAACTTGCTAACCGCTTAGGTCTTAGCGTTTATTAGCGAACGGCATTAGGCCGGTATATCTGGAACCTTTCCATATTAAAGCGTTTAAACAATTGGCTAAACTCTCCTTTTCTACCTAGTTCACTCAGTAGCTTCTGCAAGGTCTCTGCGGTAATATTCTTTTTTTCACCAACGAGCAGGTGCAAGGTATATTCGTGGCTGACCTCTTCTGAAATTAACAGGTTATCGATTTTTAGTTGATCAGACCCTTCTAGCACGGCCAGTAATTCATCATTAACAACCGTAAGATCAACTCGCCCCCCTAACACCATGCGTAGGTTAATAATTCTGGAGTTTGCTAAATAAATCGTATAGTTTTCTTTGGCTTCATCAGAGGCTAGCAACCTTCCGCCAAGCAAGTAATGATAACCTTTTACCCCACCCAGCGTTTTACCTTCGTAATTATCAAAGAAGGATTGTTTTCTTCCTTCCGCTTTTACAGTGACAAGCCTTTCTTTCCCTTTAACTAATGGCATCGTTTTTTTGTAACTGACACCGCTATTGTTCCAACCCCAGCGTGGAGATTCGAAGAAAATAACGTCGCAGCAACCTTCCTGACTGAGAGCTTTATAACGCGCGGTTGGAGGAATAACTTCGATAATAAATTGGTAACTATTTTGATGTTTATTTAATGAAGTAACCAACTCCCGGGTCAGGTCGGTTTCCAACACATCAGAGAAATAAGGAGGGTAATCATAAGCAGCAACATAGACCGGCACCTGCGCTTTAGCAGCGAAGCTCAGCACCGAACAAACAAAAAGAGAAAAGTATCCGAGTAATTTCAATAGACTGACTATAAGTTGAGTATCTACTTCAATAGTTCATTTTCCGACTACAAAAGTCAATACTTGAACAAGCCTTACCCTACTTATTTCCAGACATAAAAAAGCCCGGCCAAAGCCGGGCTCTTAAAATCAGTCAGACTGCATTAGTCCATGATTTTCGATACAACGCCTGCACCTACGGTACGGCCACCCTCACGGATAGCGAAACGC